>NZ_RZQL01000112.1 GCF_003997935.1 Mesorhizobium sp. M7A.F.Ca.US.006.01.1.1
AAGCTTTACCGGTGGACATTCCCCTCAGTTGCCCAGTAGTCCCAAATTCCGGCGTGAAAATGTCTTGAAACGGGGATTGCGGAGCCGGCCATCAAACGGATAATTGAAAGCATGAAGAGAGTTCGCAAGGCAGTCTTCCCGGTCGCCGGTCTCGGCACACGGTTTCTCCCGGCCACCAAGGCTGTCCCCAAGGAAATGCTGACCGTCGTCGACCGCCCGGTCATCCAGTATGTGGTGGATGAGGCGCGCGAGGCCGGTATCGAGCATTTCATCTTCGTCACCGGCCGCAACAAGGCCGTCATCGAGGACCATTTCGACATCCAGTTCGAGCTCTATGACACGCTGGCCCAGCGCGGCAAGGACGACCAGCTCGCCCGCCTGCAGCGGCTGCAGCCGGCGCCGGGGCAGACCAGTTTCACACGCCAGCAGGTGCCGATGGGGCTTGGCCACGCCGTCTGGTGCGCCCGCGAGCTCGTCGGCGACGAGCCCTTCGCGCTTTTGCTGCCCGACATGATCATGCAGTCGGAGAAGAGCTGCATGAAGGCAATGGTCGAGCTCTACGAGGAGACCGGCAACAACATCATCGCCGTGCAGGAATGCGATCCCGCCGACGCCCACAAATACGGCATCGTCGGCCGCGGCGAGGACACGCATCACGGTTTCCGCATCACCGAGATGGTGGAAAAGCCGAAGACCGGCACCGCGCCGTCCAATCTCTACATCAACGGCCGCTACATCCTGCAGCCGGAGATCTTCAAGATTCTCGAAGGCCAGGAAAAGGGTGCCGGCAACGAGATCCAGCTCACCGACGCCATGCTGAAGCTGGAAAAGCAGCAGCCCTTTTACGGCTATCACTATCAGGGCCGCACGTTCGACTGTGGATCGCCGGAAGGTTTTGTCGAGGCCAATGTCGCCTTCGCGCTGTGGCGCAGCGACATGAACGAGAACATGGCCGGTGTGATCCGCACGCTTCTCGATGAGATGAAGCCATCCGAGCGCCGCGGCGCTGCTTCCTAGGCGGGTATTGGCTGCCGGAGGGTTGCTCAGCAGCAGGCTATCATGCCTTCGTCATCCTTGGGCGGAGCAGGAGCGTAGCGACGTCGCGGAGACCCAAGGATCCATGCCGTGACTTCTCAGCTTCGCTGCGGTGAAGAATTTAGGAATGGCACACCGAGCAACGAAGTAGGCGGAACGGAAGGGGTGGCCATTCTTGACCGTGGCGACCCTGGCACCCGTCGCGGCATGGATCCTTGGGTCTACGCTCCGCTTTGCGAAGCTCCGCCCAAGGATGACGAAGGAAGGGATGTCGCGGCCGAACTTGGCTAAGATGTCCTACCGCTGCACCTTCACGCCGAGGAAGATGCTGTTGGCGGTGTAGTCGCGTCCCGGCAAATTGCTGGTCAGCTTCTCGGTCCTCACCCTTGTGTTGAGGCCGGCGTAGCGGTTCAGCCACCAGGTCAGTCCGGCCTCGGCACTCAACACCCTGTCATGGCCGTCGATGCCGATGTAATCACGCCAGTCGAGGCCCAGAGCCGCGTTGGCGGTGAGGTTGGCGCGAATCTGGCGTTCGCCTGTCAGGCGACCGGAATAGAGGATGTCGCCGCTTTCGCCCGATGTGGTCGTGGGCTCGACGGTAGTCCGCCCGGTCAGGCCGATCGTTGTGCCGCGCTCGGGTGACCATTTGAGGTCGGCGTTGACGGTGGCACCCGAGATCGCATCAAGGTTTTTGTCGTCGATCGCTTCCCTGAGCCAGCCGGCCGAGAATTCGCCCGACAGCTTCTCACCCATGTCGAGTGCAAGGCCAGCGCGGGCGCCTAGCCGCGTCGACGAGCGCTCGAAGCCTTCATTGTCGATGCGTTGATCATAGGTCCGGCGGCCGACCTCGATTTCAGTGAAGGGGGTCAGGGCAGGGGAGATCTCATAGCCGGTGCGCAACGTCGCCGTGTAGAGCGTGGAGTCCTGATCCTTCTGCGACAGCGAGGTGCCGTCCGAGAGCTTGGCGTCGCCGTAGAAGTCGTGCGAGACCGCGCCGGTCAAGGTGTACTGCATCTTGCCGAGATGCTTTTCGACGGCGAGGCTGCCATCGAGGGTCTGCCGCAGCGGCTGTTTGCTGACACCCGCAATGGCGTCCGGCGATGATGCCGATTCCGGCACGGCCTCGTAGCCGAGCTTGGCGATGGCACGCAACTCATTGTCGAGGTCGACATTGAGCTGGCCTTCGATGCGCCCTTGCTCGTCGTGAACCGGGTAACCCGAGACGGTCTCGCGAAACAGGCCATAGCCGTCGATCATGGCTGAGTTCTCGCGCCAGTCGGAGGCGGCGGAAAAGCGCAGCGCCGTCTCGGACAGCAGCGCCGACGTGCCGGCACTGCTCGAATCGCCGTTCGAGGTGGCGGTCAGGCCCTGTTCGATCGTCGGCCGGATGACGAAAGAGCCCCATTTGACGCCGGTGGCGGCGAACGGATCATCCTCCAGCTTCTTTTTCTGGCCTTCGATGGCGTCCGTGCGCTCCGCGCCTGGGTCGAGCTTCTGCTTGTCGGCACTGTCGATGGTGAGTGCGCGGCGGTTGGCCGTGTCCTCGTCTGTCTCTTCACCATCGCTGGCATCCGTCGTGGAGGCGGTCGTGGAAGCGGTGATGTCGGAGGTGCCGGCCGTCGATTTCTTCTTCTTTTTCGATTTGTCGGCAGCCTTGTCCTTGGCCTGGTCAGCCGCATTCTGCCTGGCGCTCGATGAGCGGCGGCGAGGCTTGGGCGCCGCCGCCGTGTCGGCGGACGTGTCGTCAGTGGCTGCCGGCGGGTCGAAGAGGCTGCCGGTCGCGGTGGCGTCGCCAGTGTCGGCGTCGTCAGGCACGGCACCGGCGCTGGCCGGCAGGTAGGTGCGGGCCGGCGCGTTGTCCTGCGCGGCGTTGGCCGGCTGTTGACCCTGCGCTGCCAGGGCCAGCTGTCTCGCCTTGCGCTGCTGGTCGGACAGGATCGCCGATTCCGAAACTTCGCCGCGCAGTTCTGTTTCCTGGGCATGGAGCGCCGTTGGGCGCAGCAAGGCAAACATGCTGGTCGCCAGCAGCAAGGCGCAGACCGCCTTGCCCCCACGTCCTGTCGAATTTTCTGGCTGGACCCCGGACATCGCCACCACTGCTTGCGCGGCGCACGCGCGCCATACTTACCGAACCGTAAATGGGGATGGTTAACGGAGGGTTGAGGCGGCGGCCCGTCAGTCGCCTGAAGCGCTGATTTCCAAAGGGATTCATACCGCGTGCGTTAAGCTTTTGTTTTCGCGCCTGCCGTCGTCTGAAACCACCGCACAGGTTCGAGCGACATGCCTGGGGCCATTTCTGTTGGACAGCGCGCCGGCAAAGCGCTAATCGCATCAGCCATGCATGCGGGATCCCTGGATAAGAAGCCTTCGGACAGGCAAGCCTCGATCGCTTCGGCGCTGAGGACGGTGGCAACCGAACAGGCCGGGGTTGCGGCCCTTGCCGAGGCCCTGGAGAACGGATTGGCCGCGCCTTTCGCGCAGGCGGTCGAGATGATCTCCGGGATTGAAGGCCGGCTCATCGTCACCGGTGTCGGCAAAAGCGGCCATATCGGTTCGAAGATCGCGGCGACGCTGGCCTCGACCGGCACGCCGGCTTTCTTTGTCCATCCCGCCGAAGCCAACCACGGCGATCTCGGCATGATCGCCAGGGACGACGCCATCATCGCCATGTCGTGGTCGGGCGAGAGCAAGGAACTGATGGGCATCGTCGCCTATTCCAGGCGCTTTTCCATTCCGCTGATCGCCATTACCGCCGGAGAGACATCGGCGTTGGCGCGGGCGGCGGACGTGGTGCTGCTTTTGCCGCGCGCTCCGGAGGCCTGTCCGCACGGCCTGGCGCCAACGACATCGACGCTGCTGCAACTGGTGATGGGCGACGCGCTGGCGATTGCGCTGCTGGAAGCACGCGGCTTCACGCCTGACCATTTCCGCACCTTTCACCCGGGCGGCCAACTCGGCGCCAACCTGACGCAGATCCGCGAGATCATGCATGTCGGCGACAGGCTGCCGCTGGTGGTTGCGGGCACCGGCATGCAGGACGCAATCCTGGAACTGTCGCGCAAGGGATTTGGCTGCGTGGCGATCACCGACGCCGACGGTGCGCTGGTCGGCATCATCACCGATGGCGACATCCGCCGTCACATCGGCAGCAATCTGCTGGCGATGACGGTGGATCAGGTGATGACAAAAGGCCCGAAGACCGCGACGCCGGACACGCTGGTGGCAACGGCGCTGCAGACGATCAACAATTCGGCCATCACCAGCCTGATGGTGGTGGAGGGCCGGAAACCAGTCGGCCTTATCCACCTGCACGACCTGCTGCGTATCGGCGCCGCCTAAGCTGTGCTGATATTCAGGTGATGCCGGTCTGCAAACGACGGTTTCCTGCGCTTCCGGTGCTCACGTACCCGAAAGTACGCTCCGCTCCGGTTCTCGGAACCCACCGTTTTCGACTCGGCCTGATCTGAATTTCAACACACCTTGTCCAAGCGGCGGGTTTTAAGAATTCAGACCGCCTCGACGGTCAGTTCCAGATCCGTATCGGCTGCACCTGTCACGCGCACTTGCGTGCCGGCCGGCAAATCCGGGCCGGAGACACGCCACAGTGTGTCGCCGAGCTTGATGCGGCCGCGCCCGTCCTGGATCGGTTCGGCAAGTGTCGCCATCCTGCCGACCATTTGCGCGCCGCGCCGGTTGAGCAGCGGCTGGTCGGTCGGGTCGTTGCGGCTGCCGACCAGCTTCTTGCCGACATAGGCCGAGACCAGCGACAGTGCCAGGAAGGCGAGGACCTGGATCTGCCAGGTCCAGAAGCCGGCGTCCCAGATCAGCAGCGACACGGCGCCGATGATCAGCGCGGCGATGCCGATCCATAGCATGAAGATACCCGGCGCGATGATTTCCATCACCAGCAGGACGAAACCGAGAACCATCCAGTTCCACGGGCCGAGTTCGGAAACGATGCGGTCGATCATTGGTTTCGACCTCAGTTGTCGGTTGGGCGAATGACCGGCGGGCGAGCGGCCTGCCGTTGCGAGCCGGTCGTGCCTTCGCTGCGGAAGACTTCCTTGGCGATCTCGCCGATGCCGCCGAGCGAGCCGATCAGAGACGACGCCTCGAAGGGCATCAGCACGATCTTGCTGTTGGTCGCCGTGCCAATCCTGCCAAGCGCTTCGGTGTATTTCAGCGCCACGAAGTAGTTCAGCGCCTGCACATCGCCTTTGGAGATCGCTTCCGACACCACTTGGGTGGCGCGGGCTTCCGCCTCGGCCGAGCGCTCGCGCGCCTCGGCATCGCGGAAGGCGGCTTCCTTGCGGCCTTCGGCCTCGAGGATCTGCGACTGCTTGAGACCTTCGGCGGCAAGGATCTGCGCGCGCTTGTTGCGTTCGGCCGTCATTTGCCGGCCCATCGATTCGATAAGGTTGGCCGGCGGGTTGATGTCCTTGATCTCGACGCGGGTGATCTTGATGCCCCATGGATGGGCTGCTTCATCGACGACGCGCAGCAGGCGCTCGTTGATGGCGTCGCGGTTCGACAGGAGTTCGTCGAGATCCATCGAACCCATGACTGTACGGATGTTGGTCATCGTCAAATTGAGGATGGCGTTCTGCAGTCCGGAAACCTGATAGGCGGCCTGCGCCGCATTGAGGATCTGGAAAAAGGCAATGCCGTCGACACCGACAATGGCGTTGTCGCGGGTGATGATTTCCTGGCTCGGAACGTCGAGCACCTGCTCCATCATGTTCATCTTGGCGCCGATGCGGTCGATGAACGGGTAAATGAAATTGAGGCCCGGGCTCAGTGTCTTGGTGTAACGGCCAAAGCGCTCCACCGTATAGTTGTAACCTTGCGGGATTGTCCTGATGCCTTTGATCAGCAGCACCAATACCAGAAGGGCAAGTGCACCAACCGCAATATCGAAACCACTGAAATTCATTTGGCTCTCCCTCAGACGAAGGCCGCTCAAGCCATTCTCGCGCAGCCGACTTCACCAAAGACTTAAGTGTGTTTCAGATGCGTTACAATCAGGTGATGATGGATTGTTTATAGGTTTGCACTCAGCGGTTGAAGGCAAACAGCCTTGCATCTGTGTCATCCAGCCCGTTGATCGAAGCCGGGACAAGCTCGGAAGCGATCTGCGAGAAGGTGATGCCGTTGCCGCCATAGCCCATCACCGCATGGATGCGGGGGTGGCGGGGAATGGCGCCGATATAGGGCAGGCCGGTGGTCGTGGTTCCGAACGAACCCGTCCAGGCAAAATCGGGTCTGGTGTCGAGATGCGGAAATATCAGGGCGAGCTTCTCGGCGATGCGCGCGCTCTTGTCGGCGATCAGATCGTCGCGCCGCGCTTCGTCGACAAAATCCTCGTCCTCGCCGCCGCAGACAACCCGGCCGTCGACGGTCGCCCTGGCATAGAGGTAGGGGTCCGACGCCTCCCAGATGAACGCCGCCTGCGGCCAGATCTTTCGCGATTGCGGGCGTGTCGCGAGCGCCCATGTCGAGATGATCTGGTGGGCCGCGGCCGGCACGATGTCGACCAGTTCGTAGCCGGTGGCCAGAACGACATGTCGTGCGGTTATGGTCGGGCCATCCCTGGTCGCGACGACAACAGCTTCGGCGCTGTCCTCGATCACTGTCGCTTCGACGGGGGCGTAGAAGCGTGCCTTGCGCTCCAGGGATTTCAGCAGCAGCCCGGCCGTCAGCTTGCGCGGGTCGAGCGCGATGTTGCCATGGCTGAGAATGGCGCCTTCGCGGTCGATGCCGAATGTTTCCGCCAGCGGTGCCGGCGTGAGATAGGTCGCGGCGATGCCGGCTAGCCGACGCGCCTCGGCCTCGTCGCGCAGTTCCGACGGACCAAGCATCGTGCCGGCCAGATAGAGCGACGGCGTGCGGCTTAGGCCACAATTGATGCCGAGTTCGACGATGCGTCCGGCGAGATTGGAAACGGCGAGCCGCGAGCGCCGCCAGGCCTGCTGCGCCGAGGCTCTGCCGACCATCTTCGAGAGCGTGGAGAGAGGCTGATCTATTTCGAATGCCACCAGTGCGGTGGTCGCGGCCGTCGAGCCCTTCAGCGGGCCGCGCCGGTCGATGCAGATCACCCGATGGCCATCGGCCGTCAGCGCGTCGGCCATCATGGCGCCGCTGATGCCCATGCCGACGACCAGCACATCCGTCTTGACATCCCGGCTCAGACGGTCCGTCGGCACCGCAGGCGACCGATAGGCGGACCAGACGGGCCGGCCAGTTCTGAGGTCGAGTTTGCCGGGCATCGCATTCTCCGGAGGGCGCGCCTTAACGCCTCGGAGCTTGTGTTGTTCCGGAGTTAGAGCGGCGAACCGCTCTAACTCTCCGGTTGACGAAAGTTCCTAGGGAAAGCGCTACGCGCTTTTCCCGGTAAAACCGTTCACACTTTTCCTGGAATTTCTCCTAGACCCAGCCGGACAGTTCGCGCCGCACCATCGCCTCGATCACCGCCATGCCGTCGGTGCTGTCGTTGAGGCAAGGGATATGGGCGAAATTCTTGCCGCCGGCGTGGTGGAAGGTCTCGGCTGCCTCGCGGCCGATCTCATCCAGCGTCTCGATGCAGTCGACCGAAAAGCCCGGATTGACGATGGCGATCGATTTGACGCCGTCCTGCGCGAGTTTCTCGACCGTCTTGTCGGTATAGGGCTGCAGCCATTCCTGCGCGCCGAAGCGCGACTGGAAGGTGATGATCAGTTTCTTCTCGCTCCAGCCAAGCCGTTCGCGCAGCAGCCGCGTCGTCTTCTGGCAGTGGCAATGATAGGGGTCGCCCTTCTCGAAATACGGTTTTGGAATGCCGTGATAGGAGGTGATGACCACCTCCGGCTCGAAGTCCAGCGTCGCCAGATGTTGTTCGATCGAGCGCGCCAGCGCTTCGATGTAAACCGGTTCGTCGTAGTAGGGCGGCACGCTGCGGACGGCCGGTGCGCGGCGCATCTTCATCAGCGCGCGAAACAGCTGGTCGTTGGCGGTTGCCGTGGTCGTCGCCGAATATTGCGGATAGAGCGGGAAGGAAAGAATGCGGTCGCAGCCTTGGTCGACCAGACGCTGGGCAATGCTGGCGGTTGAAGGGTTGCCATAGCGCATCGCCCAGTCGACGGCGACATCAGGCAGGTCGCGCAGTGCTTCGGCCAGCTTTTCGGCCTGGGCGCGGGTGTAGGTGCGCAAGGGCGACTCGTTCTTTTCCCGGTTCCAGATACGGGCGTAGTTGGCGCCCGACTTCTTGGGCCGTGTGGTGAGCACAAGGCCATAGAGGATCGGATACCAGATCGCCCTGTTGAGCTCGATGACGCGCGGATCGGACAGGAATTCACGCAGATACCGCCACATCGGCTTGAAATCGGTGCCATCGGGCGTGCCCAGATTGACCAGCATGACGCCGATCTTGCCCGCCTTGACCGGCGGATGCCCAGCGGGCAACGGGCCGATCGCCTTTGCGACCTTGGGTTCGGCAGGAGTGGAAAGCGTCATAAAGGTTCTCCGGGAGACGCGAACCTAACCATCTTGCGCGCGCATTCAATGCAGCGTCTGGCCGCACCTTAAAGCGGATTGTCTGAATGGATTCAGACGACCCGCTTTAAGTCTTTGTTTTTATGCATGTCGTTCTCCCAAAACCGAGGTCACTTTTGGGCGACATGCATTAGTCCGAAAACAGGACGCCCGTCCTGTTTTCGGACGGGCGGTGTCATTCAGGCCTATAAGCGAGGCTATTTCGGCGGGATGGTCAGCGTTGCGCCGACCGGAAGCCGGCGCGGCTCATAGCCCTTGTTGGCGCCCGAAATGACTTTCCACTTGGCACCGTCGCCATAGGCCTTCTTGGCCAGATCCCAATAGGTGTCGCCGGCAACGATGACATGGCTGGCTTCGGCCGGCGCAGCCTCCGCCGGCTTTGCCTGCTCGGCGGCGGGAGCCGGTGCCGCCGGGGCGGGGGCTGCTTCAGCCGGTTTTGCCGCCTCGGCCGGTGGCGCTGGCGGGGGTGGCGCTCCCTCTGTCGATATGGCCGGGGGCGTGTTGGCGATGTCGCCCGAGTTGGCCGGCAATTCGGGCATTGCCGGTGCCGCATCGGCGGGCTTGGCGGCTTCAGCCGGTGCGGGCGCCGGGGTTGCCGGGGCCGCTTCGGCTGGCTTTGCCGGCTCAGCAGCCGGGGCCGCAGGCGCCGCGGCGACGGTCGCGGCTATCTCGGTGATGCGGCCGTCGAGCTTCGGCGTGTAGGGCCGGTGGGCGCCGAGATAGTCGGCAACCACCTGTTCGAGGCCGGGGCCGTAATCGTAGGCATTCTTGGCCTTGTCGGCGAAGACCTTGTAGCCGTCGCCGCCCTGGCGGACATAGTTGTTGGTGGCGACCAGATAGTCCTTGTCCGGCTTGATCGGCGTCCAGGCGCCGCCTTCCATGACTTCCACCGATTTGACGCGGCCGGCATTGGGCGCGACGGATTTGTCGAAGGAATATTTCAGGCCGGCGACCTGCGGGAAGCGCCCGGCGCCGTCCTCGACCTGGCTGAGGCCGCCCTCGAGGCCGGCCACCAGATCCTTGCCCGAAATCTGGAAGGTCGCCAGCGTGTTCTGGAACGGCAGCACGGTCAGCACCTCGCCCATGGTGACGGTGCCCTTGTCGATCGAGGCGCGCAGGCCGCCGCCATTGGAGATGACGATCTCGACGCCCTGTCCCTTGACGCGGTCGAGGATGGCGTCGGAGACGAGATTGCCCATCGCGCATTCGCGGGTGCGGCAGCTCTCGCGACTGCCGTCGATGACGTCGGTGGTTTCCGCCACTTCCTTGTTCTTCAACGCCTCGATCGGCGCCCCAAGCTCCTTGATGCGGGCGAGCACGGCCGGGTCGGGGGTGATCGACTTGTCGAGATAGATCGGGTCGCCGCTGGCCGATTTGACGACGCCATTGTCGTCGAACACCACTTTGAACTCGCCGAGGTATTTCGAATAGGACGCCGCCTGCACCACCGGCACCTTGTAGCCGTCCGGATTGTCGACCATCGTCGGATAGGGGCCTTCCGCCTTGGGGTCGGTGTTCGACAGCAGCGAATGGCTGTGGCCGCCGACGACGACATCGATGCCCGGGATCTTGGCAATCACGTCGCGCTCGCGCCTGTAGCCGATATGGGTCACGGCGATGATCTTGTTGACGCCTTCGCCCTTGAGCTTCTCGACTTCAGCGGTGATCGACTTGACGTCGTCCTCTATTGCGACGTTGGGTCCGGGGGAAGCGAGATCCGGCGTGTCGTTGGTGATCGCGCCGATGATGCCGATCTTCTGGCCGCCGACCTCGACGACAACAGATGGCTTGACTCGGTCGCCGAGCTTGGATTGCGCGTTGGCCTTCACATTGGCGCCGAGCACCGGGAACTTGATCATGTCGAGGAACGGCGCCAGGGCCGCCTCGCCATCGTCGAATTCATGGTTGCCGAGCGCCATGGCATCGAACTTCATGTCGTTGAGGAATTCGCCTTCGACCTTGCCCTTATAGGTCGTGTAGAACAGCGAGCCCTGGAAATTGTCGCCGGCGCTGAGCAGCAGCACGTTTTGGCCTTCCAGCTTCTTGCGTTCCTGGGCGATCGCGGTGATCAGCCGGCCCGCGCCACCGATGCACTCGCCCTTGGTTTCCTCGTCCGCCGAGCAGGTCGATTCATATTTGTTGTTGCCTTCGATGCGGCTGTGCCAGTCGTTGATATGCAGGATGTTCAGCGTGTAGTCGGCAAAGGATGCGCCGGCCGACAGACCGAGGGCTGAGGCTGACAGGGCTGCAATGGCGGCAAGCTTCTTCATCTTCGTCTCCCGGAAAGCTGATCAGAGGCCATTAGCGCTCTTGCTTCACTAGAACATAACAGCCGGCGCTTTGGCCATGTTCCCATCGCGTTCCCGATGACGCAAGCGGAATCCGGGACCCTTTGCCGGCACAAAAAAGGACGGCGGCCAAGCGGCCGCCGTCCTTGGAAAACCAATGGTCGTGGGTTCAGACGCGCCTTGTCAGCACGAAATTCTGACCGCTGGAGCTCGTGCAGTTGAGCTGGCTTGTCGACACCATCAGGCAGTTGAAGCTGACCGCGGTCTGGCGGATCAGTGACGTCCCGTTGATCTGCACCGAAGTGGCGCCGGTCATCGTGTAGCTGCCGTCGGCAAGCTTCTGGCCGGTGTCGGTGGCTACCGTCGTGAAGGTGCCGCCGGTGAAGGTCGACAGGCCAGTGCCCTTGGCGTCGATCCACGAGCCCTCGACGCCTTTCGGCGCCGCTGCCATCGGCGGTTCATCAGGGCCGCTGGTCGCACAGGCGGCGAGCATCGTCGCAATGGCACCCGCCACGCTCATCGAAAGAATTTTGCGCGCAATGATCATGTGAAAATCCTCTCCTCTCGCATCGGCCCGAAAATCGGAATCGATTTTCGACAGGCACGAGGCGTGCATCCAAGTTTCCAGAGCGACGTGCGTCCAGATGAACGCGTATCGCTGTGGTCCGCATCCCTTCAATCGCCCGATTTCCGGGCGATTGCAAGGCAGTGAGGCAGCTAGGCGGTGCTGCTATCGCACAAGGATGTTGCGGAACTGCCACGGGTCGTTCCGGTCGAGGTCTTCCGGGAACAGACCGGGGCGGTTATCGAGCGGCGTCCAGTCGGTGTAGTAGCCCTTGACCGGTCCGAGATACTGGGACTGCACTTCCAGGCAGCGCCTGTAGTCCATCTCGTCGGCTTCGACGATGCCGGCCTCGGGATTCTCCAGCGCCCAGACCATGCCCGAGAGCACCGCCGAGGTGACCTGCATGCCGGTGGCGTTCTGATAGGGCGCCAGCTTGCGCGCTTCGGCGAGCGACAGCTGCGAGCCGTACCAGTAGGCATTCTTGTCGTGGCCGTAGAGCAGCACGCCGAGTTCGTCGACGCCATCGATCAATTCGTTCTCGTCGAGCACATGATGCACCGGCTGAGGCTTGCCGGCCGCGCCGAACATCTCGTCGAGCGACAGCATCGCGTCGTTGCAGGGATGGTAGGCATAGTGGCAGGTCGGGCGGTAATGCACCTTGCCCTTCTTCGAACGCACGGTGAAGAAATCGGCGATCGAGATCGCCTCATTATGCGTCACCAGCAGGCCGTATTGCGCGCCGGGCGTCGGGCACCACGAGCGCACGCGCGTGTTGGCGCCCGGCTGCTCCAGATAGATGGCTGCCTTGGAGCCGTGCTTGTGCTTCTTGGCGTTCTTCGGCGTCCATGTCTCGTGTGTGCCCCAGCCAAGTTCCGCGGGCTGCAGGCCCTCGGAGATGAAGCCCTCGACCGACCAGGTGTTCCAGAACACATCCATCGGTTTCGGCTTCTTGGCGCGCTGGGTGTCGCGTTCGGCGATGTGGATGCCCTTGACGCCGGCTTTTTTCATCAGCTTGGCCCAGCCCTCGCGGTCGTCCTGCGCGGGCTCCGAGAACTCCAGGCCAAGATCGGTAGCGAGATTGACCAACGCCTGCTTGACGAACCAAGAGACCATGCCGGGGTTGGCACCGCAGGTGGAGACGGCCGTGGCGCCGCCGGGCTTGTCGTGCTTTTCCTTGAGCAGCGACTCGCGCAGCGCGTAATTGGTGCGGCTGGCGTTATCGGCCTTGGCGTCGAAATAGAAGCCGAGCCATGGCTCGACGACGGTGTCGATGTAGAGCACGCCGAGCTTGCGGCAGAGCCGCATCAGATCCACCGAGCCGGTATCGACCGACAGGTTGATGCAAAAGCCCTGGCCGCCCCCATTGGTCAGAAGCGGGGTCAAGAGCTTCTTGTAGTTCTTCTCGGTCACCGCTTCCTGGACGAAGGCGATGCTGCGTTCATCGAGCAGTTTGCGGTCGGTGTCGCGCGGATCGATCACCGTCATGCGCGACTTGTCGAACTTGAAATGGCGTTCGATCAGCGGCAGCGTTCCCCGGCCGATCGAGCCGAAGCCGATCATCACGACAGGGCCGGTGATTTCACCGTAAACGGGCCAGTTTTCATTCGCCATTTTATCGAGCACTCCTTCAAAACCCAGGAAACTGGGAAGACACGCGCAAAAACCGGGCATTTTTTGCCCGGCCGCCATGCGCTACATCACAGATCATTGTCACAAACCAGCGAAAAGAGCCAACCAGCGGCTATGCTGGATTGGCCATGTGGTTAAGGACGGCGACCAGCCGATCGCGGTCTGATGTGAGGCCCTTGTAGTCGAGCTGGGCGAAATCGAGCGCTTCGAGCTGGGCGGCGAAAGACGCCGCGAGCTTCGCCCGATCAGGGTGCCTGGCCAGCACGGCGAGCGGGTCGAGATGGATACGGATGGTGAACAGGATATCGCGTGAAACAGGCAGTTTGCGCAGGGTTTGCCGCTCGACGCGGATGAAGGCATGGGCGTCGATGTCGCCATCGGGAAAGCGCGACGGCCGGTTGGTGGCGCGGTCGATGCGCTGCAGGTCGGAAAGCGGATGGTAGAGCGCGTTGTCGGACTGGATCGACCAGTTGTAGCGCTCGACGGCCTGCCCCTGGAGGCCATCGAACATCCGGTTGATGAGTTCCGCCGGACGCGTGCCCGGGCCGAAACCCGGCACCGGCGCGTGGATGTCCTGCAGCGGCTTGCCGAATTTCTCCAGGAGCGACCAGGACGAGGGAAAGCAGAGCGAGCCGGCGACCAGCCGCCAGCCGCTGTCACTGCTGCGCATCAGGATCAAATCCTCCTGGATGAGCTGTGAGGCTCTGGCCAGCGGCGCATCGGCGAGGGAAGCAGGCAGTCGGTTCGCCGCGCCCGCCACCTCGACGCCTGATCCGCCGAGCCGATGGGTTTCGGGGAACCTCTCCAGTAGATGCGCACCAAGCAAGTCGAGTACTTCCTGCTGGGCATCGCGCGTGCCGTCCTCCTCGACGAAAACACGGTCGGGGATTTCGGCATAGAGCCGGTGCTTTTCAGCGAGATATGGCAGCAGATGACCATCGACCTCGATCCAGTCCGCCGGGTCGAGCGGCTTCAGCCCGATGCTGAACAGTTTCGACGAGCCGTCATAGGGCGTGTGGGTGGGGAGCGTGTGTTTTGGGTGAGTGGGCACAGTTGTCATGTTTCAGGTCAGTCTTGCGGGGATCAGTCCGCGCAGCGAATTGCCGACGAACAGGGACTTGGCGGATTTCAGATCGTCCAGGCTGTAGATCGCTTCGCGGGCGCGGCCTTCATCCAGAAGCTGCGCGCGCAATACACCAGGCAGCAGGCCGCAGTCGAGCCGGGGCGTAGCCAGCACGCCGTCGCCGAGATCGGCAAAGACATTGGTGATCGTGCCTTCACAGATCTCGCCGCGCTCGTTGGCCATAAGCACCTCGTCCGCCTGGGTGATGAGGTGTTCGGCGCGGGCACGCGTGTAGAGCTGCCGCCGGCTGGTCTTGTGGCGCAGCAGCGTGTCGTTCGAATCGAGCCTGGTCCGCGCCAGCCGCAGCATCCAGACCTTGTCGGCGGCGAGCGGTTCATAAGGTTGCGCCGAGGCCGTCACCTCACCATCGTGCGACAGGACGAGCCGCGTGCGCATGGCAACGCCGGAACCGCTGACCGCGCTGCTCAGCGCCTCGCCGACCGTACCTGGATCACAGTGGAAGCGGAGCTCCGCCGCCGAGCCATAAAGGCGCGCAAGATGACGATCGAAGCGCAGGAAGCCCGGGCCGGGTTCCCAGCGCATGGTCTCGATCAACTGAAAGTCGGCGGTGTTCCCGTCGCGAAGCGCGCTTTCAGCAGACACTCCTGATACTCCTCCTGCGCCGTCGAATCGAAGACGACGCCGCCTCCGACATTGTAGACGGCCTCGCCGCCCGAAAAGAGCGAGATGGTGCGGATCGCCACGGAAAAGCGCATCGGGCCGCCCGGTGCGATCCAGCCTATGGCGCCGCAATAGGCATCGCGGGGCGTGCCTTCCAGATCGCGCAGGATCTCCATGGCACGGATCTTAGGCGCGCCGGTGATCGAACCGCAAGGAAACAGCGCCGCGAAGATCTGGCGGATAGAGAGACCCGGCAGCAGTTTGGCCCTGACGTCGCTCACCATCTGATGCACGGTCGGGTAGGTCTCGATGCGGAACAGCGCCGGCACGTCCAGCGTGCCCACCTCGCTGATCAGCGAGATATCGTTGCGCAGCAGATCGACGATCATCCGGTTTTCGGCCTGGTTCTTCTCGTCATTGCGCAGGAAGATCTTCTGCCGTTCGTCCTCGGCCTTGGTGGCGCCGCGCGGTGCCGTTCCCTTCATCGGATGCGTCTCGATCATGCCCTCGGCGTCGATCTCGAAGAACAGTTCAGGCGAGCGCGACAGCACGATGGGTTCACCGAGCGCGATCAGCGCGCCATATTTCACCGGCTGACGTTCAGTCAATGCATTGAAGGCGGCCAGCGGCTCGCCTGACCATTGCGCATGCACGGGAAAGGTCAGATTGCCCTGGTAGCAATCACCTTGCCGGATGTGCTGGTGCAGCCGCGAGAAGCGTTTTTCATAGTCCTCGGGCGACCACGTCGCACGGGCGTCGAAGATCGGACCATTGGTCGCCGCCGTGTCGCGCGGTGGCACCGCCTCTTCGACCGGGGCATCGAAAACCCCAAGGCACACGAGTGGGGAGCGGCGTCCGTTCGGCAGCAGGGGAACGAGCTTGGGTTCGAACAGGTAGCCCGCCTCATACGAGAAATAGCCGGCAAGCCATTTGCCTGCATCATGCGCGGCTTGTGCTGCTTCCAGAGCCGGCTCGAACTCCCCTGCTTCGTGCGCCACGATGATATCGGCCGGCCGGTCGAAAACGAGCTGGCGCGCGCTTTTGTCATTGCGAAAAATTGCGGCGGGCAGGGACATGGGCACCGAATGCTGCGGTCAATGAAGCTTCAACCGCTCTATATGGGGTGCCGCCCGCGCGCAATCGAGAGAACGGCACGCTGCCTCTTAAAGCCGACCTTTGGGCCAACTCAGGAACCAAGAGCAAACGGCGACGCCGATATGGCGCCGCCGCTTGCAATCTTCAGTGTTCGCCTGGCGATCAGCTGTTGCTGGAGGTTCCGGCTGTTGGAAACTGCTTGGCGAATTCCTTCTCGTTGCCGGCGGCGAGCAGCTTGGCCTGCTCGATCCAGCGTTCGCGCGCGATGCGGCCATCGAAATTCATGACGTCCTCGATCCGTTTGATATCGGCCGCTGTCCAGGACGCGATCTGGGCGAAGCTGGTGACGCCTTGCGCCTTGAGCAGCTTCTCGTTGACCGGACCGATACCGATCAGCCGACGCAGATTGTCGGGCTTTCCGGATGCCGGGCCGGAGGCAGGCTTGGCTGTTGCAGGCTTGCTCGTTGCGGATTTGGCTGGAGCCGAGGTTTTGGTGGCGGCGGGTTTCGCCGCCGGCTTGGCAGGGACCGCCTTGGCAGAGACCGCTTTCGCAGCGGCCGGTTTGGCCGGCGCGGGCTTTGTGGTGGCGGATTTGGCCGTCGCGGGGGTCGACATCAGGGCCGCCGGCGCCTGGCTTGCCGGCTTTGCCGCGCTGCTTCCGGCGGCAGGTGCGGCCGACGCTTCGCGCAGCCGGCGCTCAAGGTCGGCGCGGGTCTTGCCGCATGCATCGAGTTCGCCGGTCAGGCGGTCGCTGTCGGTGCGCAGCCTGTCGCGTTCGCTGCGTGTACGGTCGAGGTCGCCGCGCAAGCTGTCGAGTTCACCGCGCAGGCGCCCCCAAAGGAACCAGCCGACCAACACGCCTATCAGGAACGCCAGGACCACGTAGAAAAAAGTGCCCATTGTCTCTCTCCAGTCAGATCCGTCTGCCGTGGGTCATGACCTTCGGCGAAGGACTACTCTTGGTGGTTCCGCGGTAAGCAGAACAGCCGGCTTCGGTTCGAGCTGTCGGCGATCGGCTTTGCTTGCCCATGGCCAACGGCCGTTGTCGCGTTCACCTGCGCGCCACGGCCGGCTGAGATTTCTCCTCGCCGATCCGCATGCGCTCCGGCTGAGCTTGGAGCGAAGGCTATCATAGAGCTTGTGGAAAGCTATCGGAAAACTTCGGTGGAGAGTACTTCAAGAACAGATATTTAGGGCGATAGTAGAGCTGTCCCAACATGCATTCCGGCTAAACTGTCAGAGCGACGCCTGAGGGACGCGGTTCAAGCGTCGAGCGCCTCCAGCTCGTCGATCAGGCCACTGATGACGCCAAGCCCGATCTGCCAGAAGGCGGGATCGGTGGCGTCGAGCCCGAAGGGCGCTAGAAGCTCGGAATGATGCTTGGTGCCCCCGGCGCGCAGCATTTCGAAATACTTGTCCTGAAAGCCGCGCTCGGCGTTCTGGTAGACCGCGTAGAGCGAGTTCACCAGGCAGTCACCGAAAGCATAGGCATAGACATAGAAGGGCGAATGGATGAAGTGCGGTATGTAGGTCCAGAACACCTCGTAGCCTTCGCGCAACTTGATGGCGGGACCCAGACTTTCGGCCTGCACTTCGAGCCAGAACTGACCGAGCTTGTCGGAGGTCAGTTCGCCGTTCTTGCGTTCGGCATGCACCTTGCGCTCGAATTCATAGAAGGCGATCTGGCGCACGACCGTGTTGATCATGTCCTCGACCTTCTGGGCGAGCATGGCCTTGCGCTCGCGCCGGTCGGTGGTCTGGTCGAGCAGCGAGCGGAAGGTCAGCATCTCGCCGAAGACCGATGCCGTCTCGGCCAACGTTAGCGGCGTCGAGGCCATCAGTGCGCCCTGGCCGCCGGCCAGCACCTGATGCACGCCGTGGCCGAGCTCGTGCGCCAGCGTCATCACATCGCGCGGCTTGCCCATGTAGTTGAGCAGGACATAGGGATGCGCTGACGGTACGGTCGGATGCGCGAAGGCGCCAGGCGACTTGCCGGGCCGCACCGGCGCGTCGATCCAGTTGCGGTCGAAGAAGGTTCGCGCGATCTCGGCCATGTCGGGCGAAAAGCGCTGATAGGCGGATAGCACGGTGTTCCTGGCCTCGTCCCAGCCGATGATCGCCTGGGGCGTATCCGGCAATGGCGCGTTGCGGTCCCAGTGGTTCATCACCTCCATGCCCAGCCAGCGTGCCTTCATCGCGTAATATCGGTGCGACAGGCGCGGATAGGCGTCGCGAACGGCGGAAGCCAGGGCGTCCACCACGCTGCGCTCGACGCGGTTGGCGAGATGGCGTGAATCGGCGATGTCCTCGAAGCCGCGCCAGCGGTCGGATATCTCCTTGTCCTTGGCCAGCGTGTTGGTGATCAGCGTGAAGGTGCGCAAATTTTTGCGGAAGGTCGTGGCCAGCGCCTCGGACGCCCGGCGGCGCACCTCGCCGTCGGCATCCTGCAAGCGGTTCAGCGCCGGCTCCAGCGTCAGGTCCTCGCCGTCGATGTCGAAGCGAAGGTCGGTCATCGTCTCGTCGAACAGGCGGTTCCAGGCGCCGCGCCCGGTGATCGACTTTTCGTGGAAGAGCTGCTCGACGCGGTCCTCGAGCTGGTAAGGCTTGTCCTTGCGCAGATCGAGCACCCATGGCCGATAGTGGCCGAAGGCGGGATCGCCGGCGAGCGCGCCTTCGATCGACGCATCGTCTATCAGGTTGAGTTCGAGCGCGAAGAACAGAAGGTGCGCGCTGGCGTCGGTCATCTTCTCCTGGACGTCGCCATAGAGCTTGGCGCGCTGGGGATCGGCGGTGTTTCCGGCATAAACCAGTCCCGCATAGGAGACGATGCGGCCGATCAGCTCCTCCAGCGCCTCGTAGGCAACAAGCGCCTCGCCCAGCCTGCCGGCGCTGCCGCGCTCGGCCTCGGCGGCCAGCGTGCCCTTCCAGCGGCTCTCGAAGCTGATCGCATCAGTGGCAGCCTTGGCGATGTCGCGCTTCAGCTCTGGCGCATCCATGCCGGCATAGAGATCGGCAAGGTTCCATTCCGGCAGGTCGCCAAGCTCGGCCGCGCCCTGACCGGAGGCCGGCGCCGCCAGCCGCCGTGCGGAAACCATGTGCCCAGAATCCTTATGCATTGCCGACACCTTCCGTGGCCAAGGTTCAAGGAGAAACGAGAAGCCGGTCAAATCCTAAGGAATTCATTCACCGGGTTTTTTGAAACCTTATTTAGAACCCTGTGCCAAGATGGTCCACAGGGCAGGATTCCTCGGGCGGGCGTAGTCGTATCAGTCATGACAGGTTCCATACTCATAGTCGATGACGATCCGGTGCAACGCCGGCTGCTCGAAGCGGCGGTGACGCGGTTCGGCTACAGCGCTATCGTCGTCGACGGCGGCGCGGCCGCTCTTGATGTCCTCGATGGACCCGGCGCCCGCGAGGTGTCGGTGGTCATCCTCGATCTGGTCATGCCCGGTCTCGACGGTATCGGCGTGCTGAAGGCGATGCGCGAGCGCGACATCAACGTGCCGGCCATCGTGCAGACCGCGCAGGGCGGTATCGAGACGGTGGTTTCGGCGATGCGTCATGGCGCCTTCGATTTCGTCGTCAAACCGGCGTCTCCCGACAGGCTGCAGGCGTCGATCGGCAATGCGCTCAAGGTCGAGGCCGTCGAGGGCGAGGTCAAGCGCACGTCGCGCCGTCGCGGCGGCCTCCTGACCTTCAAGGACATGATCACGCACAGCCCGGCCATGGACAGGGTGATCCGTCTTGGCCAGAAAGCGGCGGCATCCAACATCCCGATCCTGATCGAGGGCGAGTCCGGCGTCGGCAAGGAACTGGTGGCGCGCGCCATCCAGGGCAGTGGCGACCGCCGTTCGAAACCCTTCGTCACCGTCAATTGCGGCGCCATCCCCGACAATCTGGTCGAATCGATCCTGTTCGGCCATGAGAAGGGCTCGTTCACCGGCGCCACCGACAAGCACACGGGCAAGTTCGTCGAAGCGCATTCGGGCACACTGTTCCTCGACGAGATCGGCGACCTGCCGCTCGACGTGCAGGTCAAGCTGTTGCGCGCGGTCCAGGACGGCGAGGTAGACCCGGTCGGTGGACGCTCGACCGTCAGGGTCGATATCAGGCTGATTTCGGCGACGCACCGCAACCTCCTGCAGCAGGTCAAGGACGGCAAGTTCCGCGAGGATCTGTTCTACCGGCTGAACGTCTATCCGATCTTCGTGCCGCCGCTGCGCGACCGCCGCGATGACATCCCGTATCTGGTCACCCATTTCATGGAGAAGGTGGCGCCGGCCGACCCGCATCGTCGCCTGCAGGGTATTTCGGCGGCAGCGCTCGCCGTGCTGCAGGTCTATGACTGGCCCGGAAACATCCGCCAGCTCGAAAATGCCGTCTTCCGTGCCTCGGTGCTTTGTGAAGGCGACGTGCTTTCCACCGAGGACTTCCCGCAGATCCGGGCGCAAGTGGAAGGCACCGTCAACCTCGATTTGGACGGCGACGCGCCGTCGCCGTCCCTGTCCTCGGAGGGGCGCGATGACGAGGCCTTGCCCGGCGAAAGCGGCCAAGCGATCGCGTTCGATCCGCCGGCAAGGCTGCAGCCTCGCTTCGGCACGTTGCGGGCGCTCGACGAGCGCGGCAATGTGCGGGCACTTGCCGATGTCGAACTCGAGATGATCAAGCTTGCCATCGATCACTACAACGGACAGATGAGCGAAGTCGCCCGCCGACTCGGCATCGGCCGCTCGACGCTCTATCGCAAGCTCAAGGAACACGGCATCGATCCGGAGACAGGCCGCGTGGACCGGCTCGCCTCCTAGGGGCGATGCCGGGCTGAGCTTCGGCCCGGAATCCGACTTGCCACAAGGCCGGCGCCAGCTTGCAATGCCACAACGGGCCTTGTATCGCCGTTTCAGCGGCATTGTGGCTGTCCCATGGACAGCTCTGTTCACGCATTAAGGCTAACGGTAACAGATCGTGTTCGGGGCAAAGGCGAAAATCTGATCTAAACCAGCGGTTTACCAAGAAACCTTGTGAACAATTTTTGACGGGATATCGCCACGGTGTTACCGCATTTCGGCTTCAATAAGCGATGATTAACCATTAGGATCGATATTCGGGTGTGCTAATGCCACATCCGTTTGGACAAATCCGGGGACAAACGGCAGCCTGCAAGGCCTTTTGATTTGAACAGAATCGAACGACACACAAACAGGCGGCACCATCATTTGAGCGTCTGGCCAAAGTGGCTGGCAGTGTTGGTTGTCGCTTTTGGTTTTGTTGCCGCGGCTGCGAGCGGAGCCAGCGCCGAAACACGGTCGCTGAAGCTTTACCATCTCCACACCCATGAGAAGGCCGAGATCGTCTACAAGCGCAACGGCCGCTACGTTCCCGAGGGTCTCAGGAAGATCAACATCATTTTGCGCGACTGGCGTCGCAACGAGCCGACCAAGATGGATCCGCGTCTGCTGGATCTGGTCTGGGAGGCGTATCGGGAAGCAGGTGCCACGGACTACATCCAAGTCGTCTGCGGCTATCGCTCGCCGTCGACGAACTCGATGCTGCGCGGCCGCAGCAGGGGCGTCGCCGAGAAGAGCCAGCACATGCTCGGCAAGGCGATGGATTTCTATATTCCAGGCGTGCCGCTGAAGAAGCTGCGTAACATCGGTCTCAAGATGCAGGGCGGCGGCGTCGGCTACTATCCATCATCGGGTTCGCCGTTCGTCCACATGGATGTCGGCAATGTGCGCCATTGGCCCGGTATCAGCCGGCAGGAACTGGTCAGCCTGTTCCCCAATGGCAAGACGCTGCATGTGCCGAGCGACGGCAGGCCGCTGCCCGGCTTTGAGCAGGCGCTCGCCTCCTACAAGGCGCGCAAGGGTTCAGGCTCGCCGGCCATCGAGATGGCCAGTGCCGGCGGCAGCAGCAAGAAATCAGGTGGCTTCCTGTCGGCTTTCTTCGGCGGCGGCGACGACGAGGCCGACGACAGCGCCGATGTCCAGACCGCTTCTGCTGCCCCCCCACCCAAGGCTAGAAACCTGAAGCCGGCAGCGGCAGCCAAGACCAGCAACCTCCCGGGCATCGCCATCGTGGCGCCGGAGAATGCGCGGCGCGCCGAGATTCCGCAGGTGACCGAGCAGCAGGCTCCGGAGCCTGAAGAGGACACGCCGGAGACGATCATCGCGGCATTGCCGGCGCGAAGCATTCCGCTGCCGGATTTCGCGCCGCGGCCGAAAGCCGATGTCGGCGCACAGCAGCCTGAGAACGTTCCTTTTGCGATGGCGGAGGCGACAGCCACCACCGAGCAGGCCGTGGCGACCGCGCATGCGCCGGCGAGCGTTCCTTTCGGCGTGGCCGATGCAACGGCTTCGGCTGATTCGACCCAGGTCGCGGTCAACAACATACCGTTGCCGACATGGCGTCCCGACAATTCGCTGCCGGCCGCTCTGGCTGCGCCGCCCAGCAAGGATGTGCTGATGGCGCTGGCCGAGACGGCTGATCAAGGCAAGACCGCGACCGATGCGTTCTCGGTGCTGCCGACGGCGCGGCCCGAAATGGCCCGGCCGGACGCGGTCAAGGC
>NZ_RZQL01000113.1 GCF_003997935.1 Mesorhizobium sp. M7A.F.Ca.US.006.01.1.1
GCGCTGGATGTCGGCGGTGGCGACCATGTTCTTCTCGTGCATCTCGAGCAGGTCGCCGATGTGCTTTTGCGAAGCAGCACCGATGCCGGCCATGGTTTCCTCGGCGGTGTTGTCGACCTGGCTGCCCAGTGTGTTGATCTTGTGGGCGACGTCCTGCTGAGCTGCGGTCTTCAGCGAATCTTCCAGCGCCTTGTAGAGTACGATGCGCTGCTCGGTATCGATGGTCAGCTTGTTGATCAGCGTCGATTGCGCGGCGATCTGGTTGTTGAGCGAATCGACAAAGGTCTGGAACATCGAGGTGTAACGCTCGAGCGTCTGGCTCTCGGCCAGCAGTTCCTGCTCCTTGGCCTGCTTTTCGTTGTATTCCGTCGCCAGCTTGGAGCGTTCGCCTTCGAGCTGCGTGCGGTCCTTCTGGCTGGTCGAAGCGGCGATCTTGTTTTCGATGTCGAGCAGCATCGGGTTGAGCTCCTCGATGCGCTTCTGCACGGCTTCGAGGTTGGTCATGGTGGTCTTGCGGCGCTCGATCACCTGCGACAGGCTGGTTTCCGAGGTCTTGTAGCGCTGGTCGAGGACCTCTTTCTGCGCCTTCAATATGCCGACGATGGTGTCGGATTTGACCAGCAGTTCCTGCAGATTGCCGGCCAGCGACATGTTGCGGACGCGGTCGGTGCGCATGCGCTGCTTGCTCTGGCTGGAGAAGATACCGATGAACTTTTCCCAGCCGGTGTAGTTCTTCATGCTCTCGAACTCGGAGCCGAAGACGTTGGTGGCGTCCTCCAGGCCGATGATCAGGTCGGCAATGTTGCCTTCCATCACCTTCTGCTGCTTCAGCACATCCTCGATGCGGGCGTTCTCGAGGTCGAAATTGGCGTCGCCGATCTTCTTGTCTGATGTGGCGAGCGTATCGAGCATGGTGCCGGACTGCTCGATCTTGGAGCGCATGTCCTGCACGACCTGCTTGGTCTTGGCAATTTCGGCGTCGAAATTCTGCAATGTCGCCATTGGGGCCTCCCGCTTCGGCATGACGTCGCTGGTCGCGAACAGCGGCGAATATATGTGGGGCATCGGGGGATTGAAAGACGCGAAGACAAGGGCGGCGTGAAAACAAAAGAATCCATCAGGGTCTTGAAAGCCAGTGAAGGCGGGGGGCCTGGCGTGATTAGCTTGCCGGCCAGCCATAGTTCAGCTGTCATTGAACTTTCATGCGGCAAGGCGATGGTGCACGGGTGCCTTTGTATTCGGCGAACCACTGAAGCAATCACGGCCGCGATATGGGACGCGAAAGCCGGCTTTACAGAGCTGACGAACAGCGGATCAGGGCTTGGGATCGGCCTTCAGATAGGCGATGACATTGGCGATGTCGTCGTCATTGGTCAGGCCGCCGAAGGCCATCTTGTTGCCGGGCACCTTCAGCTTGGGGGCCTTGAGATACTCAGTAAGGTTTGCCTCGTCCCAGACCAGTCCGCCGGATCCTGCACTCTTCATCGCCTCGGAATAGTGGCCAAGAAAACTCTCGGCGCTGCCGGCGGTGCGGCCAACGACGCCCAACAGATGCGGACCGACCTTGTCGCGGTCGGTGGCTGCTTCATGGCAGGCGATGCACCGGTTGAAGACTTTCTTGCCCAGGGCAGGATCACCGCCGGCATGGGCGACGAGCGAGGTGGCAAGGAGAAAAATGCTGGCGGACGAAGCGGCTCGAAACATGGCTGACCCCGGAGAGCTCTGGCTGTCGGCCTTATAGGGCCGAGGCCTTAAGAAACGCTGCACCGGGCCGGGTCAAGGCCGCCGGGGCCGTCAGCCCTTGATAAAGCCGATGAAATCGTCGGGCGCGGCGCGGCCCATCTCTTCCTCCCAGTGGCGGCGGCAGAGCGAGACATAGACGTCCTTGCCGATCGCCACCTGCTCGCCCTGGCGCGCCACCTTGCCATCGGGGCCGAGGCGTACGACCATCGTCGCCTTGCGGCCGCAGCGGCAGATGGTGCGCACTTCGCGTAAATCGTCGGCGATGGCCAGCAGTGCGCGCGAGCCGGAAAACAGCTTGCCCTGGAAATCGGTGCGCAGGCCGTAGCACATGACCGGGATGTTCAGCCGGTCGGCGATGCGGGCGAGCTGCCAGACCTGCTCTTCCTCCAGGAACTGCGCTTCGTCGACGAAGACGCAATGCACCGACGTATGCGCGTGATGATCGGCGACGCGGGCGAACAGATCGTCGCCATCGCGGAACATCTCGGCTTCGGTCTCCAGGCCGATGCGCGACGAGATCAGGCCTGTATCGCCCTTGCGGTAGTGGCCGGCGACGAACAGCATCGTGCCCATGCCGCGCTCGCGATAATTGTAAGAGGCCTGCAAGAGCATCGTCGTCTTGCCGGCGTTCATCGTCGCATAGTGGAAGTAAAGCTTGGCCATGCCGCTCTTTTAAGCCGACTTGGCCTGACACGGGGAGGGGCGGTCAGCCGCATTCCCCTGAAAAAGCCGGCCCATCTTCGAAAAAACCGTCCGGCACGGCAAAAGCGCCTGATGTGTCGCTGATTGGCCAGCCCGCGCCGTTGATCGTGATTGCCTTAATGCTTGAAACCACACCAGAATGGTGTTTGGCTGACGAAACAAGGCGGGCAGAGAAACCGTAGCTACGCTTCGCCAAAGAATCACAATGGGAGACTGTCTATGTCGCGTATGAACTCTTTCGTCGCCGGCCTCGGCCTGGCGGCTTTTTTGTCCACCAGCGCTGCCTACGCCGGTGATCCGGCAAGCTGTAAGGCGGTGCGCCTTTCCGATGTCGGCTGGACCGACATCCAGGCGACGACCGGCGTCGCCTCCGTGCTGCTGACCGCGCTCGGCTATGAGCCGCAAACGATCCAGCTGTCGGTGCCGGTGACCATGGCGTCGCTGAAGAACAAGGATCTCGACGTGTTCCTCGGCAACTGGATGCCGTCGATGACCAACGACATCAAGGACTACACCGCCGACGGTTCGGTCGAGACGATCAGCACCAACCTGACCGGCGCCGGCTACGGCATCGTGGTGCCGACCTATGTCGCTGACGCCGGCGTGAAGTCGCTGACCGACATCGGCAAGTTCAAGGACAAGTTCAACGGCAAGATCTATGGCATCGAGGCCGGCAATGACGGCAACCGCATCATCCTCGACATGATCAAGAACCCGAAGGACAATCTCGAAGGCTTCGAGCTGGTCGAATCCTCGGAAGCCGGCATGCTGACGCAGGCCGAGCAGTCGATGAAGAACAATGAATGGATCGCCTTCCTCGGCTGGACGCCGCATCCGGTGATGGGCGCCATGAAGATCACCTATCTCGACGGTATGGGCGACAGCGGCTTCGGCGCCGCCACCGTCTATACCAATGTGCGCAAGGGCTACACCACCGAATGCCCGAACGCCGGCAAGTTCATCGCCAACCTGAAGTTCAACCTGGACATGGAAGGCGAGATGATGGACGCGATCCTGAAGGGCGGCGACGCCAACACGGTTGCGACCGATTGGCTCAAGAAGCACCCGGATGCGGTTGCCCCGTGGATCGCCGGCGTGACCACCTTCGACGGCGGCGACGCTGCCGCCGCCATCAAGACCGCGCTCGGAAGCTGAGCCGACTGAATTCGGCAAAGCCGAACCAGGAAGGGCAGCCATCTTAGAAAAGGCTGCCCTTTTTCATATCCTGTGACAAGATGACGGCAGTCGAGGCCGAGGGCAGGGCGGTCTCCTGCATGAGAGGGGCGATATGGATCCGATTTCGAAATTCATGGTCGATCACAAGATTCCGATCGGCGCCTGGGGAAAGGCCTTCTTCGGTTTCCTCACCGACAATTTCGACACTGTGTTCAGGGCCTTTTCGAACGGCCTCAATTTCCTGCTCGACGGGCTGGTCGGCATCCTTTTGATGGTGCCGCCGGTGCTGCTGGCGCTGATCATCGCTGTTATCGCCTGGCTGCTGCAACGCTCGCGGCCGCTTGCCATCGGTGTCTTTCTCGGCCTGATCTTCATCATCAACCAGAACCTTTGGAAGCAGACGGTGCAGACGCTGGTGCTGGTCGTGGCGGCCGCTGCCATGGCCATGGCCATCGGCGTGCCGCTCGGCATCTGGGCCGCGCACAAGCCGAAGGTCTACCGCATCATGCTGCCGGTGCTCGATCTCATGCAGACGCTGCCGACCTTCGTCTACCTGATCCCGGTGCTGACGCTGTTCGGCCTCGGCAACGCGCCCGGCCTCATCGTCACCATCATCTTCGTCATCCCAACCGCGGTCAGGCTCACGCATCTGGGCGTCGTCTCGGTGCCGAAGTCGATCGTCGAGGCCGGCGAGGCTTTCGGCGCCACCAAGAGCCAGTTGCTGTGGAAGGTGGAACTGCCGTCGGCGCTGCCCACCATCATGGCCGGGCTGACGCAATCGATCATGCTGTCGCTGTCGATGGTGGTGTTTGCCGCACTGATCGGCGCCGGCGGTCTCGGCACCGAGATCAACCGGGCGCTCGGCTCGCGTCGCATCGACCTCGGGCTTGAGGCGGGCCTCGCCATCGTCGTTTTGGCCATCGTGCTCGACCGGATGACCCGCATCGCCGTTGGAGGCAAGAAATGACCGTCGCCGTCGATTTCAGGAACGTCGATATCGTCTTCGGCGCCGACCAGGCCGGATCGCTGAAGATGATCGACGCCGGCGCCAGCCGCGCCGAGATCCTCGAAAAGACCGGCAATGTACTCGGCTGCGCCGGGGCCAGCCTGACCGTGAACGAGGGCGAGATCTCTGTGCTGATGGGCCTCTCCGGTTCGGGCAAATCGACATTGCTGCGGGCGGTCAACCGGCTCAACGTGGTGTCGCGTGGCCAGGTTCTGGTCAAGGATGGCGACAAGACCGTCGACGTCGTCACCTGCGACGAGGCGACCTTGCGGCGACTGCGGCAGAAGCAGGTAGCGATGGTGTTCCAGCAGTTCGGCCTTTTGCCCTGGCGCACCGTGGAGGAGAATGTCGGCCTCGGCCTCGAACTCGCCGGCGTACCGGAAGCCGAGCGCAAGGAGCGCGTCCATCGCCAACTCAAGCTGGTCAATCTCGACCAGTGGTCGAAGAAATACGCGCATGAGCTGTCGGGCGGCATGCAGCAGCGCGTCGGCCTGGCCCGGGCCTTCGCCACCGAGGCGCCGATCCTGCTGATGGACGAGCCGTTCTCGGCGCTCGACCCGCTGATCCGCACCAAGCTGCAGGACGAATTGCTGCAGCTGCAGGCCGAATTGAAGAAGACCATCATCTTCGTCAGCCATGACCTCGAGGAGGCGCTGAAGATCGGCTCCCACATCACCATCATGGAGGGTGGGCGCATCGTGCAGACCGGCGCGCCGGAGGACATCGTGCTGCGGCCCGCCAACGACTATGTCCGCGACTTCATCGCCAATGTGAACCCGCTGTCGGTGCTGACCGCCTGGAACGTGATGCGCGACCGTCGTGATCTGGAGCACGGCAAGGACGGCTGGGTGTGGCTCGACCGCCGCAAGACGACGCGCTTCAAGATCGACGATCACGGGCTGGTGGCGGCCGCCGAACGCGACGGCAAGCCCGCAGTCTGGGTGTCGTGCGCCGACGTCGAAGGCCAATCCGAGGAAGCCGCGCAAGTATTCTGGGCCAACCCGGGCACGTCGCTGAAAACCGTCATGCTGGCCATGCACCGTTCGCAGACAGCACCCGTGGCGCTGTTCGACGATCAGTCGCGCTTTGTCGGCGCCATCGGCATCCGCGACGTGCTGAGCGCGGTGCTGAGAAGGTAGGTTCTTCGGAACTCAACATCGACGAGGCGGCGACCAATCGCGCCTCTTTTTAAGCCGCCAACGGCAGGCGCAGTTGCGTCAGCAGGCCGCCGCCCGGGTTGTTGGACAGGCGGATCTCGCCGCCGGCGGCGCGCGCGATGTTGCGGGCGATAGTCAGGCCGAGCCCGAGACCGCCGGTCTGGCGGTTGCGCGACTGTTCGAGGCGCACGAACGAACCGAACACGGCGTCGATCTGCGCCTGCGGTATCCCAGGCCCTTCGTCGCGGATGGTGAGCAGGATCATGTCTTCCGACCGGCGCAGCGAAAGATGCGCCTTCTTGCCGTAGGTGACCGCGTTCTGCACCAGATTGGTGACGCAGCGCTTGAGCGCGACCGGCCGCGCCATGCAGATCAGCCCGCGCGAACGGGTCTCGTCGTCGAACGACACGTCGTCATAGCCGTCGGCGATCGATTCCACGAGCGACCAGAAATCGATGCGTTCGTTCTTTTCCTCGGTCACTTCGAAGGTGGCGAAGTCGATCACCGAGCTGGCGATGCTCTCGACATCGGCGAGGTCGTGCGCCAGCGCCTCGCGGACCGCCGATTTGCGCAACAGCTCCAGGCGCAGGCGCATTCTCGTCATCGGCGTGCGCAGATCATGGGCCAGTGCCGCCGCCAGATGTTCGCGGTCCTCGACATATTCGCGCAACCTTGCCTGCATGGCATTGATGGCCTTGGCGGCGGCACGCACCTCGCGGCTGCCGCTCTCGGCGATCGGCGGGCTCTTCAGATCCTTGCCGATCCGGTTCACGGCGGTTTCCATCATCCGGTAGGGCGCCGTCAGCCGGCGCAGCGACCAGATGGACATGATCACCACCAGCCCTGCGATCAGCGAATAGAGCGGCAGGCTGTCGAAACTCAGGATCGGGCCGACGGGCGTGATCGGCTCGGTGAAGTTCAGCCATTGGCCGTCGGCAAAGCGCAGCGAGGCCGTCAGCTTGTCGCTCTGGGCGAAGTCGGCGGCCAATACCAGAAGGTCGCGCTCGACCTGGCCGATGTCGGGTCCCGGCGTCGTGCCGTCCGCGTCATCGGCCTCGCGCGTCGCCGGATCGCGGCGCACGCGTGCATCGGTGATGCCGAATTTCGACAGCCGGCCGACGAGGATGTCTTCGAGTTCGGCCAGTTCGTCGTCGCCGGCGATCGACGAAGTGACCGCCGGCGTGTCCGAAACGGTGAGTGCGTAGGTGGAGTTGAACAGGCCGCTCGCCGTCGCCTTGCGCTCGTCCGGACTGGCGTCATGCATGAGCTGCACCAGCGAGAAGGCACGGTCGTTCAGCCGGTAGAGGTCGACGACGTCGTTGGCGGCGGCGCGATCGCGCGACACGATGTAGAGGGTCGCGACTTGGCTGATCAGCAGGCCGGCAATGACGATCAGCAGCACCCAGACGGGCAAGGTCTGCGGCAGGAAACGTCTCATTCGGAGGTCGTCTCGGGCAGGAACTGGTAGCCGCCGCTGCGCACGGTCAGGATCAGCTTGGGCGTCTTCGGGTCGTCTTCCATCTTGCGCCGCAACCGGCTGACCAGGATGTCGATGCTGCGGTCGAAGGAATAGTCGCTGTCGCCGCCGGACAGTTCGATGAGCTGGTCGCGGGTCAGCACGCGCTGCGCGCTCTTGACGAAAGTCTGCAGCAGGTTGAATTCGGCCATGGTCAGCTCGACCCTGACATCGTCGGGTGCGATCAGCCGGCGCCGAGCACAGTCCATTGTCCAGCCGGCGAAGCGGTAGATCTGCTTGGTGGAGGCGCGCTTCGGCTCGGCGGCGCCATTGCGCCTGAGCACGGCGCGGATGCGCGCCAAAAGCTCGCGCGGGTCGAAGGGTTTGGGCACATAGTCGTCGGCGCCCATTTCCAGGCCGACGACGCGGTCGGTCGTCTCGGTGACGGCGGTCAGCATGATGATCGGCGTCGAATACTGGGCGCGCAGGTCGCGGCACAGCTCCAGCCCGCTTTTGCCGGGCAGCATCACGTCGAGGACGATGAGATCGACCTGCGTGCGGCGCAGGATGGTCTCCATCTCGATGCCGTCGGCGGCAACAGAGGTGTGCAGGCCCCGCTTCTGGAAGAATTCCTGCAGCAGGTCGCGGATACCCTTGTCGTCGTCGACGATCAGTATGTGTGCGTCGGATTTCACAGCAGCCCTGTCATTGTTGCCAAGCCCTTCTGTCGCAACCCACACGATAGAATTCAGGCCATATGTTGGCCAGTGGCTATGATGGGTTCACACCGGCTTTCTCAGACACAATCCAGAAACAAAATTCTACAGTTCAGAAAAACTCCTGAAAAATTTCAAGGGCATAACTGGTCTCGTGGCGGTCAGGTCATCGGCTGCGACGCTAGTCTCCGGGTTTACGGATAAACCGATGCCAAGGTTGTCGATCAGTTTGTTGGGTGCGTTGCTGGGCTTCTGCCTGGTCACTGCCGCTGTCGGACAATCGGACGCAAAGGTGACGCTCACAACCCGGACCGAACGGTGCGCCAATCTCAGCCACCAATTTGATGAAGCCCTCGAAACCCATGCCACGGCAACGCAGGTCACCGCGGCAAAGGCACTTCAGAGAAAGGGCAACCGGTACTGCGCCGCCAAGAAACAGGCGCAGGGCATCCGGATGCTCGCCAATGCTTTGAAGCTGCTTGGAGTGACGCCGAACGACCCGGTTCAGTAACACTCCGAAACTTGACCCGCATAAAAAGGAAACGAAGCCATGAAAAAGTCCATCCTCTCCGCCACCGGTCTCGCCGTCGCTCTCGCCTTCGCGATGCCGGCTCTCGGCAACGCCGCCGCCACCACGACCGCTGCTCCGGCTGCTTCGACGACCACCGCTCCGGCGACTGCCGCTCCGGCCAAGGCTGCTCCGAAGAAGGTCGTCAAGAAGACCGTCAAGAAGCACAAGAAGGCTGCCGAGAAGGCCATCAAGAAGGACGCCCCGAAGACGTAATAAGGTCCGGCACAAAATGCCGGCCTGTTGACCAAGGCCGCTCCAGCTGGTTTCGGCTGGAGCGGCCTTCTTCCTGTCCGAGCCGCTGAAGCCCTGACATTGGCGATGAAGCGGGTCGATGGGTTCAACGGATCTTTGGCGAAGTCTGGCACCGGCAGCTTCCGCCTCTACTGACATTTAACCCGTTTGCAACGCCGGCCGTGTAGGACAATCCGCATGAAGAAGCGGCTTTCGTCCATTTTGCGCTCGATGGTGATCGGCGGCCTGGTTGCCACCGGCGTCGCCAGGGTGCTGATCCTGTTCACTGCCAGCCCGGTGCCTGATCCGGCCAGTGGACGCACCGAGCCTTCGCTGTTCGCGCCGGCGATTTCCACCAACTGGGACTACATCACGCCGGCACAGACCTGGCTGCTGGTCGTGCTGACCGGCGCGACGCTGATCTGCGTCGCCGCGTGGCCGATCGCGACCTGGCTGGAACGCCGGGCGGATGCCGGCGGAAACCGCTTTCGGTCCGATATACCGCCCGCTCCGGCCGTGCGGCAGATTCCCAGCCGCCGCATGTTCGGCCGCCAGGACCGTTGAACGGCAGCCGACACTTTCCCACATAGTTGCGAATGGCCGCGCCCGCGGACATCGGCTTTGCGCGTCGATCGAAATAGACGGCCGCTTTGGCTGGTGCCAGAATGATGGTCGCGTCGCTTTCGCAAGTTGTTGGTTCAAATGCCTGAAATCACCACAAAACCGCGCGTCCAGGTCAAGCCGCAGGTCGAACGGCCAAAGCTCTACAAGGTCATCCTCATCAACGACGATTTCACGCCGCGCGAATTCGTGGTGACGGTGCTGAAGGGCGAGTTCAAGCTCAGCGAAGACCAGGCGCATCGGGTGATGATCACCGCGCATCGGCATGGCGTCTGCGTGGTCGCCGTGTTCACCAGGGATGTCGCCGAGACCAAGGCGACGCGTGCCACCGATGCCGGCAAGGCCAAGGGCTATCCGCTGATGTTCACGACGGAGCCGGAAGAGTAGTCCTACCGTCCCTCGCGGTACCACATCGAACCCATCGCCAGAAGCAGCAGGCCGAGGCCGAGGAAGCCCCCGAACAGCGGCACGCGCGAGACGGCCTTGAGCACGCTGTCGTCCGTCGTGCGCAGTCCGATCCAGTCGTTGCCCGACGCGGCCCCAGCCGAGCGCACCGGCACGATGGAGGGCAGCGTCACGTCGCTGCCAAGGGCTGTGGAAGACGCCAGCCGGCGCACGCTGCCGCCGGTGGCTTCCGCCGGCGCCTTCAGCCGGTTTTCGGTGGAAATGACGTCGGCGAATTCCGGTGCGTTGACCGGCCCGACATGGGCAAGCGCGGTGAGATCGCCATTGGCGACCTGGTAGAGCCCGATCTCGCTGGTCTCGACGCTGCCGAGGAAGACCCCGGGCTCGGCTTTGTCGAGCTTGACCGTCAAGGTTTTGCCGGACGGAGTGATGATCTGCGCGGCGCCGGGATCGTCGGCCATCGTCTGGCGGCGGATTTCCAGCACCATGCCACGACCATCGGCGGTCAGCCGCTCCTCCTCGAGCTCCGGCTCCTTCATCAGCCAGTGCGCGATGCGCCGATAAAGCTGGACATGCGGGCCGCCGCCCTCGAAGCCGCGCGCCCACAGCCAACCCTGATCGGACAGCAGCATGCCGACGCGGCCTTCTCCCTTGCGGTCGAGCAACAGCAGCGGCCGGTTGTCGGCGCCCTTCATCACCACTTCGCCTTCCGGGTTCTGCACGCCTATGGTGCGGAACCAGCGGCTCCAGTGCGGCGGCTCGGTGGCAGAGCCATCCAGCCCACGCGTCACCGGATGGCGCTGGCCGAGTTCGGTGAGGCGCGGATAGAAGGCCTTGTCGACAACTTCGCCGGTCGGCATTGCCGGCAGGGCCGCCATCAGCGGCGTGCGCGCGATCGAGCTTTCGCCGGCATATTCGGGGCCGGCCGCGATCAGCAGCGCGCCGCCCTTTTCGACATATTCGGAGATGTAGTCGTAGTAGAGGATCGGCAGCACGTCGCGGTGCTGGTAGCGGTCGAAGATGATGAGGTCGAAATCCTTGATCTTCTCGACGAACAGTTCGCGGGTCGGGAAGGCGATCAGCGACAATTCGTTGATCGGCGTGCCGTCCTGCTTTTCCGGCGGCCGCAGGATGGTGAAATGGACAAGATCGACCGAGGCGTCGGATTTCAGCAGGTTGCGCCAGGTACGCTCGCCGGCATGCGGCTCGCCGGAGACGAGCAGCACACGCAGGTTCTCGCGAATGCCGTCGATCAGTGCGATGGCGCGGTTGTTGGTGTCGGTCAGCTCGCCCGGCTCACGATCGATGGCGAGCTCGACGATGTTGCGGCCGGCGCCCGGAATGGTCACCTGCAGCGGCATGGCCTGGCCAACGGTGGCGTGCTCGACCGCGACCTGTTCGCCATTGACCGAGACGCGCACATCGACCGGGCCGGTTTCGTTTTCGGTCGAGATAACGCGGTAGGTCATGTCGAGCGGCTTGCCGACAAGGCCGAAGCGCGGCGCGTTCTCGAAGCGGATGCGGCGGTCCTTTTCGTGGTCGTTGCCGGTGATCAGGGCATGCAATGGAGCGTTGAAATCGGGGGCGCCGGCGGGTGCGTCATGCACCTCGCCATCGGTGATCATGATGGCGCCGCCGATGCGTGACGGCGGCACGTCGCGGAAGGCGCCTTCAAGCGCGCCGAACAGCCGCGTCTCGGTGCGCTCTTCGGCGGCCTCGGATTTGCCGGCCTCGACGACGCGCACGTCGAACTGCTTGAAGCGGCCAAGCCGCTGCTGCAGCCCGGCCAGCGCCTCGTCGGTCTGCTTGGTGCGGTCGCCGATGTCTTGGCTCTGACTGCGGTCGACGACGAGGGCGACAACGCTTTTCAGCGGCTCGCGCTCCTCGTTGAGGAACACCGGGTTGAACAAAGCGGCGGCGAGCGCCAGAAGGGCGATGAAGCGGAAGACCGAACCGCGCTGGCGAAACCACAGGCCGACCAGCGCCAGCAACGCCAGCGGCACCAGCGCCAAGGCCAGCAGTGGCCAGGAGATCAGCGGTTCGAAGGAGATCGACCAATTCATCTCTCACCCTCCCTCTTGTTGGGAGGGTTTATCCGCGACCGGAGGGCACCAAACAAACTCATCTTACTGCCCCAGCCGTTCGAGCAGTATGGGCACGTGCACCTGGTCGGATTTGTAGTTGCCGGTCAGCATGTACATCATGATGTTGACGCCGGCGCGCAGCGCGTAGACGCGCTGCATCGGGTCCGCCGGTACGGTCGGCAGCAGCGGATCGCCATTCTCGTCGACCGCCCAGGCGCCAGCGAAATCATTGGCGGTGATCATGATCGGCGAGACGCCATCGCCGGTACGCACCGGCCGGTTCTCGGCATTGCTGGCGTCGAGCGACGCCTCGACCCACAGTGGGCTGCCGGCGAAGCGGCCGGGGAATTCGGGCAGGATGAAGAAGGATTTGGTCAGCACGTGGTCGGAGGGCACCGGCTCCAGCGGCGGCACGTTGAGGTTGCCGAGGATGTCGCGCAGCCGCTCCGTCGCCGGGCTGGTCGAATCGGCGCCGATGCCGTTGGCGAACTGGTCGCGGGTGTCGAACAGCACCGTGCCGCCCTGCTGCATATAGGCGTCGATGCGGGCGATGGCGGCCTGGCTCGGCATCGCGGCGGCCGGATCGATCGGCCAGTAGATCAAGGGATAAAACGACAGCTCGTCCTTCGAAATGTCGACACCGGCCGGCGCGCCCGGTTCCAGTGCCGTCTTCTCGACCAGGAAGCGGGTCAGGCCCTCAAGCCCGGCGCGGCTGATCGAATCGTCACCCGGCACGCCGGTCAGCACATAGGCAATGCGGGTCTTCGAAATCGCCTCGATGGCCACCTCGTCTCCCGGCTTGGCGTCGTCGGCGCGGGCACGGTCGGCATGACCGAACAGGCTACCCAGCGCAATAAGGACCGCTGCGGTGGTTGCCACGGCACCGGCGCGGCGCGGCCGGCGTGAAAACAGGCCGCCGATCCAGAACACCGCCAGCGTATCAAGCAACATCAGCACCAGGGCGGCCGCGACCAGCGCGCCCTTCAAATTGCGCGATTCGTCAAAGGCATACTGGATCAAGGTGACGGGAACAGTGATTTGCGGGCGCGCCAGCGGGGCCAGCGTGCTGTCGGCTTCAAGCAGATTATGGGCAAACACACCGGTCTCGGAACCATAGAGACCGGGCGGGTTTTCAAAAGTCACCGGCAGCGCGCCGGCGCCCGGCACCAGCGGCCGTGCATCCGGCGTCGGCGGCACCAGCGAACCGTCGGCTGCAATCATGCGATAGGGCGCCAGCGACGCCGCGGCGGCTTCGGCATTGGCGATGGCCGCGCCCTGGTTGCGCGACAGCTGCACGATGCGGCGCAGCATCTCGACGAAGCTGCCCGAGATCGGCAGGTTCGACCAGGTTGCCTCTGGGGTGACGTGGAACAGCACCAGCGTGCCCTTGCCTTTCTTCAGTCCGGTGACCAGCGGCGTGCCGTCGGCAAGGGCCGCCCAGGTGCGCTCGACGATGTCGGGTGTCGGTTCGGCCAGCACCTGCCTGGTGACGGTGACTTCGGTCGGCGGGGCGAGATCGGCGAACGGGCCGGCCTTGGGGAACTCGGTGACCGGCTGCGGCGACGTCCATGACAGCGCGCCGCCGAGCGAACGCTCGCCGGTGCGCAGGCGGACCGGCAGCAAATCGTCGTCATTGCCGGCGGCGGCCAGCCGCGATCCGGCGAAACGCACCAGCGTGCCGCCATTGTCGACCCAATCGACAAGTCTCTGCCGGACCTGTCCGGGAATGGTGCCGATATCGGCCATGACGATCATTGCGGGCTTCTGGTCGAGGATCTGCGGGATGGCGTCGGCAAGATCGGCGCTGGAGGGTTCGACCAGATCGGCGAAGGGCTGCAGCGCGCGCCTGATGTAGTAGAGCGGCGACAAAAGCGGCTGCGCCTGGTCGGCCTCGGCCTGGGACAACAGCCCGACGCGGCGGCGCTTGGAGCTTTCGTCGAGGACGCGGACCGCACCGGCCTGCCGCTCGCCGTCGAGCGCGATCGAAGCGAAGTCGTTGCGCAGCTCGAACGGCACCGCCATGGTGCCTGTGGCGGTGGTTTCGCCAGGCGAAAAGGTCAGCGTCGCATCGGCGATGCGGCGGCCCTTGTCGTCGAAGGCGCCGGCGGTGACCTGCGCCGGGGCAGGGTCGCCCGGCGCGCGGATGGCGGTCAGCGCAAAGCCGTCGACCTGGTTGTCGGCGGCGGTCAGGCCCGTCAGCAACAGCCTATCGGCGGTTGCCCAGACGACACGGGCGGCATTTTTCGACAAAAGCGTGTTGAAGGCGGCCTCGTCGCCTTTTGCCGCCAGGCCGTCGGCAAGCACGGCGACACTGGCCCCGGGCAAGGTCTCCAGCACGCCGGCGACGCGGGCATAGACGGCGGGCCGGTCGGTCGGGATCGGCCGCGGCTTGGCGGCGCGCAGCCGGTCAAGGGCGGTGGCGGCATCGAACGGGCCGATCTCGGCATTGGCCTTTTCGGCGGTGAAGGCGATGACGACCGGCACGCCATTGGAGCCGGCGTCGTTGATCAGCCGCTCGGCGGTGGCGACGCGTTTGCCCCAGTCGGCGGCACTTGCCCAGTCATTGTCGATGACCAGGGCAAGTGCTGCACCCTCGGCCGGCAGCTTTTCGCGCGGATTGAAGACCGGGTCGGCCAATGCGGCGACGATGAGCGCCGCCATCAAGAGCCTGAGCAGCGTCAGCCACCACGGGCTCTGCTGCGGCGTCTCCTCGCGCTTCAGCACGCGGGCCAGGATCTTCAGCGGCGGGAAGATTTCGGTCTGCGGCTTGGGCGGCGTCAGCCTGAGCAGCCACCAGATCACCGGCAGAGCCAGCAGGCCCCACAGCACCATGGGGGCGCCAAAGGAAAGCGGCAGCCAACTCATGCGACAGCCTTTCCGGCACGACCGCCAAAGGCGGTCGGCCCTGGCTGATCGCCACTGGCGATCATGCCGGCACGACCGCCAGCGGTCTGCCTGACCGAGGGGCCATCAGTGGTCATCGCCATGTGCAGCCGCACCAGCGCGTCGGAAGCGAGCCGATCGGTGTGGTTGACGGTAAAGCTCCAGCCAAGCCGTTTGCACCAGGCCGCCAGTTCGTGGCGGCGGGCGGCGTAGAGCAGGCGATACTCATCGCCGAGCATTTCGGCGCGGCCGGCGGTCAGCTTGTCGCCGGTCTCGGGATCGGTGAATTCGGTGCGGCCGGCATAGGGGAACGTCTCCTCGGCCGGGTCGGCGACCTCGATCAGGTGGGCACGCACGCCGTGCCGGGCCAGCACGTCGAGCCAGGCCATCGTCTCTTCGACGGGATCGAGGAAGTCGCTGACGATGACGATGTCGCAGAAGCGCCTGATGTCGGACAAATCGGGTTTTGCCGGCAGCTCGCCAGCATGCATCAACTGGGCGGCAATGCGTTCGGCGCCGTTGCGGGCGGTGAACGGGTCGGTGAGGCCCGGCCAGGCGATGCGCTCACCGCTGCGCGACAACAGCTCGGCCATGGCCAGCGCCAGCACCAGAGCGCGTGATTGCTTGGAAACGCTGGCGCCGGTCGATTTGTAGAGCATCGACGGCGAGGGGTCGGCCCACAGCCAAACCGTATGGGCGGCTTCCCATTCGCGGTCGCGCACATAGGTGTGGTCGTCGCGGGCCGAGCGGCGCCAGTCGATGCGCGAGGAATCACCCTCGACATAGGGCCGGAACTGCCAGAAATTTTCACCGATGCCGCGCTTGCGGCGGCCATGCCAGCCGGCGATCACGGTGTTGACGATGCGCCGCGCCTCGACCAGCAGGTCGGGTACCAGCGAGGCCCGCAACCGGCCACGGGCGAGCGCGTCACGCGTCGCTGCCGGAGCCTGGACCTCGCCGATGCGCGGCATCAAATCCCTTTCACGAGTTTCGCCACCACGTCACGCACGCTGGTGCCTTCGGCGCGGGCGGCGAAGGTCAGCGCCATGCGATGCTGCAGCACCGGCTCGGCCAGCGCACGGACGTCGTCGACCGAGGGCGCCAGCCGTCCGTCGTAAAGCGCGCGCGCCCTTGTGCACAGCATCAGCGCCTGGCTGGCGCGCGGGCCGGGACCCCAGGCGACGTTCTTGTCGGTCTCGGCGTTGCCTTGGCCCGGACGCGCCGAGCGCACCAGCGTCAGGATCGCCTCGACGACGCTTTCCGGCACCGGCATGCGGCGGATCAGCGTCTGGATCTCCTTCAGCCGCACCGGCTGCAGCACGTTTTGCGCTTTCGCGTCTTCGATGCCTGTGGTTTCCAGAAGGATGCGGCGCTCTGCCTCGATTTCGGGATAGAGGATATCGACCTGCATCAGGAAGCGGTCGAGCTGAGCCTCGGGCAACGGATAGGTGCCTTCCTGCTCCAGCGGGTTCTGGGTTGCCAGCACGTGGAAGGGCGCCGGCAGGTCATAGCGGGCGCCGGCAATGGTGACGTGGTATTCCTGCATGGCCTGCAGCAGTGCCGACTGGGTACGCGGCGACGCGCGGTTGATCTCGTCGGCCATCAGCAGCTGGGCGAAGATCGGCCCGGAGATGAAGCGGAAGGAGCGTTTGCCGGTCTCGTCCTGCTCCATCACTTCGGAGCCGAGGATATCGGACGGCATCAGGTCCGGCGTGAACTGGATGCGACGCGAATCGAGGCCGAGCACGATGCCAAGTGTTTCGACCAGCTTGGTCTTGGCGAGGCCCGGCACGCCGACCAAAAGCGCATGGCCACCGGCCAGCAGCGCCACCAGCGTACGCTCGACGACGCTTTCCTGTCCGAAGATGACCCGGCCGACCCCGTCGCGGATCCGGGAGATGTCGGCAAGCGCCTTTTCGGCCTCGGCGATCATGTCCTTTTCGCTGATCGGGCTTTCCTTGACCATCACGCTCATGCCGCATCGATCCTTGTGGTTGGAATACCATGGCTGGAACAACGGCTGCACCATACCATAAGTTGCCGCGATTCGGCCTCGCGTGGCGCCTATGTCGAAACTTAAATCACAGACTTAGGCTGACAAGCGGAACAACAGTGACTATTTCGTGACCATGACGGGACCCTTGGGACATCGTGAAGAATGCCTGACTGATGCCACCGAGGCACGTGCTCTCGAGGCGCTGATCTCGCGCGCCGCCCGTGCCGGCAAGGGCGCGGCACCTGTCGAACGTTGGAATCCCGACTTCTGCGGCGATCTGGACATGGAGATCAAGGCCGACGGCACCTGGTTCTATCTGGGCACGCCGATCGGGCGCATGCCGCTGGTGCAGCTTTTCTCCTCGGTGCTGCGCAAGGACGCCGATGGCAGGACCTATCTGGTGACACCGGTGGAAAAAGTCGGCATCCGCGTCGCCGATGCGCCGTTCATCGCCGTCGAAATGGACGTTTCGGGTAGCGGCGAAGCGCAGACCATCACCTTCCGCACCAATGTCGGCGATGTCGTCGAAGCGGGGCCGGAACGGCCGTTGCGCTTTGTCGATGAGGACGAGACCGGCGGATTGAAGCCCTATGTGCTGGTGCGTGGCCGTCTGGAGGCGCTGGTGGCGCGGCCGGTGATGTATGAACTGGTCGGGCATGGCGAGGAGGTCGAGATCGGCGGCAAGACGATGTTCGCGGTGCGCTCCAAGGGCGCCGTGTTTCCTATCATGCCGGCGGACCAGTTGAAGCGGCTGAGTGCGTGATGGACCAGGTGACGCCGGCGCCGTTTTCATCCGCGGATTTTCGCGCGCGCTTTGCCGTGCAGCCGGATGCGCATGCCGGCGACGATTATGGCGATCATCGCTTCAACCCCGGCCATCCGCGGCTCGACCAGAGCAAGGCGCTGCGCAATGCCGCGGTGCTGATCCCGGTGGTCGATCATGAGGGTGATGCGACGGTTCTCCTGACCAAACGGGCCGAAAAGCTGCGCAGCCATTCGGGGCAGGTGGCTTTTCCCGGCGGCACCATTGATCCGACGGATCCGAGCCCTGAGGCGGCGGCGCTGCGCGAGACCTTCGAGGAGATCGGGCTTGGCCGAGACCGCATTGAGATCATCGGCCGCATGCCCGACTATGTGGCCGGCAGCGGCTACCGCATTGCTCCGGTGCTGGGCATCGTGCGGCCCGGTTTCCAGCTGACGCTCAACGCCGACGAGGTCGATGCCGCCTTCGAAGTGCCGCTGCGCTTCCTGATGGACCCGGCCAACCACAAGCGCGACAGCCGCATGTGGAACGATCTCGAATGGTTCTTCTACGATATGCCTTATGGCGACCGGCGCATCTGGGGCGTCACCGCCGGCATCATCCGTACGCTGTATGAAAGGCTCTATGCGTGAGTGTCTCGATCGCAGGCAGGGCTGATTGGCTCACCGACAAGCATCTGCAGCGCCTGCTGTTCGCACTGGCCGAAGGCGGTGAAGAGGCGCGAGTCGCCGGCGGCGCGGTGCGCAACACGCTGATGGGCCAGCCGGTCGCCGACATCGACATCGCCACCACCTGCCTGCCGGAGGAAACCCTCCGGCGCGCCGAAGCGGAAGGCTTCAAGGCGGTGCCAACCGGCATCGAGCATGGGACAATCACCGTGGTTGCCGGCGGAAAACCTTATGAAATCACCACCTTGCGCGCCGATATTGAGACCGACGGGCGGCGCGCGAAAGTGTTGTTCGGGCGCGACTGGAAGCTAGATGCCGAGCGGCGCGACTTCACCATCAACGCGCTCTACGCCGGGGCCGATGGCAAGGTGGTCGACCTGGTCGGCGGCATTGCCGACATCGAGGCACGCCGGCTGCGCTTCATCGGTGACCCGGAAGCGCGTATTCGCGAAGACTACCTGCGCATCCTGCGCTTCTTCCGCTTCTTCGCCTGGTACGGCGACGGACGGCCGGATGCCGAAGGGCTGAAAGCCTGCGCCCGGCTTAAGGAAGGGCTGGCTCAGCTTTCGGCCGAGCGCATCTGGTCGGAACTGAAGAAGCTTTTGTCGGCGCCCGATCCGTCACGGGCGCTGCTCTGGATGCGGCAGGCAGGTGTCTTGACCGCAGCGCTGCCGGAAAGCGAGAAATGGGGCATCGATGCCATCCATGGGTTGGCCAAGGCCGGGAAGGATCTGGGCTGGGCACCCGACCCGTTGCTCAGACTGGAAGCGATCGTGCCGCCCGATGCCGCTCGCATGAAGACGCTCGCCGAGCGGCTCAAACTCTCGACCGCTGAAGCGGATCGCCTGCGCCACTGGGCGCTTGCCACCGCCGTCGAGCCGAAGACGACCGAGGGCGAACTGGCGAAAAGGCTCTATCGCGGTGACCGGCAGGGGTTCGTCGACCGTCTGCGGCTGTCGCTTGCGGCAGCAAGGGTGCGCGCCGTCGAGGACAATGAGGCGCTGCTCGAAGCCGGTGGCTTTTCGCGCCTGCTTGCCTTCGCCACCAAATGGGAAAAGCCGTTGTTTCCGCTGAAAGGTGCCGATCTGACGGCGCTCGGCGCAACTCCAGGCCCGAAACTCGGCGAAATCCTCAGGAATCTCGAAGCGGAATGGGTCGAAGCCGGGTTTGCCCCTGATCGCGACGCGCTCCTCAAGCGCGCCGCCGAAGCCTTGAGGGCCGGGTAGATCAGGCTGCGTCGCGGGTCTTTTCGATGCGCGAGCGGATCGCCTCGATCATCGTCTCGCGGATGACCGTCTCGCCATGCGTCTCGCGCATGTGCTCGACGGCACGGCGCATGACCTCGGCCTCCTCGTCGGCACGCGTGTGCCAGTCACAGCCGGGCACGAGCGACCCGCAGTGAAATTCCTTCATGAGATTTCTCCTTTTCCTCCGTGGAGCCTGGTCGAGGCTCCGGTACTTTTTTGCTGATGGTCCGGTTCCAGGGTTGAATCCACGGACCGCGAGCGGAAGAACAGCATAACACAGATGGGGCGGCATTGGTTGCAGTCAACGGCGAAAAGGCGGAGCAGCCCTGCTCCGCCCTCTTGACACTACCCCCAAACAGGACCGGATATCGTCTCATCCTGCTCTGGCGGGCAAGCCATCATTTTGCGACCTTGACGGCCTCGGCGACCTTGTTCTTGCCTTTCATATCCCATGAGACGCGGACCTTTTCACCGACCGTCAGGCCAGGATCCTTGAAGGTCTTGGGAAGCGTAAAAGACGATCCATCATCGAGGACCAGGCTCATGGCCGTCGTGTCAAAGGTCTTGATCGTCCCGGTGGTGTGCTTGACGGCGGCGAATGCTACCGAACCGGAAGCGAGAAGGGCCGCGGCGGCAGCCGAAACAATGATCTTGCGCATTGCGAAGTACTCCTGGAAAGGCGGGTATCTTTTTGACGAAGATGTCCCGCATCGTCTTGGGCCGTCCGGTCGCGTCGGGTCGCGGCTCGCTTTGTCTTGACGCAATTCCGATCGGAAAGCCGTTTCGCACTTTCCTGGAATTGCGCGCAGGCGAACCGCCGGCGCTTCCCGACCCGGCGCCACAAATAGACCAGTCTTTTCAACAGCCTATTAGACGAAAAAGAAATTTTGCGCCGCACCGTGTGCCACATTCCATGCCCATTTCGAGCGAATGGGACATCAATGCGACTCACGCTGCGCTCACCATTTTGTTACGGCCAGCGAACCTCGGGCGGCAGGCTGGAGAGAATGGACGCGACATTGCCGCCGGTCTTCAGTCCGAAGATGGTGCCGCGATCGTGAAGCAGATTGAATTCGACATAGCGGCCGCGGCGGATGAGCTGTTCGTCACGGTCGCCATCGGTCCAGTTCTCGTTGAAGTTGGCGCGCACGAGGTGACCGTAGACGACGAGAAAGGAGCGTCCGACATCCTGGACGAAGTTGAAATCGGCATTCCAGCCGCCTTTGTCCTCACCCGAATGCAGCCAGTCGAAGAAGATGCCGCCGGTGCCGCGCGGCTCGTTGCGGTGCGACAGATAGAAGTACTCGTCGCACCAGGCCTTGAATTTCGGGTAATCGGCCACCGCGACATTCTTCTCGCAAGCGAATTGCATGGCGCGGTGGAAGGCGATGGTATCAGGGTCGTCCTGAGTGCGGCGGCGATCGAGCACCGGTGTCAGATCGGCGCCGCCGCCGAACCACTGGCGCGAGGTGACGACCATGCGCGTGTTCATGTGCACGGCTGGAACGTTGGGGTTCCAGGGATGCGCGATCAGCGAAATGCCGGATGCCCAGAAGCGCGGGTCTTCCTCGGCACCGGGCATCTGCTTCCTGAATTCGGGCGAGAATTCGCCATGGACGGTCGAAGTGTGGACGCCGACCTTTTCGAAGACGCGGCCGTGCATCATCGACATGGTGCCGCCGCCGCCGCGCCCCTCGTCACGTTCCCATGGCGTCTTTTCGAAGCGGCCGGGCGACCACGAGGCCAGCGGCCCGCCAAGATCCTGCTCGATCTGCTCGAAGGTGGCGCAGATGCGTTCGCGCAGCGCCTCGAACCACAGCCGTGCCTTCATCTTCTTCTGTTCGATGTCGGCGGGCAGCCCTGCCGGTATTTCAGGTCGTTCCAAGTGCCGTCTCCGGTTGCGGGGCGGTGAGTCGACAAAAGACTCGTCTTTTCCGGGCGCGATCCCTAATCTCTTAGGGGACAGGGTCAAGTGTCATTACGGTGCAAGGAGTTGTTTCGTGCGCACCCCGGCAAGACCGCCGCTGGATGGCCTGAAGAAGAGGCTCGACCAAAGCCGGGCCGAACACGCGCGCATGCCGCGCGATGGTTTCCTGCGCGAGACCTTCGTGCTGCCGCGCTCCGATGCCCGGCTCAAGGCCAAGGAATGGTTCGAGCGCTTTCCCAAGCAAGCCTACTGGACCGAGATCGAAAGCTGGTTCGAGCGGCCGGGCGACCTGATCGAGTTCACCATCAGGCGGTTGCCGGTGGCGGATTAAGGGATGTCACGAGAAAAATAGGTCGCGCAATTTTGGAGAATCCAAGATCAGGTTCTCGCCGAGTAGCTTGCCGAATTTTTCAAAGCCCATTTTCCGCGCCTCATCGAAGCTCAAGGACGTATAGAGCGTTGGCATGCCGCCGGAGTCGACCCGATAGATCGTAATGAGCTGTGTCTCTTCTTCTGGTTGAATTAGATGTCCCAGCACAGGCGTTTCCTTCCATATCGCCTCATAGTCGCACTGCTTCCATTCAGGTTGCAACCAGCCGTCTCGCGCCGGTGCCTTCCCTCGACAGCCGGTCGCCCTTGTTGCGCAGCGGGCATTTGTCGATCGACATGCAGCCGCAGCCGATGCAGTCGGTCAGCCCGTCGCGCAGTTTCTTCAACTGGGCGATCTTGTGATCGAGCCCGTCGCGCCAGGCGGTCGACAAAAGGTTCCAGTCATCGCGCGTCGGCGTGCGGCCTTCTGGCAGCGATGCCAGGGCTTCACCGATCTCGGCCAGCGAGATGCCGACCTCCTGCGCCACCTTGATGATCGCCACGCGCCGCAGCACGTCGCGGCCGTAGCGGCGCTGGTTGCCCGCCGTGCGGTGGCTGC
>NZ_RZQL01000114.1 GCF_003997935.1 Mesorhizobium sp. M7A.F.Ca.US.006.01.1.1
ATCAAGGACGGGGCGGTCAAGCTCGCCCCGTTCACCAACATGCCCGACGACGTGAAGGCGATGGCCGAAGCCACCGAGAAGAAGATCGCCGGCGGCTGGAACCCCTTCACCGGGCCGATCGCCAAGCAGGACGGCACGCCGTGGCTGAAGGACGGCGAAGTCGCTGATGACGGCACGCTGCTCGGCATGAATTTTTATGTGAAGGGTGTCGACGACAAGCTGCCGCAGTAAGCAGCGCAAGAGATCGAATGAAGAGGGCGCCGCGAGGCGCCCTTTTTCATTCGGCGGGCTGTGCTCCGGCAGAGGCGCGACGAAACCGCGCCAGGCCAGCATCAACCGCGTGGCCGAGCCAAATCCTGAGCAGCCGCTGCGCGGGTCGCTCGCAGCTGCGCCAGATCGCCCACGAAACGAAGAGCATGAGCGCGATGCAGCCGAAGGCGGAAAACCATTTGCCGACAAGGGGCGTTGCGGCATCGATGGCGAGATAGCCGATCTCCTGGTGCAGCAAATAGAGCGGATAGGTCAGCCCGCCCAGCGCCAGGGTGAGCGCCGACGGCCGCAGACGATTGCGCAGCAGCACCGCGCCGATCAAGGCCGCGTGCATGACGACATTGGCGACGACGAGATTGGCCGACGAAACGGCAATGCCGTAGTGGCCAAGCATCCAGTGCTGCGTCACAGATAGTGTTCCGCAGGAGATCAGGAACGCGGCGGCAAGCAGCAGCATTGCAGGCAGTGAACGGCCATGAGCATGCAGGTGGTGGACCAGCACGCCGGCGGCGAAGAACGGTCCGAACTCGGTGATGAACAGCAGCCTGGCGGCGCCGCTGCCGATGAAGAACTCGTTCAAGGCCGAGATCGCCAGCCAGATGAAGATCAATTCCAGCTTGCGTCTCTGAAACAACCCGGTGAACAGGGCCAGCGTGATCCATCCGTAGAACACCAGCTCAAGAACGATCGACCAGTAGACGCCGTCCATGAAGGGCTGGCCGAACGCCGGCGCGAACATCGACAGATTGGCGGCATACTGAACGAAAGAGGCCGAAAGCAGCGGCGACCCGGCAAGGAAGACAATCGCGAAGGTGATCGTCATGCAGAGCAGGAAGCCCGGATAGAGGCGAACGAACCGCGCGACCGCAAACTGGTCCCAACTGCGGTTTTCCGCCGACCAGGCAATGACGAAACCGCTGATCAGGAAGAACAGATTGACGCCGAGATAGCCGTAGAGGGCGAACGGTGCCGCAAGCGGATAACCCTCAGCCAGAATGCCCTCGGCAGCCGCGCCGCGAAAGAAATAGTGGAAGAACACGACAGCCATCGCCGCGACCAGCCTGAGCAGGTCCAGCGTCGCGATGTAATTTTGTTCCGCCGGTCTGGTATTCATCCGCATTTCCCGCATCTACGGTCAGCAAACCATAGAGCGTATCGCGGCTGAGCGGGTTAAGACGGTTGAACTATCGCCGAATGTAGTAAATACGGCCCGTCAGACCGCCGAACCATGAAGGTCATAGGCATCGGCATGGTCGATCTTGACAGTGACGATATCGCCTTGGCGCAGCGGGCGGCGCGACTGGATGTGCACCGAGCCGTCGATCTCGGGCGCGTCGTATTTGGTGCGGCCCTTTGCCGACGTGCCGTGCGCCTCATCGATCAGCACCGGCAGGCGCTTGCCGACCTTCTTGGCCAGCTGCGTCGCCGAAATCTTCTGCTGGCGCTGCATGAAGCGGTGCCAGCGCGCCTCCTTGATTTCCTGCGGGACCTGTTCGAGACCGAGATCGTTGGAGCGGGCGCCGCGGACCGGCTCATATTTGAAGCAGCCGGCGCGGTCGATCCTGGCTTCATCGAGCCAGTCGAGCAGCATCTCGAAATCGTCATCCGTCTCGCCGGGGAAGCCGACGATGAAGGTCGAGCGGATGGCCAGATCCGGGCAGACCTCGCGCCAGCCGCGAATGCGCTCGAGCGTCTTTTCGCCATGCGCCGGCCGGCGCATGTTCTTCAACACCTGCGGCGAGGCATGCTGGAACGGGATATCCAGGTAAGGGAGGATCTTGCCCTCAGCCATCAGCGGGATGACGTCGGCGACATGCGGGTAGGGGTAGACATAGTGCATGCGCACCCAGATGCCGAGCTTGCCCAGTTCCTCCGAAAGGTCGAGGAATTTCGCGCGCACTTCACGGTCGCCGAACAGCGACGTCTGGTACTTGATGTCGATGCCGTAGGCGCTGGTGTCCTGCGAGATGACAAGCAGCTCCTTGACGCCGGCCTTGGCCAGTTTCTCGGCTTCGCGCAGCACATCGGCGGCGGGTCGCGAGACGAGGTCGCCACGCAGTGCGGGAATGATGCAGAAGGTGCAGCGGTTGTTGCAGCCTTCGGAAATCTTGAGATAGGCGTAGTGGCGCGGCGTCAGCTTGACACCCTGCGGTGGCAGGAGATCGATATAGGGGTCGTGCGAAGGCGGTGCGGCCTCATGGACCGCAGCCATCACGCTCTCATAGGCCTGCGGCCCGGTGATCGCCAGCACATTGGGGTGCTTTTCGCGAATGACGTCCGGCTCGGCGCCCAGGCAACCGGTGACGATCACTCGGCCGTTTTCCGAAAGCGCGGAGCCGATAGCGTTGAGCGACTCGTCGCGTGCGGAATCGAGAAAGCCGCAAGTGTTGACGACGACGAGGTCGGCGCCGTCATGTTTGCGCGCGATCTCATAGCCCTCGGCGCGCAGGCGGGTGATGATGCGTTCCGAATCCACAAGGGCTTTCGGGCATCCAAGACTGACAAAACTCACGCGGGGAGCGGACATAGAGGGTTTCCGGGCTTTTCAAGATTGCCGGCGCAGTACCACACTTATTGCGGCATGGGTATGGGCAGGGCCGCGATGCGGCAAAACGCACGGCGATCTTGCTTCCACGGAGTGAAGACGCGGATGTCCCCGAGACTCAGCTGACCGCGTTGTTTACATGTGGCCAGACTTCCACCGCCCCACGATAGACCATGTCCAGCGCGACATAGAGTATGATCAGCAGGCCGACATAGGCGATCCAGCGGTGGCGATGCAGCAGCTTGGCAATGAAAGTCGCGGCCAGCCCCATCAGCGCGATCGACAGCACGAGGCCGATGACCAGCACCGGGAAATGATCACGCGCCGCTCCAGCCACCGCCAGTACGTTGTCGAGCGACATCGACACATCGGCGACGACAATCTGCAAGGCAGCTTGGCCAAGGGTCTTGCGCTTCGACTTGCCGGCGACCGCCTGGTCACTGTTGAGGTCCGAATTCGACAGCGCCTCGGTCGCTTCCAGCTCGTCGGCATGTGACGTGCGCAGCTCGCGGTACATTTTCCAGCAGACCCACAGCAGCAGGATGCCGCCGGCCAGCAGGAGGCCGACGATCGCCAGCAGCTTGACGGTAACGGCGGCAAAACCGATGCGCAGCACCGTTGCCGCAATCACGCCGATGAGGATCGCCTTCTTGCGTTGGTCAGCCGGCAGGCCGGCTGCGGCAAGGCCGATGACGATCGCATTGTCGCCGGCCAGCACAAGGTCGATGGCGATGACCTGGAGCAGGGCGGTCAGGCTGGCAGCGCTGAAAAAAATGTCCATCGACCGGAAGCCCTTGCTGATTTTGCCGAGTGTTCGTCGATTATCCAGAGGCCCTAACTTGGTGGTCCCTTGGCGTCAAGGGATCACGCGTGGCGGCATCACCGAAGCATCGTTGCGTCAAGCCGGATTCAAGGTTCGCGGCACTCGCTGACAGCAGGCAAAACCATGCCGATCACAAATCAATCGTAGAGATTATACTTTGCCCAGTCGGCTTCCGGTATCTCGTCGCCGATCCGGTAGCGGAGCTGCAAGACTTCCATATGGTCCGGTGCGGTCTGGCACTTGAATTTCAGCCTGTACCACTGCCCCTTGCTGCGAAACGCAGCACCCGGGCTCTTGATGGCATCGGCACCCATCTCGGGCGTCGCAAAGGCGTAGGCGACGACGCGATCGGCTTTGAACTTGCGATCGTCATGGGTGATGCGGTCGAGCACTTCGGCGTCGCAACGCTGCTCAAGGCGAGTTTGGGGATCGAGTTTCATCAGGCCGGCGCGCAATGCATTGTCCATCGCGCTGGCTGGAAAACTCAGTGTCACTAACGCCAAGGCGGTCATGCAGAGCTTCTTCATGGGCGGGACAAGCAACATATTTTGTCGGATAAATCAACCAAGGGGACGGTCCCGGACCCCGCAGGCATCATCAATCAAATGGTCGCTTCGTTCAAAATTGCGTGTCGGGATTCATCGTGCGACGCCTGCGGCCAACGGACCAAAGAGGCACGGCCGGCATCGGTAAGATCGTAGAGGCCGCGGTCGACGCGCGCGAACCAGCCATAGACATTGTGCTGCAGTATCTTGGGCGCGATCGGCGTCACCGCCTTCAGATCCCGCGGCCGCCTGGGGCCATCCACCATGGCGGCAGCGCAGGCGAGGGCGCTTTGGCGATAGGCGGTCATGATCGGATTGCGCGATCCTCCTCCGGCAACGGGATCGCCGCGACGGCGCTGGTGCTCGTCGACCAGGCGAGAGCGCCGGCGGGCATTCTTGCGCGGCGCCAGCGCGATCGGGCTGAGAAGCACCTCGACCCGGTCCGTCGCGGTCACGCCAAGCAGGCCGAAACCAAGCCGGCGGCAGAGATTGCGGAACCTGGCATCGCTTTCGCGTCCCTTGCCGCGAGCCGACATCCGCGCGGCCAGCCACACCTCGTCGCAGGCCGCCGCGCGATCGACACCTTGCAGCACCAGTTCGAGATTGAACTGCAGCTTCAGCTCGCAGATGACGACAACTGGCGGCTCGCCCTCGCGCAATGCAACAACATCGCAGCCGCCGATCTCGCCCTTGACGACAAAGTCGAGGCTTTCGAGGAACCGCTTCACCGGCGCATAGAGTGAGGTCTCGTTCATGCCTCGAAGGTTTAGCCGATTCGGGGCGAAAAGCCTTCCCGTTCGGCGTTCTACGGCCCGAAAGCGGACCGGCGTGGATGCCGCACCGTCGGGCCAGCCGTCAGGCTTCGGTGTTCGGCACCGCCCGGTTCGGCAGCTTCCTGCGGCGCAGGAGCGGATAGCCGATCTGGCCGAAATAGGTGGAAGGGATCGGATCGTCGACGCCGTACTTGTCCGGCACCTTGTCACCGGTGGGATTGTAGGTGCCGAACAGCATGTCGAGGAAAGGCAACTGCCCGGCGAAGTTCTTGTCATAGGCTTCGCGCTGGTTGGCATGGTGCCAGCGATGGAACTGCGGGCTGGCGATCAGCCACTTCAAGGGGCCGAAGGGAATCCGCACGTTTGAATGCACAAGCAGCGTATGTCCAAGGTAGAGAGTCGAAAAGACGGCGATCGACGCTTCCGAGAAGCCGAGGAAAAAGATCGGCGTCAGCGATATTGCCTTTGTGACGATGGCGTCGACGGGATGATTGTGGAAGGCCCCGAGCCAGTCGAGTTCCTCAATACCGTGGTGAACGGCATGGAACTTCCAAAGCGCGGGGATTTTGTGGAAGGCCCGATGTGTCCAGTAGACGCCGACATCGGTGATCACGATGATTTCGGCAACCTGCAGCCAGACGGGCTGGCCACTGACGGCCTGCGTTATCGCTTGCGGGACCAGGAGTGCAGCGGCACCGAGCGCGCCTGCCGCCATCATGACGATGGCCAGCTTTATGATGAAGCCGTTGAACAGCAGATAGATCAGATCGACAGCGAACCCCTTGCGGAAGATCTTCTGCGGCCGCTCGGCAAACAGATGTTCGAACGGAATGAAGATCAGCGCGCAGATCAAAAGTGCCTTGATACCGAAGATATCCATCGATTCGCCTCTGCGCGCAGTCTGCGCCTCTGAGAGGAACCACATCTCCCTTTCCAAAGGCTAAAGGCCTCTTGCGTAGAGGCGTCGGCAAACGCGGATTGTGTCTACGCTATACCCCTCCAAAATGAAGGCTGATGTCTGACCGCAGTCGCTAATGCCGAATTGCACTGGCGGGACGCTTCGTCGCCTCTCGATTACAGTGCGACAAGTAAGCAAGGAGACATCCAATGCCCGACCAGCCGCTCCGCATCGGTAGGAGCGGAGCATAGGCTCCGCCCCGGTCCGGATGTTTAGTTGCGCGCAGAATCGAGTTGCTCGTTCTTGGTGACGACTTCCTGGGCTTTGAGATAGCTCTCGATGAGCAGCGCATAGGCCGGGAAGATTTTTGTATAGACCTCGGCCCATTCCTGGGCGTCCGAGCGATTCCAGGTCTTCTGCAACTCGGAAGCGACCGCCGCCGTATCCATTGGGACGACACCGGCCTGCACGACGCGAGCAAGCGTGATCTCCTCGGCCATCTTGGAATAGGTGCCGGATGCGTCGATCACCGCGAACACCTTGTAACCGTCTTGCACCGCCGCAATCGCTGGGAACGCCATGCAGACGCTGGTAATGGTGCCGGCGATGATCAAGGTCTTGCGGCCAGTCGCCTTCACCGCCGCCACGAAATCAGGATTGTCCCAGGCGTTGATCTCGCCCTTGCGTGCCACATATTGCGCATGCGGCGCGTTCTGATGGATTTCCGGGATCAGCGGCCCGTTCGGGCCCTGCGGAACCGAGGCCGTAGTGATCACCGGAATCTTGCTGAGTGCTGCCATCCTGGCCAGCGCGGCGGCGTGATTGCGCAGCACCGGCATCGGCATGTCGCCGATCGTCTGGAACAGGCCGCTCTGATGGTCGATCAATAGCATAACCGCGTCGTTTGCATCGATGGTCGGCTTCTGACCGTTGAAGTTTGCTGGGGTGCTCATAGCCTTCTCCTGATTGTTGGGTTGGGTTGGAAGTGTGGGAATAAACGCTCCCCGAGATTGGGCGCGTTGGCCGCCGGCCGGGTCAGGCCCGAAACTGGCGGCATCGCGTCAGTCGGGGATGTGTCCGAACTTTCCGCTCTGGAAATCGACCATCGCCTGACGGATCTCGTCGGCCGTGTTCATGACGAAGGGCCCGTGCATGACGACAGGCTCGTCGATCGGCTCACCGCTGAGGATCAGCAAGGACGCATCGCTGTTGGCTTCCAGACTGATCTCGCCGCCCTTGCGATCAAGCAGGACGAACTGCGCTTCGCGGGCAACGGCGTCGCCGTTGACCTGGATCGCGCCCTTCAGCACAATCACCGCGACGGTGTGGCCTTCCGGCAAGGCGAACGAGGCCGCGCCATCCTGGTTGAGCCGCACATCCCAGACATCTATGGGAGTGAAGGTGCGGGCGGGGCCGTGCTTACCTTCATACTCGCCGGCGATGACCCGCAGCTTGCCAGCGCCATTCGGCAGTTCGACCGACGGGATGTCCCGGTCGAGCAACGTCTGGTAGCTGGGTGCGATGTTCTTGTCCTTCGCCGGCAGGTTGACCCAGAGTTGAACCATCTCGAACGGTCCGCCCTTGCGGGTAAACGCCTGGGAATGGAACTCCTTGTGCAGAATACCGCCGGCCGCTGTCATCCACTGGACGTCGCCAGGACCGATCACGCCACCCTTGCCAGTGGAGTCCCTGTGCTCGACCTCGCCCTTGTAGACGATGGTCACGGTCTCGAAGCCGCGATGCGGATGTGTCTCAACACCACGCGGCTTGTCGGTCGGCGTGAATTCGGCTGGACCCGCATAGTCGAGCAGCAGGAACGGACTGACATGCTCGCCGTGGCTGGCATGCGAGAACATCGAGCGGACGGGAAATCCATCGCCGACCCAATGTCCGCGCGGCGCGGTGTAGACGCCGAGGATTTTTCTCATGGTGCTTCTCCTTTTCGCCGAGCCTTTGCGGCTGGTTAGGTTGTGAGGAACATATGAGCAGGCCAAATCTCGCGGTAGACGGCAATACTGTGCTACACTGTCCTGAAAATGGGACAATGATGCAGCATGCAGGACCTGAACGATTTGCGCTTCTTTGCCCTGGTCGTGGAGCAGAACGGTTTTGCCGCCGCCGCTCGTAAACTCGGTATCCCGCGATCCAGGCTGAGCCGCCGTATCGGCCTTCTGGAAGAACGTCTCGGCGTACGGCTGGTCCATCGCTCGACCCGACGTTTCGCCGTCACCGAGATCGGCCGGGAATATTACCGGCATTGCGTAGCGATGACGGTAGAAGCGGAAGCGGCTCAGGAGTCCATCGACCGGATGCGGTCCGAACCGCAGGGCCTCGTGCGTGTAAGCTGCCCATCATCGATGATCTATTTCCAGCTCGGCGACATGATCGCCCGCTTCATGGAAGAGTGCCCAAAGGTCGAAGTTCTGCTGGAGAGCACAAACCGCCGGGTTGACGTGATCCGTGAAGGATTCGATCTCGCCATACGAGTCCGCTTCCCGCCGCTGGAGGACAGCGGCCTCGTCATTCGCAAACTGGCCGACAGTCCGCAGCGCCTGGTCGCCAGTCCATCGCTCACGCAGGCGTTCGCTCAACCTCTCGTTCCGACTGACCTGTCCGCGCTGCCGAGCCTCGCATGGGACCCCGCCAAGCTGGAGCATGAATGGCGTCTCTACGGGCCCGACGGCGCTGTCTCGACAATTCGGCACAGACCACGTTTCGTTACGGAAGATATGGTCGCGCTTCGGCTTGCGGCGTTGCGCGGGGTCGGGGTGTGCCAGTTTCCAACCTTCGTCGTTGAAGAGGATCTACGGACGGGACGGCTGATCGATCTGCTGCCGGATTGGGCACCGAAGGCCGGCATCATCCATGCGGCGTTTCCATCCCGAAGAGGCTTATTGCCGTCCATCCGGACGCTGCTGAATTTCCTCGCAAAGGGATACGCCGCCCTCGGTCAAGACAAGGAGATACGCGTTCCGTCAGGGCCAGTTGGCACTGTCGACTCACCGGAAGAGTTCTAATGGCGGAGGAAGTGTCTTCCAAACCTACGTCCGCCATCGTCCGCTAATATACCAAAAACCCGTTGATTCCCTTGGCTTTACGGCGTTCTGCGTTTGCAGTCGTCCGGTCGAATCCGCTAACATCGTGCATCGAAGTTAGGAACGGAGTTGCAGGGAATGGTTCGCTCACTCAACTTACTGGCCGAAACCACCATCCGGGCTAAAGGCCTCAAGGCAGGGCGGCATAGCGACGGCGGCGGGCTCTATCTGTTGGCGAAAAAGGAAGGCACGAAGTCCTGGACCTTCGTACACTTCAAAGGCTCTGGAAAGGGCCGTCAGTGGAAGGAAGTGGGTCTCGGCTCTTACCCTTCCGTCTCTCTGAAGGATGCGCGCATCGCCGCCACTGATTGCCGGGACCGTCTGCGCCGTGGCCTCGATCCGATCGACACGGAAGCCAAGACCGAAAAACCGACATTCGCAAAGTGCGCCGAAGACCTGATCGCTGCTGTCGGCAAGGGCTGGCGCAACGCCAAGCACAAGGCACAGTGGGAAATGACCCTCGGCGATGCCTACTGCAAGTCGATCCGCAAGAAGCCCGTGGACGAGGTGGACACGGCCGACATTCTGGAGATCCTGAAGCCGATCTGGTTCGAGAAGCCGGAAACGGCGCAACGGCTGCGTGGTCGGATTGAGCGGGTCTTGGATGCGGCGAAAGCTGCCGGTCATCGATCGGGAGAAAACCCGGCCTTGTGGCGCGGTCACCTGCAACACCTCCTGGCTAAGCGCAAGAAGCTGTCACGCGGGCATCATGCGGCGATGCCCTACGTTGATGTGCCAGCGTTTGTGAAGCGCCTGCGGGCGTCTGAGGCTATGTCGGCGAAGGCGATGGACTTCCTCATCCTGACGGCTGCGCGCTCGGGCGAAGTGCTGGGCGCCAAGTGGCCCGAATTCGATCTGGACGAAAAGGTCTGGACTGTGCCGGCTGATCGCATGAAGGCCGGCGTCCTTCATAGGGTGCCATTGACTGATGCCGCCCTGGCTATTCTGACGCCTCTCTACGATGCGCGCGTGTCGGACTATGTCTTTCCTGGCGAAAGCAAGCGAGCTGTTGAGGTGCCGTTGTCGGTCATGGCGATGACGATGCAGATGCGGCGCATGGAAGTCGGACATTTCACACCGCACGGGTTCCGGTCTGCCTTCCGCGATTGGGCCGGCGATGAGACCAGTTTCCCGCGTGAGGTCGCCGAAGCAGCACTCGCCCACAAGGTCGGCGACGCTGTCGAGAATGCCTATCGTCGGTCGGATGCGTTGGAGAAGCGCCGCAAGCTAATGTCTGCTTGGGCAAACTTCCTGAACGCCACCGGATCAAAAGGAAACCTTCGGGTTGTTCAATAAAAGCCGTGGTAATTCCACCGGCTTGCGCTGGCGGTTGTTGACTTGCGCTTGCAAATCAACGAGATTCATAACGTGTTCTGTTGACACTCGGAAAAATCAGTTTTGAGGGACCTGGTCCAGCTTAGTTAGCTTGGCCGCACTTGCAGAAGCCTCTCCCAAGAGGCTCGCGCCCTGCTGTTTTTCTGTCATCCTTTTGAAATCCAGAGAAAACAGCGGCTCTTAATGGCTCTCGATCGGCCTTTGGCTTATCGGGAACGAATGCCGAACGTCTGTGTGGACAACCTGTGGATAAACATCGCCTAACCATCTGGAATACAAAGACAATAAAATGTCGAGGGATAACCGAATTTAGGGGTCGCACGGCGAGTCCTCATTCCGCTATAATCCGTACGAAATCGCGGGCGTGTTTTGACGCGTAACCAAAGAAGGAAATGCAAATGGAAGTAAGCCCAAACGCTTTTACCGTGGCGGGATTTTGTGCCGCCTTCGGTGTAGGCCGCTCGCTGCTTTACGAGGAAATGCGGGCCGGCCGCATTCCCTACAAGAAGGCCGGCAGGAAGACCCTGATCCGCAGGGCAGATGCGGAAGCTTGGCTCGATAGCCTTCCCGAAGGAAAGAAGGAAGCGTGAGCGGTTTGCAGACCACTCACGCCGATCTGATCCCGATAGTTTTTCACAACCCCTTCAAGATTACGAATGGAACCAGACAATGAATGACATAGCAGGGCATGCCTTCCAGGCAAAATCAAATCCGGTGCTGCCGCCGAAGAAGTCCACAGTCACGGTTCGTATCGAGCCGGATGGCCGCACGGTCACACTCGACGGTCGTGCCGCGTGGATGATGCGGGAACTGGTGAAGGTCGGCAAGCGCGGCGTCACCACGCTTGAGCTGCCTACCGGAGTTCGCGTTTCCCATTATATCCTGCTGCTGAGAAAGGCGGGCTTCACCATCTCGTCGCCACGTGAAGCGCACGGTGGGCCGTTCCCATCTACACATTCGAGATATAAGCTGGAGACTTCCGTCACCATCCTCGAAGACTTGAGCGCCGCTGCATGAGCGCTCAATCGGGCAATACTCAAAGCCCTGTCGACCTCGCCGCCTCCTGGCTGGCTACAGGGTCGGCTGATCGGACAAAGGCGATTATCCCGCAACTTCAGGAACGGTTCTCCCTGCCGCTCAAAGACGCGGTCGAGGCCTGCCGGCAAGCGGCGCTGATACGGGCGAGGGCTCACTAGATGAGCATCGCCGCCAACGCTGCCAAGGCGCGGCATCGCGCCAACCGGACAGGCAAGCTGAAAGTCGGCCGGTGCATCCTGGCCGACAAGCCGAAGCGCACCGGGCCGTTTCAAATCAACAATGCTCGTGTGCGTGAGTTGGAACGGATCATTACCAGCCGATACGGTGTGGTCTTGCCCGAGACCGACGACGCGGACCTGTTCATTGAGGTCGCCGCGTATTCGCTCAATGCCCACTGCCAGAGCAAGGGGCTCGATCTGGATAAGGTCTTGGCCGACTGGTGCCACCGCTGGGCGCCGTGGGCCTTGCAGCGGGCGGGAACAATCATCCGCCCGATTCTCAACATGCTAGTTGGCCGCAAGTACCAGATGAAGGCCGACGAAGCGGCCCGCAAGATTTGCCTGACCCTGTTGGAACGGACGGCGCTCGAAATCAAAACGATGGGGGCCTGCGATTTTTCGGCCCGCGTCCGCAAAGGCATTGCCAAAGATGTCAAACGGTCGGGGGATCGGTCGAGGCAGACGGCAAAGCGGCGCGCGCGGGGTGTCGAGCCTCGCGAAAGCTGGCTGGCCAAAAATTCTCTGTCCAAAAGTCGACCATGGGATGCCGAGCGGATTTCTCGCGCCCAATGGTATCGGCGCTTTCGTGAGACGGGTCCGTCGCTAGTAGGTTTGTCTACCAAAAGCGACACACTTGTCTCATCGGTGCCAGTCGACCCGTCGCAAGAGGCCCCCTCACGGGGTCCAAGCTCGCTCACGCTCGCAAAAAAATCTATCGTCATCGGGGCCGAAGGCCCGCCCGTAGGGCGGAATGCGGCGCTGGCCTCGGGCTCGGCGGGTGTCGTCGTGGCGCTGCCGTCAAAGCCCCTTCCTTCCCTCAAAAGCAGACATGGTGCCGTAAACACCAACGGCGGCGCCGAACAGTGCGACGGGGACGAAGTGCTCAACCGTATGGGAGCAGCGAGTTAGATGGAACAGAACCCGACCAAACCGGCATCGATCGTTCCCTTTCCTCTGCACCGCAACATTCGTCTGGTGCGCGAAACCATCGGCGTTCTGGAAAGGCGCCACGGTCTCGCGGCTGATCGCTTTTGGCGGTCGACAGTTCGCCAGCAAATAGGGCGGCTGCAAGTCTGCGGCATCCATGACCGCAGCGTTATCAACGACCAAATCGAAAAGTTCGCCATGGTCGTCTTCGACGCACTGCGCTCGTCGGGGGCTCAACGGGATGGGGACGCGGCATGACGAAGAAGATAACCCCGCAAGAAGCATTGGCCGGGCTCGATGCGCTCGCCGAAGAACGGCGCGCCTCGGCGCATGTCTCGCCAACCGCCGGCACCGAGGCCGAACCGGACGATGATGAAGATGACGACCCTTGGGCAATCGACAGCGAGGAAATGGTGATCCGCGAACAGAGGGCTATCGCAGTCTATATGAACCAGTTCGGCGGGTTGGTGATCCGCCAGGAGAGAGATGCCGCCTTCGAGAGGGATGACCATATCGTCGTCCTGACCACGACGAGTGCCGCCTACAAAGTCTTGAAGGCCATGGAAAAGGTGCTCGAAGAGATGAAGGAGCACAACAAAAATGGCGGATGACTCCTTCGACCTAACGGACGAACAGTTGGATCGCATGGCCGAAAAGCTGCTGGCGGGCTGGAAGCCGGCGTCGGCGCTCACTGGCCTGGATGCTCAAGAATTGCGGATGGCGCAAAGGCTGCTCGGCCGCTCGAACAGCGAACGGCTGGCAACTACCGGGCGCGCTGAGCGGTTCCGATATCGCCGGCCGAACCACGTCATCGAATATTACCAAGCCGGCTGGGGGTGGCAGGTCGATCTTCTGGAGAACGGCCGGCGCCAGACCTTCAAGGCTGAGTTGAGTGATGAGCAACTAAGGATTGTCCTGTCGGCGATCCGCGCAAAGGGTGTGACTGTCCGGCAGTTCGAAACTGAAGGCGAGAAACTTGACCGGCTTGAACGTGAGCGGCGCCTCGAAGCCAATCCGACCAGGTTCAAGGAGAGGCCGAAAAGCGAGCGGTTCGACATACTCTACGAAGTGATGGATATCCGCCCATGAGCGACCGTAGGTGGCGAAAGGGTCACGTGACCGCCAACGTGTCACGTGATGTAACGTTACCAGCCGTTACGAAACTTTCCGGCGAGGACATTAAGGTCCCCCTTGGATTGGTGCTTTACGCTGACGGCTGCTGCGAACCGAATCCTGGTGCGGGTGGTTGGGGCTTCGTCGCCTATCGCGACGGGGTGGAGATCCATTCCGCAAGCGGGGGTGATCAGGACACCACAAATCAGCGGATGGAACTGACGGCTGCACTGGAGGCGCTGCGGTGGCTGTCTCACAACGTTGACGGCCAGGCTGCAAACGTTGGCGCCCGGCTGATCTCCGACAGCATGTACACCGTAACGGGTTGTAACGAATGGCGCCATGGCTGGAAACGAAACGGCTGGAGCCGCGGCGGCCCGAACGCCAAGCCGGCGAACCGTGTCATCGCCAATCTTGACCTATGGCAGATGTTGGATGGCTCACTGATTGCTCATCCCATCGCGCTGGAATGGTGCAAAGGCCATGTCGGTATTATCGGCAATGAGCGGGCCGACGAGCTTTCGCTGATAGGGCGTGGAATGGTCGTTGAGCAGCCGCCGACAGCACTCGATCTCATCCGCCAGCAACTCGACTACTCGGCGAGGATTTAATGGCGCGAAGGAAAAAGCGTTTCGACGATGTCCCATTCCGCGAGAAGAGGCCAAAGCCGCAGTCTCGCCGCACGACGCAGGAAGAACGGCAGAAGGGCAGGGCGAAGCAGCCGGCCGCTGTCGCAAAGCTGAGGCGGGCAGACGGTGGAAAGGACGGCGCCAAGGTCTCAGCAGTCAAAATTCGCATATCAGGCAAGCGAAGTGAGCTGCAGGCGATCCGGTCTCGTCCAGGCACATTCGAGTGGCGCTATGGCCGGAAGAAGCAAGACGCGCTTTTCCACGCCGGCAGTCATCTTGCCGTTCTGTGGGAGCGGGCCGGGATCGCCGTGGCGAGTTCGGCAAACTTTTTGCGCGGGACTGGATCGGGTTACGCTACGGGGATATCAGATGGAAGGGTTGCAGCCATCGACAAGCTTAAGGGCTTTGTCGTGGTCATGGGGCAGGCTCCGTCTGAGCGGTTGATTGACTACTGCGTAACCGGATTGACCACCGCGCAGATCGCGATGAAGCACGGGGCAAACGAGCGAGAAATGGCGCCGGTGCTGCACCACGATCTACGGACCTGTGCGCAGCACTTCAATTTTTTGGCGGGTAATCAGCGTTGACTTTCAACGCGAAACCCCCTATTGATTTGCCATTCGCAGAACTGCGCCGAGAGCCCGCCCAAGGAGGCGGGTTTTTGTTTGCGAAAGCCGCCTCGGGTCAAACCGGGCGGCTTTCGTTTTTAGATCAGATGGGCGATGAGCAGAAGCGCGTAAGCCACTGCGATCAGTATGTCCCTCATAGCGTCCTCCTTTCTTCACCTATGAGGGAAGAAAGCACTGCGAACAGTTGGCGCCACAAATCAGCACAGCCAAGCAGGCGCGGCTCACCTTCCGTGGCGTCGCAGCTATTATTCAAAGGGATCGGTTGTTCCGCCCAACTGCAGGGGGGGATGCCTGGGCTTGAAAGAAGCTGACCGGCTTGTCCGATGTCGCCCAGGCGCAAATTCCGTAGGCGATCCCGAAGGAGATCAACAGGGCGGGCAAGATGGGTAAGCGGTGCATGGATCGGCTGGGCCTCTTTGTTGCAGACCCGCCCACAACCCTCTGCAACCTGATCGGTTCGACATAAAATATTTACCGTGTTGGCATGGTTTACGAATGGTTTCGCAGGCCAACACGTAGGCTTGCCACTGTCGTCTTCTCTGGCGGAAACGAAAAAAGCCCGCTGCCGGGAGGAGGTGGCAGCGGGCTCGATTTTCGAAAGTGGCGCGGGAGGAGGTGCACCCCATTCAGCGCCGGCATCGCATCTGGGAGGAGTAGATGGCCGGCAATGGAAATCTACTCGCTGCCCAGCGATTTCTGCAATCGTGGATCGTGCATAGCTGCTGTGCAGATTTGCCGTGCTGTCGCAATCAGCCGTCGGTCGAATTGAGCAATTTGTAAAAGCTCACAACTTTTCGCAAATGCCTGCGCCCGCTCAGACCGGGGAGACCATCAATGCCCGCACCCGCTGGAAACCAGTTTTGGAAGGCCCGTAGCTCACATGGCCGCAGTCCGATCTTCATCGATCCCGAGAAGCTGTGGATTGCATGTTGCGAGTACTTCGAATGGGTCGATGCGCACCCGCTCTATGAGGCCAAGCCCTTTGCGTATCAGGGCGAGGTGAAGATAGAGAACGTAGCGAAGATGCGCGCCATGACGATTTCGGGGCTCTGCATCTTCCTCGATATCGGCCGTGTGACCTGGGCCGAGTACACCAAGCGCGAAGATTTTCAGTACATCACCAGCCAGGTCGAGGATATCATTCGAACCCAGAAGTTCGAAGGTGCTTCCGCCGATCTGCTGAACGCGAACATCATCGCTCGCGAGCTCGGGCTTGCAGACAAATCCGAACTCACCGGCAAAGACGGCGAACCGTTGCCGCTCGTCCCTGTGGTCAATGTCACAGTCCGCAGCAGTTCTTGACCTGGAGCTGCATCCCAAACAGGGGATCGCATTCAACACCGAAGCGACTGAAACGCTCTATGGTGGCGCGGCTGGGGGCGGCAAGTCTCACCTGATGCGCGCGGCTGCGATTACGTGGTGCACCGAAATCGCTGGCCTTCAGGTCTATCTGTTCCGGCGCATCCATGACGATCTGATCAAGAACCACATGGAAGGCCCGCACGGGTTTCGAGCGTTGCTCGCCGGCTGGGTCGCATGTGGCTTCTGCACGATCATCGAGGATGAAATCCGCTTCTGGAACGGCTCGAAAATCTACCTGTGCCACTGCTTCAATGAGAAGGATCGGTTCAAGTATCAGGGCGCGGAAATCCACGTGCTGCTGATCGACGAGCTTACCCACTTCACGGAGAAGATTTATCGGTTCCTCCGCAATCGCGTGCGCATGGTCGGCGTGAAGCTGCCGGCAAAGTATGTCGGGAAATTTCCTCGGATACTGTGCGGCGGCAATCCTGGCGGAATCGGCCATCAGTTCGTCAAGAGCACCTTCATCGACGGTGCGACGGAATACGCGACCTATCGCGTGTCGAGATCAGAAGGCGGAATGCTGCGCCAGTTCATCCCGGCGCGCCTGGAAGACAACCCGTCGATGAACGACAACGATCCCGGTTATGAGGATCGGCTGTATGGCCTTGGCTCTGACGGCCTGGTCAAGGCGATGCGATACGGCGACTGGGATATCGTCGAGGGCGCCTATTTCGACAACTTCGAACGCCGCCGGCATGTGGTGAAGCCCTTCCACATTCCCGAACACTGGACACGCTTCAGAGCCGGAGACTGGGGCAGCGCCAAACCTTTCTGCTTTGGCTGGTACGCCGTGGCCTCCGATGACACGATCATTGCGCCGGGTGTCGTGATGCCTCGCGGTGCACTGGTCAAATATCGGGAATGGTACGGGATTAAGCTGGATAGCTCGGGCAAGTTCATTCCCGATGCCGGCCTGAAGCTCCATGCCGAAGCCGTCGGCGCTGGTGTTCGCCAACGCGACTACGAGGACACGATTTCTTACGGCGTTCTTGATCCAGCGGCGTTCGCCCAGGATGGCGGTCCGTCGATCGCGGAGCGCATGACCAAGGGGACGAACGGAACCAACGGTTCGACCTTCCGCAAGGCAGACAACAAGCGAACGGCTCACCTCGGCGCCATGGGCGGCTGGGATCAGTTGCGCGGTCGACTAACTGGCGACGAAGACGGTCGGCCAATGCTGTTCTTCTTCGAAACCTGCATCCACACCATTCGAACCTTGCCGGCGCTTCAGCATGACGAGGCAAACGCGGAAGACCTGGACACCAAGCAGGAAGACCATGCCGCCGACGAGACGCGATATGCGTGCATGTCGAGGCCATGGGCCGGCAAGAGCAAGGTTCCTGATCCGACAGTGCCGAAAGGCCACGTGAAGCTGCCTGCCCCGCCAGAGGGCACGCGCGGCCGAAGGATTGCCATATGAGCGACGACACCGACGACGATATCGACAGCGCCGCCGACGAGGCGGTCGACCCGTCGCTTAAGCCGAAGGCCTCCAAGGGATGGCTGAAGCTCATCACGGATTTCGAAAAGGCCGGCTTTGCCGACTATCAGACCCGGTGCACCAATATCCAGAAGCGGTATGCCGATCTGGAGCGCTTGGCCAATGCGACCCGCGACCGCGAGTTTCAAATCTTCTGGGCGAACATCGAGGTTCTGAAGCCGTCGATGTATTCCCGGCCTCCGGTGCCTGCTGTAGCGCCACGGTTTCAGGACAGGCGCCCACTCCAGCGCGCAGCATCCGAGCTTCTGGAGCGCACCACATGTGTCACGTTCGACCGCGAAAACATTGATGGCGTGATGCGCCTGGTGCGCGACGACCTGGCCACGCTGGCACGCGGCTGCATGTGGATCCGGTACGAGACCAAGAGCAAGGAAAACGGGTACACGGAATCGGTCTGCATCGAGTTCAAAAACCGACGCGACTTCGCGCACGATCCGGCCCGGAACTGGAAGGAAGTCGACTGGGTGGCCGGCGGCGCCTGGATGACCCGCAAAGAGATGCGCAAGCGTTTCGCAGCGACATCGGGCAAGGCGTATCAGGATGCCGATTTCGCCAAGCGCAAGGACGACAAGAACAACAGCGACGGCAAGCTGAAGGCTCGCGTTTGGGAACTCTGGTCGAAGTCCGAAAACAAGGTGGTTTGGATTTCGCCCGGTGTCGACGTGGTGCTGGACGAAGGCAAGCCGCACCTGAACCTTGAAGACTTCTTCCCGTGCCCTCAACCGGCCTATGGCACGTTGCAGCCCGAAAGCCTGATCCCGGTCCCCGATTACGTTTTCTACAAGGACCAGATCGAGGAAATCAACGACATCACCAACCGCATTTCGGCATTGACCGAAGCGCTTCAGGTTCGCGGCTTCTATCCGGCCGGCGCTGGTGAAATCGGCGATGCGATCGAGGCCGCGGTGAAGACCCGCGATCCGCGCCAGATCATGGTCCCGATCAGCAATTGGGCAGCTTTCGGCAACGGATCGGCGAAGGACACCATTGTCTGGCTCCCGACCGATATGGTGGCCTCGACCATCACGCAGCTCATCGCGCTTCGTAAGGAACTGATCGAGGATATCTATCAGATCAGCGGCCTGTCGGACATCATGCGGGGCGAGAGCAACCCGAACGAGACGCTGGGCGCGCAGCAGATCAAGACGCAATACGGGTCTGTCCGCATCCGGGACCGGCAGAACGAGCTCGTGCGCATTGCCCGTGACGCGGCGCGCATTGTCGCCGAGATCATGGCCGAGAATTTCCAGCAGGCAACGCTGGTCGACATGGCCCAGATGGAGTTGCCGACCGACGCGGATATCGCCAAGCAAGTGAAGCCGCTGGAGGCGCAGGCAAAGGCGATTGAGAAGGAGCTGGCGCAGGCACAGCAAGACCCTGAAGTCGTCCAGATGGCGAAGCAGAACCCGGACGCCGCGCAGCAGATCATGCAGCAGGCACAGAGCCAAATCGCGCAGATTGCCCAGCAGATCGACGAGCTGAAAAAGACCGTCACTATCGAACAGGTGATGGATTTCCTGCACGATCAGAAAATCCGGCCGTTCAGCCTCGACATCGAGACCGACAGCACGATCCAGCCCGACGAGAATGCCGAGAAACAGCGCCGCAGCGAGTTCCTGACGGCATTGGGCGGCACGCTGGCCCAGCTTGCCCCGATGGTGCAGGAACGCCCGGAGACTGCGCCCTTTGCCGCCGAGTTGCTGAAGTTCGCTGTCGCGCCATTCCGGCCAGGTCGCAGCATGGACGCCGCGATCGACGAGTTTGCCGAAAAGATGAAGCAGATGGGCGCGCAGCCGAAGCCGCAACAGCCCGATCCGGCAGCGCTGGCGGCCGAAGCCGACGCCAAGGCGCAGCAACAGAAAATGGAAGCCGACGCGGCGGACCGTCAGGCAGAAAAGCAGATGAAAGCCCAGCTGCACGACATGGCCATGAAGGAAAAGGCGGCTGACATCGAGGCCAAGCAGGTCGACGCAAGGGCAAAGCAGCGTTCGGAAGCCGCGAAGTACACCGCAGAGGCCGCAGCGCGCCGCGATCAACGGTCGCTGGAGCGCATCAAGGTCGGTTTGCCGGACATCGAAGCGCCTGCCGCGCCTTCCTCTCCCGACATCGACGTGGTTGCCGAAATCCAGCGCCAGAACGCCGCCATGATGGGCCAGATGGGTCAGTTCATGGCGATGGTTACCCAGGCGCTTACCGCTCCCAAGCGCATCGTGAAGGGGCCTGACGGCAAGGCCATTGGCGTCGAGACAGTGCAGCCTCAGCAGCAACAGGGAATGCAGTAATGGCAACCACCAGTGAAATCCAAGTTGGCATGGCAGCAATCGCCGCGCGCCTCAGCGATCAGCGCCAGGTGATGATCAAGGTGAAAGCGAATGCCGGATCTGCTTCGGTGGCTCTAGCCGCGATCCCGAACGACTTTGCCGATGTCATCGCCACGGTGACCGCATATGGCACCAGCAACGCGTATGAGGCCACCATCAAGGCGCAGCTCACCAAGATGACGGCGGAATTCAACGCGCTGAAGGCCAAGGCCGATGCTGTCGCTGCCGTGGATCTCAACAGCTAATGTTTGACCAGGGGCAGTTCTACCCCGGCCAGCCTATCCAGTTCATGGAGGGGCTGCTGAACCCGATCATCGGCGTGAACCAATACATGACGTTCTTCTCGGAATACACCGTGGGAACGCAGCCGTCCGATTGGACCAGCAAATATGGTACTGGATTTACAGCATTAGTTCAAACTGTACCCGGTTCCCTTGGGGGTAAGGCTTTACGCTGGACGAAAACTGCCGCTGCAAGACAAGGGTTATCTTGGGATCGCATACCATCGACCGCTGATGTTGAAGTACTTATGAGAGTACGAGCTATTGAAGCATATGCAGTTAGTGATAACTTTTTGGCTATTTATATGAGAGGGTCTGGCTCCACCGGCACCGAAACAGGTTGGCGAGGATCTATCTCTGGAATAGCAACTACTACACTAGCGATCAGTAATCTACATAAGTATGTTTCAGGGGCCGCAACTGTAGTAGGAGTTGGCGGTGATGACATTCCGTCACCAAATTATGCGGTGAATGATTGGTTGTGGCATCGGGCTAGAGTAAACGGCTCAACAATTACTCGTAAAACGTGGCACGATGGCGCGGCTGAGCCTGGAGCGTGGGATGACACCGTATCCGATGCAGCTATTCCGGGAGCCGGTTGGGTTGGTCTTCAGCAAGTTACTGCTAATCCTAATTCCGAATGCGATTTTTTTAGTGTTGGCCTGAACGGCGAAGTGGCTCCAAGCCCATGAGAATCCCATCCGGCAAGATCGACCAGAACATTTACTTCGTCGCCGTTGATAGCGTTGACCTGAAGACAAAGAAGACTGGCCTTACAGGGTTCACCGTCCTGCGCGAGCGCAACGGCCTCAATCGTGCGTTCTACACCACCCCGACCATCGTGGAATTGGATAGCGTCAACTGTCCCGGTCTTTACCGCCTCCTCGTTGATGAAGATACCACCATCGCGGCGGCCTCCGACGCAGAGGAATACGTCGTTCATATCAACGTGGCGGGCATGGCTCCTGTAATCCGGGTTGTTGAGCTATTCCGCCGCGACACGACGAGCGGCCGAACCCAGCTTGTAGACGCCAATGGCAGGGTTGATGTTTCGGCAGTCGCCGGCACTGCGCAGACCCCGCGGGACATTGGTGCAAGCGTGCTTCTGTCGTCTGGCGCCGGAACCGGCCAGATCAGCCTTACGGCGGGCGTTGTGGCCGCGAATGCTACTCAGATTGCTGGCGCGACGGTGAATACCGCAGCAGCCCAGCTTGGCGTGAATGTGGTCAATGCCGGCGGCACAGCGTGGAATTCGGGAGCGATCACTTCCAACACCTTTGCAGCCGGCGCTCTCACCGCCGCCAAGTTCGCGGCCAACGCGCTCGATGCCGTTTGGTCGACCACCACGCGCATCTTGACGGGCGGCACGAACATTGTCCTGACCAAGGGAACTGGAGTGACCGGCTTCAACGATTTGGACGCACCGGGCGTGCGAACTGCCGTCGGGATGGCTTCGGCCAATCTCGACACTCAGCTTGCGGGCATCAGCACCAAGACGGCCAATCTGCCGCCTGATCCGGCAGACGCTTCCGATATCGCGGCCGCCTTCGGCACGGTGAACGCCAATGTTGGCACCATGAACGGCACGGTCAACGCC
>NZ_RZQL01000115.1 GCF_003997935.1 Mesorhizobium sp. M7A.F.Ca.US.006.01.1.1
GCCCAGGCACTGGAGACCTTCGCCAGCGGCGCCGGTCTGTCGCTCGATGTCGCGCTGGAAAAGTTCGCTGCCCGCGCCAAGGCGATCGAAGCGCATGGCTTGCCGGCCGAAAAAATTCGCTACGACGCCGCTTTCGGCCGCCCGCTCGATTACTACACCGGCCTGGTTTTCGAAATCGCGGCCGACAATGGCGACCGGCCGCTGGTCGGCGGCGGCCGCTATGACCGGCTGCTGACCTTGCTTGGCGCGAAGACGCCTATCCCCGGCGTCGGCTTTTCCGTCTGGCTCGATCGCATCGAGGCATTGCGGGAGACGGCGCCATGATCACGCTGGCGATCCCGTCGAAAGGCCGCCTGAAAGAACAGGCGCTGGACGTGCTGGCCAAAGCCGGCCTCGCTGTCAGCCTGCCCGGCGACGAGCGCAAATACCACGCCCGCGTCGAGGGCCTGGATGATGTCGAAGTGGTGTTTCTGTCGGCTTCCGAAATATCAGGTGAGATCGGCCAGGGTGCGGTCGATCTCGGCATCACCGGCGAGGATTTGGTGCGTGAAAACCTTGCCGACTGGGAGACCCGCGCCGAAATTGTCGCCCGTCTCGGTTTTGGCCATGCCGATGTCGTGGTGGCCGTGCCGGATATCTGGCTCGACGTCGACAGCATGGCCGATCTCGACGACGTCGCCGCCGATTTTCGCCAGCGTCATGGCCGGCGGCTGCGCATCGCCACCAAATACTGGCGGCTGACCCAGCAATTCTTCTCGCAGAAGCACGGCATCCAGGTCTACCGCATCGTCGAGAGCCTGGGGGCCACCGAAGGCGCGCCGGCGGCGGGACTGGCCGATGTCATCGTCGACATCACAACCACCGGCTCGACGCTGCGCGCCAATCATCTCAAGGTGCTGGGCGATGGCCTCGTCCTGCGCTCGCAGGCCTGTCTGGTGGCGTCGAAGAAGACACGGGCGGCGGCCGATGAAGCGGTCCTGCGCGACATCGCGGCGAAGATGGCGGCTGCGGTCGGATAGGAATTATTTCCTTGACCGGTGAGGGCAGCTATGCTACATTTTTGCCCATGGTGCTGATTTGCGCCAGTGACCCGCCGCCCAGGCGGGTTTTTTCGTTTTGACGCTTTGTCAGCCAACGCGAAGCTCCGAAGCACCGTTGACCGGATCGTTGCCCTTTTCATGACCATCGGCGGGATTTCCTCCACCCCGGCAGGCTGATAGGTTCGGCTAATGCATGTCGCCCAAAAGTGATCTCGGTTTTGGGAGAACGACATGCACAAAAACAAGGACCTAAAGCGCGTCGCGTTTCAGCGCGACGCGCTTTAGGTCCCGGGAGGAGAGAGCGATGCCGGTCAATCTCGACGAGCTGAAGAACGCCACCAATCTGCGCGGACGCGGCGCGCGTGCTGGCGGTGTCTTCGTCGCACCCGTCGACAACAGGGCGCATGTCTCTGGCGAACGCAGCGTGCCGCTGCTCGACAAGACCATCCCCGCGCTGTTTTCCGACACCGTCAGCAAATACGGCACGCTCGACGCCGCCGTTTTCGTCGACCAGGACAAGCGCTTCACCTGGAGCGAACTGTCGGACACGGTGGACGCGCTGGCCGCCGGCTTCCTGGCGCTGGGGTTGGTAAAGGGCGATCGGGTCGGCATCTGGTCGCCCAACCGCTGGGAATGGCTGGTGACGCAGTTCGCCACCGCCCGCATCGGCCTGATCCTGGTCAACATCAACCCCGCCTATCGGTTGACCGAGCTCGACTATGCGCTGAACAAGGTCGGCTGCAAGGCGTTGGTCACCGCGGCCAAATTCAAGACCTCGGACTATCTCGGCATGATCGAGACGCTGGCGCCCGAGATCGCCAAGGCCACGCCGGGCAAGCTCAAGGCACAGAAACTGCCGGCGCTGAAAATTGTCATCCGCATGGGCGAGGAGAATTCGCCCGGCATGTTCAATTTCGGTGATGTGCTGGCCATGGCCGGGCGTGACGAGCATGACAGCCTCGACCGCATCTCGGAGAAGCTGAAGCCGGGCGAGGCCATAAACATCCAGTTCACCTCAGGCACCACGGGAGCCCCCAAGGGTGCGACGCTGACCCACGGCAACATCGTCAACAACGGCAATTTCGTCACTTCGGCGATCAAGCTGACCGTCGATGACCGGCTGTGCATACCGGTGCCGCTCTACCACTGCTTCGGCATGTCGATGGGCACGATGGGTTGCGTCTCGAAAGGCGCCACCATGGTTTTCCCGGGAGAAGGGTTTGACGCCGGCGCCACGCTGAAGGCGGTGGCTCAGGAACGCTGCACCGGGCTCTATGGCGTGCCGACCATGTTCGTCGCCCTGCTCGATCATCCGGATTTTCCGCCTTCGATCTCACCAGCCTGCGCACCGGCATCATGGCCGGCTCGCCATGCCCGATCGAGGTGATGAAGAAGGTGGTGTCGCTGATGCATATGCAACAGGTGACCATCGCCTACGGCATGACCGAGACCAGCCCGGTCTCGTTCCAGAGCGGCGTCGACGACCCCTTGGAAAAGCGCGTCTCGACCGTCGGGCGCATCCACCCCCATGTCGAGGTCAAGGCGGTCGATGCCGATGGCGCTACCGTTGCGGTCGGCGTACCGGGTGAGCTTTGCACGCGCGGCTATTCGGTGATGAAGGGTTACTGGGACGACGACGACAAGACCCGTGAGGCGATCGACAGCGACGGCTGGATGCACACCGGCGACCTCGCCACCATCGACGCCGAGGGCTATTGCAACATCGTCGGCCGGGTCAAGGACATGGTCATCCGTGGTGGCGAGAACGTCTATCCCCGAGAGGTCGAGGAATTCCTCTACCGCCATCCAAAGGTCAAGGAGGTGCAGGTGTTCGGCATTCCCGACGCCAAATATGGCGAGGAGCTGTGCGCCTGGATCGTGCTCAAGCCCGGCCAGATTGCCACCGAGCAGGAGGTCAAGAACTTCTGCGCAGGCCAGATCGCCCACTACAAGATCCCGCGCCACATACGCTTCCGCACCGAATTGCCGATGACGGTGACCGGCAAGCCGCAGAAGTTCTTGATGCGCGAGGCGATGGTGGAGGAGCTGGGGTTGGTGACGCAGAAGACGGCGTGAACGGGTGAACGCTTCGATCTGTCGGTGCGCGAATGCAGCCACGGTTCGCAGCAGCGCGCAGGGGCTTGCATGAGCGGTTTCGGACGTTCGATGACTTCATATGCGATGCCGCTGGCCGCCTTGGTGATGGCTGTCGCCGTCAGGGCCAGCGGGCTGTCGGCGGACGAAGGTTCGCTGGGCGTCAGGGTACTCGTCGGAGCGCTTTCGAGTGCGATCATGTTCGTCACCATTTTCGTGGTGCTCGACCACGCCGAGGCGGTGGCTCGGCGTGTGGGAGAGCCCTACGGCACATTGGTGCTGACTTTTGCCGTGACGGCAATCGAGGTGTCGATCATCGTTTCCATGATGCTGCATGGAGAAAACAACCCTACGCTTGCACGTGAGTCCGTCTTCTCGACGGTGATGATCACATCCACCGGCGTTGTCGGCATGTGTCTCGCGCTTGGTGGCTGGCGTCATCGCAAGCAGGCCATCGTGCGGCAGGGGACCAGTGCCTATCTGGCGGTTCTGATCGCGCTTACCGTCATGACGCTTATTTTGCCGACCTACACCCAGACCACGGATCCCGGCACGTTTTCGGCAGCCCAACTTGGTTTCGTCAGCGTCCTCTCGGTGCTGCTTTATGCAAGCTTCGTGTTCGCGCAGACCGTCCGCCACCGGGAAGACTTTATCGAAGGGAAGGCCCGAGGCGTTTCGCTGCGGACTGCCCCTCACGAGAACATCTCTGCCAGCGCTCTGTTGCTGATGGCCGGCCTGATCGGAATTGTCATGCTCGCCGAGCAGGTCGCGGCAAGCGTCGAAGATACGCTCGTTGCCTACCAGGTGACCCAGGCTGACAGCATTGTGGGGGCAATGATCGCCGGGCTGGTGTTGATGCCGGAGGCCATTTCGGCGGTGCGCGCTTCACTCAACAATGAGCTGCAACGCGGTTTGAATGTCGCGATGGGTTCCGCTTGCGCCACAATTGGTTTGACGATACCGGCGGTCGCAGCCGCCAGCCTGCTGACGGGAAGGGGGTTAACCCTGGGGCTTCCAGCGACTGACACAGTGCTTTTGATTTTAGCGCTCTTCATATGCAATGTGAGCTTTAGTACTGAAAGAACAACATTCTTGACGGGTGCTGTCCATATCGTGGTATTTCTTACATATCTATTTCTTATATTTGTACCATGAAAACTTTAGCTCAGGCTGGCAATTGGATGCGGCGACGAGACGACCGCCGGTTGTCAACGGACTGCTTGGATTCATCGCATTCAACGCGGTCTACGGCAGCGTTCGAAATCCACCGACAGCGGAAACTGCCGGCGGCACGGGTCATACGGCATCTTTCTCGTTTTGCGGGAACATGGCGCGACGTGATTCCGCATCGAGCTCAGCCTTGAACGTATGCCTTGCCTTCATGTCCAGGGCTCGCCGGACCGCCGGGCGCTTGGTCACCTCGTCCATGAAGCGCATGACATTGGGATAGTCGCCAAGGCCCTTCTCGCCGAATACATATCCGGCGGAGGCGGCCCAACCCCAAAGCGCCATGTCGGCGATCGTGTACTCGTCGCCGGCGAGATATCGCGCCTGTCCAAGCCGACGGTCCAGAACCGCGTAGTGGCGTTCGAGCTCCTTCACGTAGCGATTTTTCGCATAGGCGATATCTTCCGGCGCGTAGTGCAGAAAGTGGATTGCCTGGCCGGAAAACGGCGATAGGCCCGTGGCCACGAACTGAAGCCAGGACAGCATCGAAGCCTTGGTCTTCAGGTCGCCTGGAATGAATTTTCCGTGCTTGTCGGCGAGGTAAAGCAGAATGGCGTGGGAGTCGAATATCGTTACATCCCCGTCCACCATCGCCGGCACCTTGCCGTTTGGATTGATCTCCCTGAATTCCGGCGTGTGCTGCTCGCCTTTGAAGATATCGACCGGCGAGACGTCGAAGGGCAATTCCAGCTCTTGCAGCAGCACCGCCACCTTCATCGAATTCGGCGTGGCGTGAAAATACAGATTGAGCATCTTTTTCTGTTCCATCGTTGAACATTCACCCAGTCCGCCCGATCGGCGTCTGCTGATGTTGAGCGCCTGAAACATGCCGGCCTGCCCGCAAGCGCGCCAATCGATCTTGCGGATTGGTGGCATCGAGCCCGTTCATGGCAGGTCGGGCGATGGGGCGGGTTTGGATTTCAACAAGTCCCGAACCCATGAACGCGATCGATTCGTCTCATCGTGAAACGCGATTTCTCGAGGCGCGCTCAGGGTTCTAGAGCGGTGACATCAATCAACCGACCGAAAGGAACCGATCATGATCTCTCGTTCTCTAATGTCTGGCGTCGCAGCCATGATTTTCTTCAACATTGTATCGCCATCGACGGCCGGCAGCACGGCTCAGGGGATTTCGTTCGCCTCCGACCAGAGCTATCCGGAGAGCATGACATGGTCGGCCAGGCAGGACACCTTCATGGTCGGCTCGGTGAGTCATGGCCTGGTGGCCAAGGTCGACAAAGCCGGGAAGTACACGGTGTTCCTGCACGATGCGAGACTGGTTTCCACGGCGGGTCTGCTTGTCGACGACAAGCGCAACACGCTTTGGGTGACGAACTCCGATCCGGGCGTCGGCGATCGGACCGGTGGGGCGACCAAGGGCAAGCTTGCGGCGGTGGCCACATATGATGCCACGACCGGTCAGCCTCGGGCCTACTACGATCTCGGCAGCCTCAGCGAAGGCACGCATTTTGCCAATGACATCGCGCTCGACGCCGACGGAAACGCTTATGTGACCGACAGTTTTGCCCCGATCGTCTACCGCATCGACACAGCGGGCAAGGCGACGATCTTTGCGCAGGATCCTCGCTTCACGAATGGCGACGGCTTCAAGCTGAACGGCATCGCCTGGCACAAGGACGGCTATCTGCTCGTGGGCAAATACAATACGGGTGAGCTGTTTCGCGTCAGCATCGCCGACCCCCGCAAGGTCGAACCGGTTAAACTGCCCGAGGCCCTCACGGGTGCCGACGGCATTCAGTTGATCGATGACCAACACCTCATCGTGGTGCAGAACCTGGGCGCAGATCGCACCGTCGAACTGGTATCCACCGACGGGTGGGCATCGGCAACGATCGTCCGGCAGGAGCGCAGCATCATGTCGATGCCGACGGCCGCGGTGATTTCGGGCGGCGATGTCTACGTGCTGAATTCGCGGCTCGACACGCTGTTCGATCCCGCTGCCGGCAAGGTCGGCGACTACCTGCTTCAGAAGCTCTGAGTGCAGGCATGTGGTGGCCGGAACGATTGCGTGGTGTTCGGCCACTACCCCTCGTGACCAGTGCGAGCGCTCTGCAACACCAGTTTGCGCAGCCATATGTGGGCGGGGTCACTGCGCATTCGTGGGTGCCAGAACAGGTTCATGGCGAACGGCGAGAGCTCCAAGGGGGCTTCGAACAGATCGAGGACCTGAGCGAAGCGCCTCAGGAAACGCCGGGGCAGGGTGCAGATCAGATCGCTGTTTTCCAGAACGAGCGGGGCCAGTGCGTAGCTCTGGATGGAGACCGTCACATTGCGCGAGCGGCTGATCTCGGCAAGCGCGTCGTCGATCATCCCTGCAAAATGCCCGCCGCTCGTTGAAATGAGCAGATGGTCTAGGGCACAGAATTCGTCCAGGGTGATCGGCCCCTTGCCACGCGGATGGCCGTGCCGCTGGGCGGTGACGAATTCCTCTTCGAACAGTTTCTGCCCGATCAGACCACTCGAACCGTCTTCGGCGGCTCCGATGAAGAGATCGATGTCGCCCTGCTCCAGATGCTCGATGATCCTCGACTTGTTGGGCACCGTAAAGGCGACCTTTGCGTTGGGAGCCTGGGATTTGAACCGCGGAACGAGGTCCGGTGCCAGGATCGCTGCCGGATTGTCCGTTGCGGCGATGCGGTAGACCCTTTTGCTTGTCGCAGGGTCGAACAGGTGAGCGGTGTTCACGAAATCGCTCAACCGTTCGAGCAGCCGCGTAAGTTCGGGCTCAAGTGCCAGGGCGTGAGGCGTCGGGATCATTCCCCGTCCAGACGCCGCCGTTGTGAAGAGTGGGTCGTTCAGCAATTGACGCAGGCGCGTCAGGCGGGCCGACAAGGCCGATTGGGTAATGTTTAGTCTCGACGCCGCATGGGTGACGTTCCGGTGCTTCAACAGCGCGTCGAGCGTCAGCAGCAAGCCAATGTCGAAATCCGATAGCCGTTGTGTCAATGGGACCTCGAACCAGCAGGGGGGACCTCGAACCAGCAGGCACTATTCAATCGATAGCAATCTCTAGCACGGTTCCGGGTTTGAAGAGCATGCGGTTCCAGTCAACAGTCAGCCGGCGTGGCCGGATTTGACCACCATACTGAGGTCTGTTCGGCCATCCGGGTCATAGTACCTTTGATCGGTCTCTTGCACCAAGCACCTCAGGGGGCCACGGCCCGCGCCTTCGTATTCAACCTTCCAAAGCTCAGTCCTTCTCGAACACCCCGCCCGGAAGCCAACGCCTCACTCCGCGGATTTGAGATGATCGATGAAGGCGCGCAGCTTGGGCAGGATTTGGCGTTTGCCGGGATGATAGAGGAAGACGCCTGGAGTCGTGGCGGCGACGCCGTCCAGCACCGATCTGAGTTTTCCCTGTTCTATCGGACCTTCGGCGACGGGTCGAGGCGTCTGCGCCAACCCAATGCCTTGCATCGCGGCGCCAAGCAACGTCGGATAGTCGTGCGCGATCAGCGGGCCTGAGACCATCGCCTCGATCGTCCCGTTGCCGTCGACGAAAGACCAGGGCGCGATGGCGCCGTTCGAGCGGCGCAAGCGCAAGCAGGCGTGGTGGCGCAGATCCTCGACGTGCTCGGGGGCGCCATGGCGCTCGAGATAGTCCGGGCTGCCGACAACCACGAACGGGAACGACGGCGTCAGCCGCACGGCGACCATGTCGGGCGCGATGAACTGGCCAAGGCGGATGCCGGCATCGAACCCGCCGGTGGCGAGATCGACCATCTCGTCGCTCGCGGCGATCTCCAGTTCGATCACGGGATAGGTTCGGCAGAACGATGCGATCATTGGCTCCAGGATCAACGGCACGACGGCGCGGGGTACGGACAGGCGCAGCAGCCCGGTCGGCCGTTGGCCGACGTCACGCGCGGCCTCGCCTGCCGCGACGAGTTCCTCGAAGGCGGGGCCGGCACGGTCGAGGAACCGCTGACCAGCCTCGGTCAACCCGACACTCCGCGTCGTGCGGACGAACAGCGCCGCACCCATGCGGGCCTCCAGCGTGCGTACCGCTTGGCTCACGGCGGACGGCGTCACGCCGAGATCGGCGGCCGCACGGCGGAAGTTGCGGCGCCTGGCAACGGCCAGGAACACCTCGACGCCCTCCAGCGCATCGTGCCGAACTGTGTAGTTCTGCTTCATAGGTTGTTGTGATTACACCGGCTAGTCGAACTATGGAAGCGGACTTAGAGGTAACCGACCGAGGCTGGGGCCGCGTGAACCAGCTGCTGACAGGAGGCCAAATGTCCACGGAAATGGTGTTCCAAACTCATCTCGTTCTGGGCTACGTCGCGTGGCTGCTCTGCTTCGGCGCATACATCTGGCCCTGGCTGAGCTCAATGGACCGGGTCGCGGCGCAGCGAGCCATCGCCACTCTGCACAGCTTCCGCTTCTTCGGACTCGTCTTCATCCTGCCGGGTATCGTAAGTCCCGATCTCCCAGCCGGCTTCGCGGTGTTTGCCGCCTACGGTGACTTTGCAACAGGGCTGCTGGCCATGCTGGCGCTGCTCACGGTGAGGCTGCCTCGGCTCTTCTGGCCGTTCGTCGTCGCCTTCAATCTCGTAGGCACGGTCGAGCTCGTCGTCGACTATTATCACGCCATCCAGGTCGGCCTGCCCGAACGTGCGGAGCTGCTGGGTGCCGCCTACGCGATCCCGATCATCTACGTGCCGCTGCTGCTGATCACGCACATCGCCGCATTCTATTTTCTGCTACGTCCTCACCAGAACGCGACTCGAGCCATCGCAGACGGTGCGACTGCTTCCTAGAGCATTTCACCGTTTCACGGAAACGGCGAAATGCCCTAACTCTTTGCTTTGACGCAATTCTGGACGGAAAACCGCTTCACACTTTTCCTAGAATTGCTCTAGAGCATCCGGAGGGGCCGTTTTCGAATCCTAACGCCGCCCGCTCCGCATCTCCGACGGCGTCGGTGCTGTACCAGGTTCCTGGACAAGCGGTCCGAGCAGCACTTCTCCAAACAGCGGCTGATAGCGGCGGCGCACCGCCGGGTCTTCCTTGAAGGACAGTGCGTACTGGCCGATCTGGTGGAAATAGGTGATGCGCGCCCGCACGATGCTCTCGTCTTCCGAATAGCCCATGGCGCGGAACGACCGGATGAGCAGCTCGATGCGCAGATCGTCGATGTCCTTGACTTCCTGAGCGAGCTTTTTCGATGTCCGTGACCAATCGCGAACAGCCAGATCAAGCAGCGGGCTGAAAGGGGCTTCATCCACCCAGACATGCACGATGTCGGTGAAGAACTGCAGGCCGTCTATGTCGTGGATCTCGCGCATCGCCCAGAACGGCGCGCAGTTGCTGTTTCGCCATTCCTGCAAGAGGCCGCCGCGAAGGTCCGCCAGGCTGGCAAAATGGAAATAGAAGCTGCCCCGCGTGACCTTCAATTGCTGCGCCAGGCGGTCGATCTTGACCTCGCCGATGCCGCGCTTTTCCAGCACCTTGCGCGCCGCCGCGATCCAGGCCTCGCGGCTGAGCGTCTGTCGCGCCGCTTTTGATCGCACCGCCGGTCGAGGCGCTCTTTTCGTTTTCGCCAGCGCGCCTTTCCCGTTCATGAAATTCGAGACCTTCGTCGCGCGCAACGCGCATGGCCGATTCGCCTATCGAACTGACCCAGGACTGCTTCGCAATTCTCCGTGTCACCGTCTATCGCCGGACACGCATTTTCAGGGCAGTGCACTGATCCGCTCCAGCATCAGCGTGAAGAACGGCGCCGGATCGATCCGGCGCAGCACGTTGCAGTTCTTGCGGCGGCCGGTGACGTGCCACCAGTCGACGACGGTCATGCCTATGGTCTCGGGCGAGACGATATCGACCGTCACGGCGCACTGGCGCTGCTCGTAGATCCCTGGGGCCAGAAGGTAACCGGTGACGCACGCATCGTGGATGGGACGCGCCGCCGTCGCGAATTTGTGGATGCCGTATTGGCGATAGAAGTCGGCCATGTTGGCGGCCTCGATCGCCGCGCGACTGCCGGTGGCGCGCAGGGCGTCGAGCCATTCAGGCGTCATCAGGGCAGTGTAGGTGCAGTCGATGCCGGCCATCGTCACCGGGACGCCGCTGTCGAACACTTTGTGCGCGGCATGCGGATCGACAAAGATGTTGAACTCCGCGGCAGGCGTGGCATTGCCGCCTTGAAAAAAGCCGCCGCCCATCAGCACGACTTCGCGCAGCCGGGGAATGATTCTCGGCTCCATGGTCATGGCCATGGCCAGGTTGGTCATCGGCCCGAGCGTGCAGACGGTCAATTCGCCTTCCGGCGCATCCATGATCGTGCGCACCAGATAGTTGACCGCATGTTCGCTCTGCAGCGGCGTGACGGGGTCGGGCAGGTCGGCGCCGTCGAGGCCCGTTTCGCCGTGAACATATTCGGCGGTAATCAGCTTGCGCACCATCGGCGCCGGGCAGCCGGCATAGACCGGCACATCGGGCCGCCCCGCCAGTTCCACGACCTTGAGCGCGTTCTTCGACGTCAGGGCAAGCGGCACGTTGCCGCCGACCGTCGTGATGCCGACCACCTCGAGTTCGGCTGGCGAACCAAGCGCGAAAAGGATCGCGAACGCGTCATCCTGACCTGGATCGGTGTCGATGATTATCTTGCGTGGTGCCATTGTGCCGCGTTTTTCCCGTTGCGTTCGAAAGCCTATTGCTGAGGCGATTTGGATGTGTAGAAATACAGTACTGTATCTTATGTTCAAGACAAGGTGTTCGAATGGACGCACGCGGCGACTTTTCCGAAATTCCGATCCTCGACGTGTCGGCGCTCTATGGCGGCGACCAGGAGGCGATCGCCGCGACGGCGGCGACACTGCGCCGCCATCTCGAGACGATCGGCTTCCTCTACGTCGTCGGGCATCCGATCCCGCGTGCCGACGTCGAAGCGGTTCGCGAAGCCAGCAAGCGCTTCTTCGCTCTGCCCGAGGAGCAGAAACTGGCGCTGAAGATCGACAGGAATTTCCGCGGCTACCTGCCCTTTGCCGGCTCGACCATCGTGACGTCGTCGGTGGCGACCGTGAGCAAGCCGAACCAGAGCGAATCGATCTTCTTCATGCACGAGGTCGAGGACGACGACCCCAGGGCATTGGCCGACAAGCCGCTGCAGGGCCCCAACCAGTGGCCGGACGAGGCAACGCTTGGCGGCTTCAGGCCGACGATTGAACGCTATGTCGATGAGATGAGCACGCTCGCCCGCAAGATGGTCGGCGCCATCGCCCTTTCGCTTGGACTTCCGACCGACAGTCTCGACTGTTATTTCGATCAGCCGACAACCTTCCTGCGGTTGCTGCATTACCCGACGCAGCCGCATGAAGAGGGGCTTTTCGGTTCGGCCCCTCACACCGACTACGGCTTCATCACACTGCTCGCGCAGGACAATGTCGGCGGCCTGGAAGTCAAGAACAAGGCGGGCGACTGGGTTCCCGCGCCGCCGGTCCCCGACTCCTTCGTGATGAATGTCGGCGACATCCTGGCGCGCTGGTCGAACGACCAGTTCGTCTCGACGCCGCATCGCGTCATCAACCGGTCGGGGCGCGAGCGCTATTCCCAGCCCTTCTTCTTCGACCCGTCCATGGATGAAACGATCGAGGCGCTGCCGGTCTGCGTGCCCGCCGGTAGCCAGCCGAAATATGAGCCGGTGCTCTACGGCGACTACCTGATGGAGCGCATCGACAAGAACTACCACTACCGCAAGAAGAAGGCTGCGGAGGCAGCCAATTCATAGACGGATCGATGCTTGGCTGCGTCGGTGAGGACGCGAGGCCCTGATTGGAGAGCAGACTGCAGGAACCGTTGCAATCAAAAAAGGGGAACGAAAATGAGAGCACATTTACAGATGGCAGGTTTGGCGCTGGCCGCACTTGCCATAGCCTGGAGCGGACCGTCAGGCGCCGCCGAGGTGACGAAATCGGCTGAGGTCCAGCGGACCGGCATGCTGACCGTCGCCAACACGCTGGACTATGCGCCTTTCGAGTATCTCGACGCCGACGGCAAGCAGACCGGGATCATCATAGAACTGGCCGGTGAGGTGGCCAAGCTGGTCGGCGCCAAGCTGGACGTGGCGCGCACACCTTTCCCCTCGATGATACCGGGGCTGGCGGCCGGCCGTTTCAAGGTCGCCTGGGAGACGTTCTCCGCCACGCCGGAGCGGCTCAAGCAGGTCGATTTCGTCATGTTCCTCAAGGCCGGCCTGGCCGTTTCGACGTCGCCGGACAAGAAGGCGAGTTTCAGCGGCGACACCCCGCTATGCGGCAAGCGGATCGGCGTTTCGGCCGGCAGCGCATCGGATTTCCTGGTCGACAAGCTGAGCACGGATTGCACCGGCAAGGGCCAGGCAGCCATCGAAAAATCGGTCTTCAACTCGTCGACGGATATTGTCCAGGCGGTGCTGTCCGACCGCGTCGACGCCCGCATGGACGATGCGACCGCATCGAGCTATTTCGAGGTCACCAGCAAGGGCCAGCTCGTGGTGCTGCCGACCCTCTATGAAGTCGCCCCGCTCGGTATGGCGATCGCCAAGGATGACAAGGAGACCGCCGACATGATGGTGAGCGCACTCTCCGAGCTGTTCAAGAATGGCACCTACAAGGCTATTCTCGACAAATACGGCATGGGCGCCTACGCGATCAAGGAGCCTTATTTTGTGGGCAGCATGGAGGCGCTGCGCGCCGACTGACAAAGTGCGTCCGTTCCGACGCACTTTGTTCTAAAACTTTGATCATGCTTTCCGAAATCATTTTCGGGCTGATGCGATAGCGGTTGTCGGCGTCCGGTCTCGTGCCGGGCGCCGCTTCCGGATCAAGACCAGGAGAACCAGCGATGGGCGTGGCCCACCCAAACGAGATACGCATCGAACCAGGCGTCGCCGAGGCGGTTTCGCGCCTGACCGTCGTGCCGCAGCGCCGCTACGGCATCTGGGTCGGCACGGCGCTGGCCCTGTTGGTGGCGTTCCTCATCATCCGGGCCTTCGCCAGCAATCCTGCCTTTGCCTGGCCGACGGTGGTGGGTTACCTCCTGCATCCCTCCGTCATGCGCGGCCTGGGCAACACCTTGATGCTGACCGCGGTGATCATGGTATTGGCGATCGTTGTCGGCACGGTCATCGCCATCATGCGCGTGTCGCCAAGCCCGGTGCTGCGTTCATTCGCAGGCCTGTACGTCTGGTTCTTCCGTGGCGTACCGGCCCTGATACAGCTGATCTTCTGGTTCAACCTGTCGCTGCTCGTGCGCGAAGTCTCGTTGACCATCCCCTTTGTCGGCACGCTGTTTTCCGTGCGCACCAATGATTTCATGACGCCGTTCTTCTCCGCCGTCGTCGCCCTTTCCCTGTGCGAGGCGGGCTACATGGCCGAGATCATCAGGGCCGGCATCAAGTCGGTGCCGTCGGGCCAAGCCGAGGCGGCGAGCGCGCTTGGCATGCCCTACCGCATGATCCTGAAGCGCATCACGTTGCCCCAGGCGATGCGCTTCGTACTGCCGCCAACCGGCAACGAGGCCATCAACCTCCTGAAGATGACCTCGCTGGTGACATTCATCGCCGTCGACGACCTGTTCTATTCGGCCCAGAGCATCTATGCGCGCACCTTCGAGACGATCCCGCTCCTGATCGTGGTCGCCTTCTGGTATCTCGCGGTGGTCAGCATCATGTCGGTGGGACAGCATTTCCTTGAGCGCCATTTCGGTCGCAGCGATACGCGCCGCGATCCCATGACGATGCGCTTCCTGCGCAATGTCATCAGCCTGCGTGGCATTTCCCGATGAGCGACGTGAAGGACGAAAATCGCGCCCGCTTCGGCGTCCCAGCCGACTCCATGGTTTTCGCGCGCGGCGTGCGAAAGTCCTATGGTCCGCTCGAGGTCCTCAAGGGTGTCGATCTCGACGTGCCTGTCGGATCGGTCGCCTGCATCATCGGACCTTCGGGTTCCGGCAAGAGCACATTCCTGCGCTGCATCAACCATCTCGAGAAGCTCAGCGCCGGCATTCTGCTCGTCGACAGTCAGTTCGTCGGCTACGACCTCAGGGACGATAAGCTCTACGAGGTCAAGGACGACCTGCTTTGCCAGCGGCGCGCCGAGACTGGCATGCTGTTCCAGTCGTTCAACCTGTTCTCCCACATGACCGTGATGGAGAATTTGATCGAGGCGCCGACGCAGGTTCGGCGCATCCCGCCGGACCAGGCAAAGGCCGAAGCGGAGATACTGCTTCGGCGCGTCGGTCTCCTGGACAAGGTCGACCGGTATCCGAGGGAACTGTCCGGTGGCCAGCAGCAGCGTGTCGCCATCGCGCGTGCGATGGCGATGAAGCCGAAGGTCCTGCTCTTCGATGAGCCGACATCGGCGCTCGACCCCGAACTCGTTGGCGAAGTGCTGCAGGTCATGCGCGATCTGGCCGAAAGCGGCATGACGATGGTCGTGGTCACCCATGAGGTCGGCTTCGCCCGCGAGATCGGGGATCAACTGGTTTTCATGGACGGCGGTGTGATCATCGAACGCGGGGCTCCGCGCGAGATGATCGCCAATCCGGTATCGCCGCGAACCCGCGAGTTCCTGTCGCGGGTGCTTTGACGGCAAGAGAATCCACCCAAGAGAGGATCCAGCAAAAAAGGCGCGGGCCGTGGCCCGCACCTTTTTTGCTCAACCTTCCAAAGAGCTCAGTCCTTCTCGAAGATGCGCGCCTTGGCGACAACACCCGCAATGGCGCCGCCGATCAGCGGTGCAACGATGAACAGCCAGAGCTGGCCGATCGCGGCCGTTCCCGAAAACAGCGCCGGGCCGATCGAGCGGGCCGGGTTGAGCGACGTTCCGGTCACCGGGATGATGGCGAAGTGCAATCCTGCCAGCGTCAGGCCGATGACCAGTCCAGCGAACGCCGTCGAGTGCTTTTCAGCCGTGACGCCAAGGATCACGGTGACAAAGGTGAAGGTGCCGATCACTTCCCACAGGAATGCCGAGCTGACGCCCCATTTCGTCACATCCCAGCCATTGGCGCCGAAGCCGGTGGTGTGTCCGCCAACCTGGCCGGAAACGATGATCCACAACGCCAGCGAAGCAAGGACGCCGCCGATGACCTGCGCAATCCAGTAGGGGATGACGTCCTTGGCCGGCAGCCGGCCGGCAAGGAAGACACCGAGCGTCACCGCCGGGTTGAGATGCGCGCCCGAAATGGGGCCGATCGCATAGGCCGCCGCGATGAGGCCGATGCCGAACGCCAGACCGATGCCTTCCTGGCCGAGCGGCAGCGCGCCGCCGAAGCCGCCCGTCACCACAGAAGCCGTACCGATGAACACCAATAGAAATGTGCCTAGAATTTCCGCCAGATAAGTCTTCATTGCCCTCTCCTCGTGTCGATCCGCCGGTCCACCTTTTCCGCGCCGCGAATCATAACCGGAAGAGTATTCGCAACCAGAAAAGTTGGAAAGCAGAGCGGTTGTGCCAGCCGACCTGCTTGTGCGCGCCGGTTGCGCGCTCTAGAGCAGGGCCGGAATAATTTTCTGCGTGACGGAACAAGACCATGCGACTGGGCGGACGGCTGGCTGCGGCCATCGAAGTGCTGGAAGACATCGGCCGGCGCCACCGGCCGGTGGCGGACGCGCTGAAGGATTGGGGCCTGTCGCATCGCTTCGCCGGCGGCGGCGACCGCGCGGCGATCGGCAACATCGTCTATGATGCCTTGCGCCACAAGCGTTCCGCCGGCTGGCTGCTGGGGCAGGACACGCCGCGCGCCATCGGCTTCGGCGCGCTGCTGCTCGAATGGGGCCAGACCGCACAATCGCTCAACGAGGCGCTGGATGGTGACAAGTTCGCACCGCCGCTGCTGAGCGCCGCCGAGCTTCAGGCCATCGCCGACCATCGGCTCGCCGACGCGCCGGACGCGGTGCGGGCGGATGTTCCCGACTGGTGCGCGCCGCTTTTCGAGCGAGCCTTTGGCCCGACCTGGGCCGACGAGGGCGCGGCGCTGGCAACGCGCCCGCCGCTGGACCTTAGGGTCAACACCTTGCAGGCCAACCGCGACAAGGTGCTGGCCGAACTGACGGGAACCGGCGCGAAACCTGCAGCCATCGCCTCTCAGGGCATCCGCATCCCGCCGATCGACGGCGACGGCCGGCACCCGAACGTGCAGGCCGAGCCGGCTTTCCAGAAGGGCTGGTTCGAGGTCCAGGACGAAGGCTCGCAGATCGCGGCCGCCCTTGCCGGGGCGCAAGCCGGCATGCAGGTGCTGGATTTCTGCGCCGGCGCCGGCGGCAAGACCCTGGCACTGTCGGCTTCGATGGACAATCGTGGCCAGATATTTGCCCACGATGCCGAAAAAGCACGGCTGGCGCCGATCTTCGACCGCATTCGCCGTTCGGAAAACCGCAATGTACAGGTGGTCACCAAGCCCACAGAACTCGCGCCGCTCGGCAATCACATGGATATCGTGCTGGTCGACGCGCCCTGCACCGGCAGCGGCACCTGGCGCCGCCGTCCCGATGCCAAATGGCGGCTGACGCAAAGACAACTCGATGCCCGCAAGGGCGAACAGTCGGCGATCCTCGATGCGGCCAAAGCCTATGTCAAACCGGGCGGCCTGCTGGTCTACATCACCTGCTCGGTGTTTGATGAGGAAAATGGCGAGCAGATCGCGGCCTTTCGGGACCGTAACAGCGGGTTTGTTCCCGTCGACCACCGCCAGCTCTGGGACAGCCGGTTTCCCGGCCATCAGGCAGCCGCGCGTATCGGCATCAAAGGCGACATCTCGCTGTCGCCGGCGCTGAGCGGCACCGACGGGTTTTACTTCTGTGCGTTGCGCAGGTCGGCCTGAATCGGATCGGATATCGCCAATTCCCGACGGATGCATGCCGCCAGCCGGCAGGCGAAGCCAATTGTTGCAGTGCAGCAAAAGCATTTGCCTGCCGTGCATGCCTCTGCAATAAGCTTATCCGCATAAAGGAAGGCAGCGGCCATGGCAGCAAAGATCGTACCCGCCCCGGACTATGAGGATCGCGTCAGGACCTCATTCGCGCGCCAGCAGGCGATGGCCACCATCGGCGCCGAACTAACGCTGGTGACGCCCGGCATCATCGAGATCGAGATGCCCTATTCGGCGGCACTCACTCAGCAACACGGCTTTCTGCATGCCGGTGTCATTTCGACGGCGCTGGACTCGGCCTGCGGCTATGCGGCGTTTTCGCTGATGCCGGAAAATTCTGGCGTGCTGACCATCGAGTTCAAGGTCAACCTCCTGGCGCCGGGCAGGGGCGAGCGCTTCCTGTTCCGCGGCTCGGTGACCAAGCCAGGCCGCACCATCATCGTCGCCGACGGCCAGGCCTACGCCTTTGCCGCCGATGGCGAGGCCAAGCTGATCGCCACCATGACCGGAACGATGATGACGGTGGTCGGGCGTGATGGCATAGAAGGGTGAGGAGTGGTCCGCGCAGCGGACGGAAAGCCCCCAAATGGGCTTTCCGAACGACGAACGCCCGGAGCCATAGCGAAGGGCCGGGGCCGGCGGCACGATGAAAGGCCACGAACGCCGGGAGCTGCCGGAGGCAGCGGGTCCCGGCGAGCGGTGCGGATAAACAGATGATCGGGCGGAGAGGAGCAAATCGTCATGACCGATAAAATTCGCCGCCTGTCTGGCAAGGACGTCCTCTTCGTGATGGCGGCGCAGGCCGAATACGGCCCGCACCTCAAGCAACTGTTCACGCCGCTGATGACCGGTGTCGGTCCGGTCGAGGCCGGCGTCAGGCTGGGTGCCGAACTCTCCTGGCTGAAATCGCAAAAAGCACTGCCGGATCTGGTTGTTTCGCTCGGTTCAGCCGGCAGTCGGACGCTGGAGCAGACGGAAATCTACCAGGCGGTTTCGGTCAGCTACCGTGACATCGACGCTTCGCCGCTCGGCTTCGAAAAGGGCGCCACACCCTTCCTCGACCTGCCGGTAACCGTGCCATTGCCCTTCAAGATACCGGACATCAGGCAGGCGACCCTGTCGACCGGCGGCGCGATCATCACTGGCGCGGCCTATGATGCTGTTACCGCCGACATGGTCGACATGGAGACCTTCGCCTGCCTGCGCGCCTGCCAGTTGTTCGACATTCCGCTGATCGGTCTGCGCGGTATCTCCGACGGTGCGGCGGATCTCAGGCATGTCGGCGACTGGACCGAATATCTACATGTCATCGACGAGAAGCTGGCGGACGCCGTCATGCGGCTTGAACAGGCAATCGGCGACGGCGCCCTTCGGACGGAACCATCACATGAAGATGCCAGACCAGCCTGAAAGTCGGGCTACGCAACCCATTGCGCCGACTCGTTTCTTTCTCTAAACGCTCGCCATGAAAACAGCCAATCATCCCGACACCGTCCTGATTGTCGATTTCGGCAGCCAGTTCACCCAGCTCATCGCCCGCCGGATCCGCGAGGCCGGCGTGTTTTCCGAGATCGTGCCGTTCCAGTCGGCCGAAGCGGCATTCAAGCGCATCAATCCGAAAGCCGTGATCCTGTCCGGCGGTCCGGCTTCAACCGGCGATATCGGCAGCCCGCGCGCGCCGCAGATCGTCTTCGACGCCGGCGTGCCGGTGCTTGGCATCTGCTATGGCCAGATGGCCATGTGCGTGCAGATGGGCGGCGTCGCCGAAAGCTCCGACCATCGCGAGTTCGGCCGCGCCTTCGTCGAGATTCAAAAGGACAGCCCGCTGTTCGAGGGCCTGTGGGCGCCCGGCCAACGCCACCAGGTGTGGATGAGCCATGGCGACCGCGTCATCTCCCTGCCCAAGGGGTTCGAAGTGTTCGGCAAGTCGGAAGGCTCGCCCTTCGCCATCTTCGGCAACATCGAGCGCAAGATGTACGGCATCATGTTCCACCCCGAGGTGGTGCATACGCCCGATGGCGCCCGGCTGCTCAAGAACTTCGTCCACAACATCGCCGGCATCGAGGGCGACTGGACCATGCGCGCCTACCGCGAGCACGCGGTCGAGACGATCCGCAAGCAGGTCGGCAAGGGCAAGGTCATCTGCGCGTTGTCGGGCGGCGTCGATTCCTCCGTTGCGGCGCTGTTGATCCACGAAGCGGTCGGCGACCAGCTGACCTGCATCCTTGTCGACCACGGCCTGATGCGCAAGGACGAGGCCGCGGGCGTGGTGGCGATGTTCCGCGAGCATTACAATCTGCCGCTCATTCTGGTGAACGCGTCGGACCGTTTCATCGACGCCCTCGAGGGCGAGTCGGACCCGGAGAAAAAACGCAAGACCATCGGCCGGCTGTTCATCGAGGTGTTCGAGGAAGAGGCCAAGAAACTCGGCGGCGCCGAGTTCCTGGCGCAAGGCACGCTCTATCCCGACGTCATCGAAAGCGTCTCCTTCACCGGCGGCCCCTCGGTGACGATCAAGTCGCACCACAATGTCGGCGGCCTGCCGGCGCGCATGAACATGCAGCTGGTCGAGCCGCTGCGCGAGCTGTTCAAGGACGAGGTGAGGGCGCTGGGCAAGGAGCTTGGCCTGCCCGAAAGCTTCATCGGCCGGCACCCGTTCCCAGGTCCGGGTCTTGCCATCCGCTGCCCCGGCGGCATCACCCGCGAAAAGCTGGAAATCCTGCGCGAGGCCGACGCCATCTATCTCGACGAGATCCGCAAGGCCGGCCTCTACGACGCCATCTGGCAGGCATTCGCCGTGCTGCTGCCGGTGCAGACGGTCGGCGTGATGGGCGACGGCCGCACCTACGAGTTCGTCTGCGCTTTGCGCGCCGTCACCTCGGTCGACGGCATGACGGCGGATTTCTACCACTACGACATGGCTTTCCTGGGCGCCGCCGCCACCCGCATCATCAACGAAGTCCGCGGCATCAACCGCGTCGTTTACGACGTGACGTCGAAGCCGCCTGGAACAATCGAGTGGGAGTAGGGGCTAGCGCAGTCCGGAGTGCTCCGGCGTAATTTTTCGCAGAAAAAACAATGATTTTCGGTTCATCTCATTCACAGTCGGATCTACATCATCAATGAAGCCATTGACTGTCTAAGTCACTGATTTTTTGATCTCTGCAAACCTGGGCCACGCTGGGTGTGAAGGCTAGAAGATTCATTTGACGGTACCTTTGGCGGTACTTTTCATACGCGGCTCAACGTCCGAGAAAAGTACCGTCACGGATTTCTCGGGCCCTGACGGCACTTTTTTGAGGTCAACATTTTGAACGAAGTCGCACACGTTTAAGTGGGCTACGACCGTGTGAGGGACTATCAGATTGCTATTTCCACCTGTCTCCCGTGGAAATTCAAACAGCACAAAGAGTCTGCGGTTGAATTGTGGGTATGCCGTCGGCAACCGGGGGCATTCCGAAAAACGCTGCGAAGTGAAAGTCTCAGCCAAGATACGGATGAGGCAAGAGACATCTGACCGAGCGGGTTGCTGCTCGCAGGAAACCGTCCTGCGGTCTGCGCTTGGATGGTCTCGTTCAATGGCGCGAGGTGCGCTGTTCCTCACCCGTTGTCGAATGTCGCGGCAAAGTGCCTTGCGACCGGGAGGAGACCTAAATGAACGACATCAAATTCACGTCCGGCCTGAGCGTGGTGGCCGATGCCCATGTCGCCTTTCGCGGCACGCCCTTCGTCGAGCGCACGGCGCCACTGAACCAGAACGCACTCTGGATGCGCTGGGACAGGAACATGGTCGTCGATTGCTATTCCGACATGGTCGAGGAACTGGCGGCTATCCGCAACAGGGTGGCCATGGGCGACATGTCGCCACTGTCGAAATATGTCATTGCCGGTCCGGATGCCGAGAGGATGATGGATGCGCTCATCCCGCGCGAAATCAAGAAGCTGCAGGTCGGCCAGATTTACTATGCACCGTGGTGTGAGGAGAACGGCCATGTCGTCGGCGACGGTCTGGTTTTCCGCATGGATGAAACCACCTTCCGCGTTTCCGCCGATCCCGGCCTTTCCTGGTGGAAGCGCCATGCCGAAGGCCTTGACGTCCGTGTCACCGACATATCCGATAGCTACGGCATCCTCACCTTGCAGGGACCGCATTCCCGCGAAGTGCTGGAGGCGGTCACGCAATCCGTACAGGAATTACCGTTCTCTCGCTTGGCCATTGTCACAATTGCCGGCAGACGGGTCGAGATCCTGCGCCAGGGTTTTACCGGCGAGCATGGCTATGAATTGTGGGTCAAGGCGGATGACGGCGTCGCCGTCTGGGAGGCGGTCGAGGCGGCAGGCAAGCCTTTTGGCATCCTTCCCGCCGGTGCCTGGGCTCTCGACATCGCACGTCTCGAAGCCGGGCTCCTGATCGTTGGCTACGACTATACAAGTGCCGGCCCGGACCATGGCGGCGCCGGCATTCAGGCGGCTGGAAGGTATCGTGCGTCGCCCTTCGACCTCGGCCTGGGCCGGCTGGTCGATTTTCGCAAGGCCGATTTCATCGGCAAGGTGGCGCTGCAGCGCATGTCGAACACAGGTGACCATCGTC
>NZ_RZQL01000116.1 GCF_003997935.1 Mesorhizobium sp. M7A.F.Ca.US.006.01.1.1
ATCTCGTCCGGCTTGCCTTCCTCGACGATTCTGCCACGATCGAAGAACAGCACCCGGTCGGCGAAATCGTGGGCGAAACCCATCTCGTGGGTGACCAGCAGCATGGTCATGTCGGTCTCGGCGGCGAGTTTGCGCATGACGTTCATCACCTCCTCGACGAGCTCCGGATCGAGCGCCGACGTCACCTCGTCGAAAAGCATGATCTTCGGCGACAGCGCGAGTGCCCGGGCGATCGCCACGCGTTGCTTCTGGCCACCGGACAGCTGCGCCGGCATGGACTTGGCCTTGTCGGCCATGCCGACCATTTCGAGCAGTTCCATCGCCCGCTTTTCGGCGGCGGCGCGTGGCGTGCCCTTGGTCAGCATCGGCGCCAGCGTGACATTGTCCATGACGCACTTGTGCGGAAACAGGTTGAACAGCTGGAACACCATGCCGATCTTCTGACGCATTCTTGTCAGATGCCGCTCATCGGCGGGCAACAGCTGGCCATTGCGCTCCATGTGGTAGAGCTGCTCGCCGTCGATCTGGATATGACCGCCATCGATGCGCTCCAGCGTCATCAGGATGCGCAGGATCGTCGTCTTGCCCGAGCCCGACGGGCCGATCAGCGCCAGCTTCTCGCCGGGCATGACCTGCATCGACAGGCCGTCCAGCACCTTGAAGCTGCCGAAGCTCTTCGAGATGCCGTCGATCTTGATGATGGGCGCTGATGCGGACAAATAAATTCCCCGTGCTGGAGAAGCCTGTGCCCCTTAACGATGCGGAACGCGCCAAATCATGTCAATTGGGAAAATAATATCATGACAATTATTCTGATTCCGCACAATTTCCGGGCATTTCTGGCCTAGATTGCGAGCAGCAGATGCTCCGGATCGCCAAGCAGCAGCTTGGTGACAACGCCGAGGCCGGCGCGCAGTTCCCCCTCGGTGGTCGAACCCAGCGAGATACGCACCGCCGGATGCCAGGGCGCAGCCGAAATACGAAAGGATGTGCCGGGGGCAATCGCCACGCCCTGCAGGCGAGCCTGGGCGACAAAGCTTTCCTCGGCCCGGTCGGCCGGCAGTTGCAGCCAGACATGCAACCCGTCGCGCCGGGCGCGATAGTCGACCCCCGCCAGCACTTGCGCTGCAATATCCTGCCGGCGCCGCAAAGCCGCGCGCTGCCAGTGGACAAGCTCCATCGCCGTGCCGTCGGTCACCCACTTTGTGGCGATCTCGGCCACCAGCGGCGTCGCCATCCAGTTCGAAACCAGATGCCGGTTGGCGACGGCAGCAACGTAGCGGTCGGGCGCGGCCAGATAGCCGATGCGCAGACCGGGTACGGTGATCTTGGTGAAGGAGGTGACGTAGAGCGTGCGCTCCGGCGCGAACGCGGCAACCGGCGGCGGCCGGTCTTCGACCAGCGGACCAAGCACATCGTTCTCGATGATGGCGATGTCGTGCTTGCGCGCGACCGCGGCGATTTCTTCGCGCCGCCGCGCATCCATCAGCGTCGCCGTCGGGTTGATCACCGAGGGCTGCACGAAGACCGCGCGGATGTCGGAAAGCCGGCAGGCCTCGTCCAGCGCTTCAGGGATAAGGCCGTTCTCGTCGATCGGCAGGCCTTCGAGGTTGAAGCCGAGATAGCGTGCCAACGGCACCAGCGTGTGATGGCCGATCGTCTCCGTGGCGACCGTCGAGCCCGGCGGCGCAACGCTCATCAGCGCCACCGTCATGCCGGCGGTGGCGCCGTTGGTCAGGCTGATGTTCTGCGCGGAGGTGTCGAGCCCGCACAGTCTCAACCATTCGACCGCCACCGCGCGGTGGCGGGGAAACACCATGTTGGGCCGGAACGAAAGTGCTGAACTCGACGGCAGGTTTTCCGCCAGCCAGCCCAGTGCCTGTTTCAGCCGCTCAAGATGCATCGGCTCGCAGACTGGCTTCAGGATCGACAGGTCAATGACTTCGCCCAATCTTTCCGGCAGATAGGGCGGCTCCGGCTCGCGGCGCTGCGTCTGGACGAAGCTGCCGCGGCCGATCTCCCCCGAAATCAGGCCGCGCCGGATCAGTTCCTCATAGGCGCGGCTGACCGTCTGCACCGAAAGTTTCAGATCGTCGGCCAGCCGGCGATGGGTCGGCAACCGTGCGCCATTGGCAAGGCGCCCGTCATGGATGGCGCGCGCGAACTGGTCGGCCAGCGATTGATATGCCGGCCGCCTGATGAGTGCGGGATCGGGTTGCCACAATGTCATGACTTATTAGAGATCGAAATCAGTGCAATTGACAATCGAAATAATGCGCCGTCATGGTATCTGGACTAAAAGTGAGCCCTGATGACATCAGCGAAACTCGACCCGATCGACCTGAAAATCCTCGACGCCATCCAGCGCGACGGACGCATCACCAAGCTGGCGCTGGCCGAGCAGGTCGGGCTGTCTCCGACGCCGTGCTGGATGCGGCTGCGCAAGCTGGAAAAGGCAGGCATCGTCTCGGGCTATCACGCCAGGATCGCCATGCGCGTCGTGGCACCCGTTGCCACCGTGCTGATGGAGGTGACCCTGGCAAACCACCGCCAGGCCGATTTCGACCGTTTCGAGCGCGTTATCCGCGATGTTCCCGAGATCGTCGCCTGCTGGTCTGTCGGCGGCGGCGTCGACTATCTGTTGAAGGTAATGGCGCGCGATATCGACGCCTATCAGCGGCTGGTCGATGGCTTGCTGGAACGCGAGATCGGCATCGATCGCTACTTCACCTACATCGTCATCAAGACCGTCAAGGACGAGGTCGCGCTGCCCCTCGCAGAGCTTTTGCCGGCGTCGTCATAGGAGCGGAGAGATTCTCTCGCCGGGCAACCCGATAGAGAGAGTCTCTCTACGTCAGGACTTCCAAACAGCCTCTCTATCTGCATCGGGCGGATAGTCTTCCCGCATCAGTCCGAACCGGGAGGCTTTGACCATGTCCGCGCATTTCGCCCGCTCGCATCGCCATGAAGCGCTCGACCGCCTGACCGACCGCCGGCTGCTGCGTGAACTCGCCTATGTCGATGGCCACTGGACCGCAAGCGAGGCCGCCGAAAGCTTCGAGATCAACGACCCGGCCACCGGCACCACAGTCGCTTTCGTCTCCGCGCTCGACGGCCGGCAGACGACAAAGGCGATCGATGCCGCCGCGCGTGTCTTCCCGGCCTGGCGGGCGCTGTTGCCGCAGGAGCGCTCGAAAATTCTGCGAAAATGGTTCGAGCTGATCGTCGGCGCCAAGGATGATCTGGCTCTGCTGATGACGCTGGAACAGGGCAAGCCGCTGCAGGAGTCGCTGGGCGAGATCGACTACGCCGCCTCCTTCGTCGAATGGTATGCCGAAGAAGCAAAGCGCATGAACGCCGAGAGCGTCACCAGCCATCTGCCGGGCGCCGAGATGATGGTGCGGCGCGAGCCGCTCGGCGTCGTCGGTGTCGTCACGCCTTGGAATTTTCCGTCGGCGATGCTGACCCGCAAGGCGGCGGCAGCGCTTGCCGCCGGTTGCACCATCGTTGCGCATCCGTCCTCGGAAACGCCGCTGTCGGCGCTGGCGCTGGCCGAGCTCGGCGAACGCGCCGGCCTGCCCGCCGGCGTCTTCAACATCATCACCGGCAAGGCTTCGACCATCGTCGGGCGGATGTGCGAAGACCCGCGCGTCCGCGCCATGAGTTTCACCGGCTCGACCGAGATCGGCCGGCTGATCGCCGCCCAAAGCGCGCCAACCATGAAGCGGCTGGTGATGGAGCTTGGCGGCCATGCCCCACTGATCGTCTTTGCCGATGCCGATCTGGCCAAGACGGTTGATATCGCCATCGATGCCAAATTCGCCACGTCGGGCCAGGACTGCCTCGCCGCCAACCGCATCTACGTCCAACGTCCGATCTACGATCGGTTCTGCGCCGCCTTCGCCAAGCGCATCGAGACGCTGCGGACCGGCAATGGCCTAGCCGAGAAGATCGACATCGGGCCGCTGATGCATGAGCGCGCCATCAAGAAGGTGGAAGAGCAGGTCGCAGACGCGCTGACCCATGGGGCGCGCTGCCTCACCGGCGGCAAGCGACATCAGGCTGGCCCCCTGTTCTACCAGCCGACACTGCTGGCCGACGTCACCGACGCGGCGCTGATCATGCGCGAAGAGACCTTTGGCCCGGTTGCCGCCGTGACGCCTTTTGACAGCGAGGACGAGGTGATCGCCCGCGCCAACGCCACCGAATATGGCCTCGTCGCCTATGTCGTCACCGAGAACGGCGCCCGCCAGCAGCGCATGGGCCGTGCGCTGGACTACGGCATGGTCGCTATCAACCGCGTCAAGATCACCGGCGCGCCGATCCCGTTCGGCGGCGTCAAGCAATCGGGCATCGGGCGCGAAGGTTCGCGCCACGGACTCGAGGCTTTCACCGATCTCAAGTATCTCTGCCTGGACGTGGCTTAGACCCGCCCGGACCTTTCAAGGAGTCAAAAGAATGCTCGACCAGTCCAACGAACTCGCCGCCTGGGATCGCGACCACTTCTTCCATCCCTCGACCCATATGGGCACGCATGCGCGGGGCGAAAGCCCGACGCGCATCATGGCCGGCGGCGAAGGCGTCACCGTCTGGGACAACAATGGCAGGAAGAGCCTCGATGCCTTCGCCGGCCTCTACTGCGTCAATGTCGGCTACGGCCGTCAGAAGATCGCCGATGCCATCGCCGCCCAGGCGAAGAACCTCGCCTACTACCACGCCTATGTCGGCCACGGCACCGAGGCCTCGATCACGCTGGCCAAGATGATCATCGATCGCGCGCCGCAGGGCATGTCGCGGGTCTATTTCGGCCTCTCCGGTTCGGATGCCAACGAAACCAACATCAAGCTGATCTGGTACTACAACAACGTGCTCGGCCGGCCGGAGAAGAAGAAGATCATCTCGCGCTGGCGCGGCTATCACGGCTCGGGCGTGATGACCGGTTCGCTGACCGGGCTCGATCTGTTCCACAACGCCTTCGACCTGCCGCGCGCGCCGATCCTGCATACCGAGGCGCCCTACTATTTCCGCCGCGCCGACCGCTCGATGAGCGAAGAGCAGTTTTCACAGCATTGCGCCGACAAGCTCGAGGAGATGATCCTGGCCGAGGGTCCGGAAACCGTCGCGGCCTTCATCGGCGAGCCGATCCTCGGCACTGGCGGCATCGTGCCGCCGCCGGCCTTCTATTGGGAAAAGATCCAGGCGGTGTTGAAGAAGTACGACGTGCTTCTGGTCGCCGACGAAGTGGTGACGGGCTTCGGCCGGCTGGGCACCATGTTCGGCTCCGATCATTACGGCATCAAGCCGGACCTGATCACCATCGCCAAGGGCCTGACCTCGGCCTATGCGCCGCTGTCGGGCGTCATCGTCGCCGACAAGATGTGGCAGGTGCTGGTTGAGGGCTCCGACAAGCTCGGTTCGCTCGGCCATGGCTGGACCTATTCGGCGCATCCGATCTGCGTTGCCGCCGGGGTCGCCAATCTCGAACTGATCGACGAGATGGACCTGGTGACAAATGCCAAGGAGATCGGCGCCTATTTCCGCGCCGAGCTGGCCAAGGCGGTCGGAGGCCACAGGAATGTCGGCGACGTGCGCGGGGACGGCATGCTGGCGGCGGTGGAATTCGTTGCCGACAGAGACGACCGGGTGTTCTTCGACGCCTCACTCAAGATCGGACCGCAGGTGGCGACGGCACTTGCCGCAAGCGGCGTCATCGGCCGCGCCATGCCGCAGGGCGACATTCTTGGATTTGCGCCGCCGCTGTGCCTGACCCGCGAGGAAGCCGACATCGTCGTTTCGAAGACCGCCGATGCCGTGAAGAGCGTGTTTGCCAATCTCTGAGATCGACTATGAATGCCATGACCAGAACTCTCCCCGCCACCATGGCCGCCGTGCTGCTCACCGGGCACGGCGGACCGGAAAAACTCGTCTACCGCAAGGATGTGAAAGTGCCCGCGCCTGCGCCAGGTGAAGTGCTGGTCAAGGTCAGCGCCTGCGGGATGAACAACACCGATGTCTGGGTGCGCCAGGGCGCCTATGGCACGGAGGAGGATGCCGCGGCTGTGTCGACCTGGCGGCGCCAGGGCAATACGCTGAGCTTCCCGCGCATCCAGGGCACCGACACCGTCGGCATCATCGCCGCCGTCGGCGAAGATGTGTCGCCGGACCGTATCGGCGAACGGGTGATGGTCGATTTCTCGATCTACAATCGCGACGACGATTCGCTCGCCGACATCGACTATATGGGCCATGGCCGCGATGGCGGCTATGCCGAATATCAGGCCGTGCCGGCCGAGAATGCTCATGTCATCGATACCGAGCTGACTGACGTCGAACTCGCCACCTTCTGCTGCGCCTATCTGACGGGCGAGCAGATGCTGGAGCGCGCCGCACTCAAGGCCGGCGAGCGCGTGCTGGTCACCGGCGCTTCGGGCGGCGTCGGTTCCGGCATCGTGCAGCTGGCGCGGGCGCGCGGCGCCATTCCTTATGCGGTCGCCGGCAAAGGCAAGGAACAGGCGGTGCTCGACATCGGCGCCGAGGCTGTCATCACCCGTGGCGCCGTCGACATGCCGCGAGCCGTGGCTGAAGCGACAGGCGGCCAGCCGATCGACGTTGTGGCCGACCTCGTCGGCGGCGCCATCTTCAACGACTTGCTTCGCATCCTGCGACCCGAGGGCCGCTACACAACCGCCGGGGCGATTGCCGGCCCGGTCGTGCAGCTCGATCTCAGGACCATGTATCTGAAGCAGCTGCAGCTGCATGGGTCGAGCCAAGGCACCCGCGCGGATTTCCGTCGTATCGTTGGATACATCGAGGCGAAGAAAATCCGGCCGCTGGTCGGCGGCGTCTACAAGCTCTCCGATTTCCACCATGCGCAGGCGGATTTCATCGCCAAGGATTTCGTTGGCAAACTGGTGGTCGTGCCGGATGCCATGTGGGGTTCGACCGGCTGAACCTGTGCCTCAACCCTGCTGAGCCGCCCGCAGCAGCATGCCGAACAGGTCGCGCGGCTCGTCAGGGTCGGCCAGCATGTCGAGTTCCTGGTAGAGGCCGGTCGACTTCAGCTGGTCCCTGACGTAGCGCAGCGCCGAAAAATCCTCGATGGCGAAGCCGACCGAGTCGAACAGCGTGATCTGGGTCGCATCGCGCCGGCCTTGCACGGAGCCTGACATCACCTGCCATAGCTCGGTCACCTCATGATCCGGTGCAAGCTGCTGGACCTCGCCCTCGATGCGCGTCTGCGGCGGATATTCGACGAAGATGTCGGAGCGCAGCAGGATATCGCGGTGCAGCTCGGTCTTGCCCGGACAGTCGCCGCCGACCGCGTTGATGTGCACCCCGGAGCCGACCATGTTGTCGGTGAGGATGGTGGCGTACTGCTTGTCGGCGGTGACCGTGGTGATGATGTCGGCCCCTTCGACCGCCTCCTGCGCGGTGCCGCAGGCGGCCATGTCGAAGCCGAGACCGGCGAGATTACGGATGCATTTTTGCGTCGCCGTGCGGTCAATGTCGTAAAGCCTCAGCCTGCCGATGCCGAGCAGCGCCTTGAAAGCCACCGCCTGGAATTCGGCCTGGGCGCCGTTGCCGATCAGCGCCATGCAGCTGGAGCCGGCCGGCGCCAGGTACTTGGCGGCCAGAGCCGACATCGCCGCCGTGCGCAGCGCGGTCAGGATGGTCATTTCGGATAGCAGGACAGGGTAGCCATTGTGGACATCGGCGAGCATGCCGAAGGCGGTCACCGTCTGCCGGCCCTCGCGCATGTTCTTGGGGTGACCGTTGACATATTTGAAGCCGTAGACCTCGCCGTCGCTGGTCGGCATCAGCTCGATGACCCCCTCGGCGCTGTGCGAGGCGACGCGCGGCGTCTTGTCGAACAGTTCCCAGCGGCGAAAATCATCCTCGATGTAGCCAGCGAGTTCGACGAGGAAGCGCTCGACGCCGATCTTCAGCACCAGCTTCATCATATGATCGACGCTGACGAAGGGTACGATGTTGAGATTGGGGATCATTTTTTCTTATCCTTGCCGCATGCAGGCGGTCAGTCCTGGCGATGCGCGTTGTGCGCCTTCATCATCGTTGCCAGCGCCGGATCGTTTTGCTCCAACGCCTTGATGGCTCCGCCTGTGTCGTAGAGGCGCTCATCCTGTCCCATCTTGAACTTGGCTTCGAGCCGCCCGATCGGCAGGTCAAACCCTATGATACCAGATATGCGCCGTTCCATGCCGCCTGGTCCCAACTCGCGCATGCGCCACCGATCGTCGCGATCTTTTTCCAGCACATCGACAAGCTGCAGGAGATGCCGGGCGGTGGCATGATCGTCGAGCGGCACCGGATGCCCGTGGCAATGCACGACGGCAAAATTCCAGGTTGGCGCGCTGTCGCGCACCGGATTGCGCGGATACCATGACGGCGAGATGTAGCCATGCGGACCGTGGAAGATGGCGGCCGTCTCCCTGCCCTCGGCGATCAGCGCGCTGTGTGGATTGGCCCTGGCGAGATGCGAGACCAGCGTTGCGTTTTCACCACGCGCGCGATCGAGCACGAAGGCAAGATGCGAGACGACGAGCCCTTGCGGTCCCGCTGTCACCACCGTGGCGAAGGCCGCCGCCTCGGTCAGGCCGAGTACCTCGTCGCGCGACAGCGGCGCAAATTCAGGCTTGCTGTACATAGATCAGCTTCGCTGGGCGCGGACCGCCGGGATCAGGCCTTGCGGGCGAACCAGCAGCACGGCGATGACACCCGACAGCACGATGGCGTCGCGATAGGGCGCGATCGCTCCCGGCAATGTCGCTTGCAGCAACACCTCGATGATGCCGAGCAGGAAGCCGCCGGCGACCGCACCGGGCAGGCTGCCCAGCCCGCCGACGACGGCTGCGATGAACGCCTTCAGCACCGGCGTGAAGCCCATCAGCGGATCGACCGAAGCGCGCTGCGCCACCCACAGCATGGCCGCCAGCCCGGCCAGCAGGCCGGAGAGCAGGAAGGCGGTGGCGATGATGCGGCTGGCCGGAATGCCCATCAGGCGCACGACGTCGAAATCTTCCGCCGCGGCGCGCATCGCCGTGCCGGTCACCGAGCGGCGCAGGAAGATTTCGAGCGCAATCAGCGCCAGTGCAGAGACGACGATGGAGATGCTGGGACCGACGCCGAAGGTGAAATCGCCGAAGGAGAAAGCTCCGGTCATCCAGCCGGGCATGGCGACAGCCTGCGGCCGCGCCGAGATGCCGTTCTGGAAGACGACCTTCAGCAGGCTGGAGACAGCAAAGCTGGTCAACAGCAGACTGGTGACGCTGGCGCCACGCATCGGCCTGAACGCGATGCGCTCCATGGCGACAGCGGCGAGCGCGCCGCAGGACACGGCGACAAGCACCGCCACCGGGAAGGGAAAGCCAAGCACCAGCGAGGCCAGGAGCGCATAGCCCGACAGCGTCATCAACTCGCCATGGGCGAAGTTGATGAGGCCGACGATGGAAAAGACGATCGCCAGCCCGAGCGCCAGCAGCGCATAGACGCCGCCGAGGCTCACCGCATTGATGATCTGCTGCGCGATCATGCTTCTTAAGCTCCCAGATAGGCTTGGCGGACGAGGTCCGATGAAGCGAGTTCTTTTGCCGTGCCCGACAGCACCACCTCGCCATTGGCGAGCACGACGGCGCGGTCGGCGATTTCGAGCGCCAGCGCCACATTCTGTTCGACCAGAAGGATGGTCAGGCCCTTGCGGCGCAGTTCGGCGATCAGGTCGAAGACGGTGTCGATCAGTTGCGGGGCAAGGCCGAGCGAGGGCTCGTCGAGCAGGATCATGCGTGGCTTGCCCATCAGCGCGCGGGCGATGGCCAGCATCTGCTGTTCGCCGCCCGACAGATTGCCGCCCTTGACGCGGTGGTAGCGGCGCAGGATCGGGAACAGCTCCAGCATCTCCTCCTCGCGCAGCCTTGCCTCGGCCGCCGACTGATGCACCGCGCCGCCGAGACGCAGATTGTCGGCCACCGTCAGGCTGGAGAAGATGCGGCGGCCTTCGGGAACCAGCGCGACGCCCTTGCGGGCGATCGCCTCCGGCGCCAGGCCGGTGATGTCGACACCGTCGAAGATCACCTTGCCGGACGCCGCCGGCACCAGCCCAGCGACGGCACCGAGCGTCGAACTCTTGCCGGCACCGTTGGCGCCGACCAGCGCGATGATCTCGCCGCTGTCGACGGTGAGGTCGACGCGGCGCACCGCTTCGACTTCGCCGTACCGGATTTTCAGGGCTTCGACGCTCAGCATGACATCACGGTGCGGGAACGTCGGCGGCTTCAGGGATCAGGGTCTCGACATGCTTGGCCGCGCCGCCCTCGTAGCGCATCAGCGCCACCGGCCGCAGCGGCATGCGGTCCGTGCCGGCATAGGTGATCTTGCCGGTGATGCCTTCGAAATCCTTGAGGCCGGCGATGGCGTCGCGGATCGCCTTCGGGTCGTCGGAGCCCGCCGTCTTGACCGCCTGGTCGAGGATCAGGCCTATCTCGTAGCCATTGACCTCATAGGTGGATTCTGGTGCGTGGCCGGCATATTTGGTGAAGGCGGTATTGAAGGCCTCGAGCTTGCTGCCCGGCTCGGCGTAGCCGGCCGCGGTGTAGACGACGCCGTCGACCAGTTTGCCGAGCGCCTTGATCGTCGGCGTGCCAATGGCATCGGCACCATAGACCGGGATGGTGACGCCGGCGCCGCGCAATTGCTGGATGAAGGCTGGGAAATCGGGCTCGTAGGCCGCCGTCATGATCAGGTCCGGTTTGTCGGCCAGGCCCTTGATGTTGGTGATCTCGGCGGAAAAGTCGGGCTGGCCCATGCTGAAGGTACCGCGGCCGACAATGGCGCCGCCCTTCTTCTCGAACACCTTGCCGAAATATTCCGGCAGATTGGCGGTGTAGGTGGAATCCGGCGAAGTCAGCAGGAACACCTTCTTCTTGCCTTCGGAGACGGCGAAGTCGGCGACCGCCGTCGCCTGCACATTGTCGGCCGGATAGGTGCCGAACATGACGTCGCCGACCGCGCCGGTGAGCACCGGGGCGGAGCCGCACAGCGTCAGGGTCGGAATGCCAAGCGGTTGGGTCAGCTGGCCGGCGGAAATCGAGGGATCGGCATCGCACGGCGTGATCATGATCTTGGCGCCGGCGTCGATCAGTTCCTGGGCGACGGTGGCGGTCTGCGCGGTATCGGAACGGGTGTCCTTGATCAGCAGCTTGACGGTGTATTTGCCAGCGAGGCCACCCTTGGCGTTGAGTTCGTCGAGCGACATGCGCAGGCCGGCAAGTGCCGGCTGGTCGTAGGGAGCGAGGCCGCCGGTCTGCGCGGTCGCGGCACCGATGATGATCTCCTCGGCGCTGGCCGTCGAAATGGCGGCGATGCCGAACACGGCCGCGCACAAAGCGGCGCGATGAAGGCGATAGAGGCTTGGCATGTCGGTTCTCCTTCTGGATTTTTATCGTTGGTCGTTGCGGTCTATGCGGTCTGGTTTTCAGGCGTTGCGGTCTTGGCCCGCGCCGTACGGCTGCCGAGATAGGCTGCGATCACGGCGGGGTTCTTCTGAACGTCGCCCGGCGTGCCGTCGGCGATGACGCGGCCATGATCGATGACGACGATGCGCTCGCACAAATTCATCACCAGCCGCATGTCATGCTCGATCAGCACCACGCCGATGCGGCGCTCGGTGCGGACTGTCGAGAGGATCGAAACCAGTTCAGCGGTCTCGACGGCGTTCATGCCGGCGGCCGGTTCGTCGAGCAGCAGGAAGCGCGGCTTCAACGCCAGGGCGCGCGCCACCTCGAGCCGGCGGCGCTGGCCATAGGCAAGTCTGGCGGCCGGTTGATCGGCAAATTTCTCCAGCCCCATGCGTGCGAGCTCGCCCATGGCCGCCGCCTCGGCGTGGCCAAGATCAGGTTCCACCTGGCGTGCGGCGACGACGACATTCTCCAGCACCGTCATGTGCGGGAAGACGCGGATGTTCTGGAAGGTGCGGGCAACGCCGGAGCGGGCGAAGCGGAAAGCCGAAGCCTGGCGGACCACGCCACCCACCGACACGGTGCCGGCACTTGGCTTGACGTCACCGGCCAGCATGTTGAGCAGCGTCGTCTTGCCGGCGCCATTGGGGCCAATGATGCCGGTGATGCTGTCGGTCTGGAAATTCAGGCTGACGTCGTCGACGGCGACGACGCCGGCATAGCGGCGCGACAGATGGTCGGCGGTTAGCCGGTCACTCTCGACATGCTGCGGAGGTGCCGCCGAAGCCGTCACGGTCTGGCGTCCGGGCCGGCGCAAAAGATTGAGCTCGCGTTCGCCGAACAGACCGGTCGGGCGTCGCCAGATGACCAGGATCATGGCAATGGCCAGCACGCCTTGGGTCAAGCCGAACAGGACAGGCAGATGCAGGCCGAGCACTTCGCCGCCGCCTTCGAAGCGGCGCACCACTTCGACCAAAACGATGGTGACGATGACGCCGGCGAAAGCGCCGAGCGACGAGGTCATGCCGCCGACGATCAGCATGGCAAGCATGGTGAAGCCTAGGTCGAAATAGAAATCGCGTGGCGAGAACGCACCCAGAAACTGCGCCATCATGGCGCCGGCGGCCATGGCGGCAACGACACCCGCCACCCAGGCGGCCAGACGCGCGGTGCGCTGGTCGACGCCGACGGCGGCCGCACCACGCTCGTCATTGGCGGCGGCGCGAGTGGCAAGGCCGAAGGAGGTTTCGCGAAACAGCCTCGCCGCCACCAGCGCCACCGAAGCGATCGCGGCGGCGGTCCACAGCCCGACCTCGCGCGGCACGCCGTAAAAGGGTTGGCTGCCGCGGGTGATCTCGCGCCCGGCCACCAGCAGCGTGTAAACGATGATCAGCATGGCAAGCGTGGCGATCGAGGCGCTCGATCCGGAAAGCCTGAGCAGCGGCGTACCGGTCAGCAGGCCGATGACGACCGCCAGGACCAGGACGACGGCCAGCGCCGCGAGGAAGGAGAGTTGATGGCCGGCGAGGAATTGCGGCAGGTCGCGAAGCGCCGTTCGCTGCAGTCCCGTCGGCATGGTGAGAATGCCGGTGGCATAGGCGCCGAGGCCGACAAAGGCCGCCTGGCCGAACGAGACGATGCCGCTGTTGCCGGAGAATATCTGCAGGCCAAGCACCGCCGTCAGCATGATCGCGGCATAGGTGACGACGCGTTGCATGGCGGCGCCGCCGAAGATGAAGGCGGCAAGCGCCATCAGCAGCAGCACCGCCACCATGCACAAGGCATCGGCGGTGGCGTTGCGAAACGCGGCCGGCATGAAGCCACTGGGCTTGCTCTCGCTCATCGTCACCGACGCCATCACGCGGCCTTGAAGCGGCTGGGCGAAAACGGCGCCAGGATGGGCTGCGCGCCTTCGGTGACCAGTCTGGCCACCGCCTCGCCGACGGCTGGGCCGGTCTTGAAGCCATGGCCGGAGGATCCCGCCGAAACGACCAGCCCTTCAACCCCAGGCATGGCGCCGATGACAGGCAGGTCGTCGGGGCTCATGTCGTAGAGACCGGCATAACCGGGCCGGATGCCAAGCTCCGCCATTGCCGGCACACGGGTGGCGAAGGTCTCCAGGATCTCGACCGATTCCTGCTCCTCGACGCCTCCATGTAATCATCGGGATTTTCGACGAAGCGCGGACGGCCCGCATGTTCGTGGCGCAGGCCGGTGCCGCCGCCGGCCCAGGTTCCGGCCAGGATGACGCCGTCATTGTCGGGCCGTGCATAGTTGCAAGAAATGTCGTCGCACCAGGCGAAAGGCATGACCTGCCTTGCCTTGCCGCCGGCGTCGAGGACGGCCATCGGATGGCGCTCGACGTGCAGCGGCAGATCGAGGCCGACCGTCGCCAACAGGCGGCGCGTCCACGGCCCGGCGGCCAGGACGACCGTATCGGCTTCCAGCACCGATCCATCGGTCAAGATGACGCCGGTGATGCGGTCGCCCTGCCGCTGGAGGCTCTCGACCAACGTGTTCTGCATGATCTTGGCACCACTGGCTCGGGCGGCACGGGCGATGGCGTTGGTGGCGCCGAAGGCATCGGCATAGCCATATTCGGGTTCCCACAGTGCCAGCGCGACATTGTCCAGGGCAAAGCCGGGTGCCACGTCGGCAAAGGCCTGCGGCGACAATGTCTCGATGCGCGCGCCCTCGCCGCGGATGCGTTCGGCTGCCGCCGTCCAACTCACCTTGTTGTCGTTGCCGCAGACCCACATCATGCCGATTTCGGTGACGAAAGAGCTCTCGCCGGCGATCTCCGGCAGCGACACCAGGATCTCGCGGCCACGTATGGAAAGCTGCGACAGTTCCGGCATCAGGTAGAAGGCATGCAGCAGCGCCGACGATTTGCCCGAGGGGCCGCCGGCGGGATGGCTCTGCTCGACCAGCGTGACCTTCACGCCGGCTTTGGCCAGATGATAGGCGGCGCTCGATCCGACAATACCGGCACCGACGACGATGACGTCGCTTCCATTTCGCATGGCTGTTCCCCACAGTCTCTTGGCTGCTTTCCGACAAGGTAGGGCCAGCGATCGCGCAATGTCAACATCTCTTCATTGTTGACCGAGATTTAAATCTCTGTAATAAACTCGACAAAACAAGAGAACACGGATTCCGGGGAGGCCCATGGCGATACGCGATGTTCTGATGCGCGGGGATCTTGCGCTGACGCCGTCGGAGGAGAAGATCGTCCGGCTGCTGTTGACGGACTATCCGACCTCCGGCCTCGGCACCGCCTCATCGCTCGCCCGGCGCGCTGGCGTCAGCGATCCAACCGTGGTGCGGCTAGTGATGAAGCTCGGCTATGAAGGGTTTCCGGATTTCCAGGCGAAGCTTCTGGCCGAAGTCGAGGCAAGACTGCACTCGCCGCTGCTGATGATGGAGGCCAAGCGGCAGAGCGGTTCCAACGACAGCGCGGTGCTGGCTTATCTCGATAGCGTCACCACGGCCTTGCAGAAAGCCACCGCCGCGACACCCGTCCAGACATACGAGCGGGCGGCCCGTCTGCTGATGGAGGTCAAGGGCGAGGTCGTGCTGGTTGGCGGCCGGTTCAGCCGCCACATCGCCGGCATGCTGGCCGGCTATCTCGTGCAGTTTCGCTCCGGGGTTCGCGATCTCGGCGTACTTTCTCCGCAGACCTTCGACACGCTCGCCGACCTCGGCCGCCGCGACGTGCTCGTCGTCTTCGACTATCGCCGTTACCAGCTCGATGTGATGGCCTATGCAAAACAGGCGGCGGCGCTTGATGTGCGCATCGTCCTGTTCACCGACCAATGGCTGTCGCCGATATCAGATCTCGCCGAAGTCACCATCGTAAGCCCGCTCGAAGTCGCCTCACCCTACGACACGCTGGCGCCGGCGATCGCACAGATGGAAGCGCTGGTCGCCCATATCGTTTCGACGCTGGGCGACGACGCGCGCGCCCGCATCGAGCGGCTCGAAAAGGTCCGGCATGCCAATGCCGTGACGCTCGACAGCGATCCGCAAGAGAACGGCGCGCGCAAGATACCCGGACCCCGCAAGACGCCGGGACCCAAATCAGCAAAGCAGGACGACAAAGCATGACCCAGGCCCTACCCAAACGAGACGAAGCCTTCCGTGCCGGCGAAACGGCCCTGCTGCTCGTCGACATGCAGCGCATCTGGCTTGAGCCGGGCGCCGATCCGTCGCATCCAGAGCGGGGGCCGGATCACTACTTCTACCGGAAGACATCATCGCAGACGATCCCCAACCAGGAGCGCCTGCTGGCCGCTGCGCGGGCCAATGGCGTCGAGGTGCTGCACACCATCATCCAGAGCCTGACCGAAGACGGCCGTGACCGCTCGCTCGACCACAAGCTGACACCGATCCATGTTGCACCCAGCCTCCCCGAGGGACTGCCAGTGGCTTCGCTGGCGCCGGTTGGCGACGAGATCATGCTGCCGAAGACGTCGTCGGGCATCTTCAATTCGACCAATGTCGACTATCTCCTCAAGAACCTCGGCATCCGCTACCTTGTCGTGGTCGGCGTGCTGACCGATCAATGCGTCGACATGGCGGTGCGCGACGGCGCCGACCGCGGCTATCTCGTCACTTGCGTCTCGGATGCCTGCGCCACCATTACCCAAGAACGCCACGACATCGCGCTCAAGGCCTTCGGCGGCTACTGCTGGGTGGCCGACACCGACACGATCGTCGGCCGCTTCAACGCTTTGGGAAAAACGGCATGACATCGACTGTCGAGCCTCTGGTTGCCGTCGTCACCACGGATCTCTCTGCCGTCACGCGGGGCCGTTTCGTTGCCGAAAGCAAGTTGCAGAAGACCGCCACGACCGGCGTCGGCTGGCTGCAGGCCAATCTGTCGCTGACGCCGTTCAACTCGATCGTCGATCCCAACCCCTGGGGCTCGTCGGGCGACCTGCGGCTGATCCCCGATCTCAAGGCGCGCTTTCGCACGACACGTACCGGATCGGCGACGCCGTTCGACATGGTCGCCGGCGACATCGTCGAGCTCGATGGCAGCCCATGGCTCGGCTGCACCCGCACGATGCTCAAAGACGCGTTGGCCGATTTGAAAGCCGCAACCGGCCTGTCGGTCATCGCCGCCTTCGAGCATGAGTTCAATGTCGCCGACGGTGGCTTCGCGCCGGCGCATTCGATGTCTTTCGCCGCATTGCGCCGCACGGACCCCTTCGCGCCCAACCTGATGGCGGCGCTCGAGGAAGCCGGAGTCGCTCCCGAGGTGGTCATCGCCGAATTCGGCGACGAGCAGTTCGAGGTGACGCACGAGCCGGCGGACGCGCTGACGGCGGCGGACCGCGCCGTCGCCATCCGCGAAATCACGCGCGAATTGGCGCGCAATGCCGGCTGGCGTGCGAGCTTCGCGCCCAAAACCGCGCCAACTGCCGTCGGCAACGGCGTCCACATCCATTTCAGCTTCGTCGACGAGGCCGGCAAGCCGGTGACATACGATCCAACGCAGCCCGGAGGTCTTTCCGCCAAAGCCGGCGCCTTCTGTGCCGGCGTGCTGCGCCATCTGCCTGGAATGACCGCGATGACGGCGTCGAGCGTGTCGTCCTTCTACCGGCTGAAGCCGCACAGCTGGAGTTCGTCCTATACCTGGCTCGCCGACCGCGACCGCGAGGCGTCGCTGCGCATCTGCCCGACTGTGACGATCGGCGGACGCGATCCGGCGCGGCAATACAACATCGAATACCGGGCCGCTGACGCCACCGGCAATCCCTATCTGTCGCTGGCGGCGATCATCCGCGCCGGGCTGGAAGGGCTGAAGGCGGGCCTGCCGTCGCCGCCTTTGGTCACCGGCGACCCGACACTGATGAGCGAGGCTGAGCGGGCGAGTCTCGGTCTGGTGCGCCTGCCCGAAACCCTGCCGGCGGCACTGGACGCGTTGCTGGCCGACGGCATCGTGACGGGATGGTTCGCGCCTGTCTTCATCGAAACCTTCGTCGGCCTCAAGCGACATGAAGCCGAGCGTCTTGCCGGTCTCGATCCGGCCTCCATCTGCGATCTCTATCGGACGCTCTATTGATGACCGCACAGTTGATGACCGCACAGTCCGAAAAAGATTGGCCGGAGGCTGTCGAAGTCCTCAATGAGCACGGCCGTTCCGATATCGTGCTGTTGTGCGAGCATGCGTCCAACCATATGCCGGCCGAGTATCGGCAGCTCGGCCTCGATGCCCACCATCTGCAGCGCCACATCGCCTGGGATATCGGCGCCGCCGAAGTGACCCGCCTGCTGTCGTCGAAGCTCGATGCTCCGGCCTTCCTCAGTGGTTATTCGCGACTGCTGATCGACCTCAACCGGCCGCTGGGCACGCCAGGCAGCATTCCGGTGCTGTCGGAAGACACCGACATTCCCGGCAATGTCGGCATCGATGCGACGGAGCGGACCCGACGCGCCGAGATCATCTTTTCGCCGTTCCATGACCGGGTGACCGCCCATCTCGACCGCCGGGCACAAGCAGGCCGGCAGACGCGGATCGTGACGATCCATTCCTTCACGCCGGTCTTCCTCGGCGTCAGCAGGCCCTGGCATGCCGGCGTGCTGCATGACCAAGCAAGAGGTCTCGCCGAAGCGATCCTTTCGGGCCTGCGCGCCGACGCGGCGCTCAATGTCGCGGCCAACGTGCCCTATGTGATCAGCCGCGACGCCGACTACGCCGTGCCCATCCATGGCGACGATCGCGGCATCGCCGCCGTCCTCGTCGAGATCCGGCAGGACCTTTTGTCGACACGGTCCGGCATCGAGGAATGGGCGGACCGTCTAGCGGCACTGCCGGCACTCGAGACGGAAACCGTGTCGTGAGCAATCCAAGCCTGCGCGAGCGTGACGCCGCGACCATCGCCCAGATCGGCAAGCTGCGTTTCTCGCCGCTCAGCGTCATCGGCGGCCGGGGCAACCGGCTGATCGAGGAAGGCGGCCGCTCCTTGCTCGACCTGTCGGGATCGGCCGGTCCGGCGGTGCTCGGCTACGGCCATCCGGCCATCGTCGAAGCGGTCGAAACGTCGATCCGCGACATGGCCGGCGCCAGCCTGCTGCTCTACCCCAACGAGCCCGCCGTATCGCTGGCGGAGCGGCTGCTGGCAATCACGCCCGGAGAAGGCGAACGGCGTGTCTGGTTCGGCCACTCCGGGTCCGACGCCAATGACTGCGCGGTGCGCGTGCTGCAGGCGGCCACCGGGCGTTCGCGCTTCATCTCGTTCATCGGCTCCTATCACGGCAACCTCTCCGGCTCGATGGGCATCAGCGGCCATACCGCCATGACCCACACACTGCCCCGGCCGGGCGTGCTTCTGTTGCCCTATCCCGATCCGTACTGCCCGAATTTCAGCAGCGAGGACGTGCTTGCGCTGCTCGACTACCAGTTCGAGACCACCTGCCCGCCGCATCAGGTCGCGGCGGTGTTCATCGAGCCGTTGATGTCGGATGGCGGACTGATCGTGCCGCCGCCCGGCTTTCTCAAGGCATTGCAGGAGCGTTGCCGCAAGCACGGCATCAGAATAGTTGTCGACGAGGTCAAGGTCGGGCTCGCCCGCAGCGGCATGATGCACTGTTTCCAGCATGAAGGACTGACGCCGGACCTCGTCGTCTTCGGCAAAGGGATCGGCGGCGGCTTGCCATTGTCGGCCGTGATCGGCCCTAAGGAAATCATGGACCATGCGCCGGCCTTCGCTCTGCAGACGACCGCGGGCAACCCGGTGGCGACATCGGCCGGCAACGCGGTGCTGAAGACGATCGGGACGGACGGCCTGGTCGAGCGCTCGGCGCGGATCGGCATGCTATTTTCCGATGCGCTTCGGGCACTCGCCGCCAGGCATGAGATCATCGGTGACGTGCGCGGGCGCGGCCTTGCCATCGGCGTCGACCTGGTCAAGGACCGTGCGACACGTGAGCCGGTTGCGGCGACGACCACGGCCAAGATCATCTATCGCGGCTATGAGCTGGGAGCGGCCTTCACCTATGTCGGGCTGAAGGCGAATGTGCTGGAGTTCATGCCGCCGTTGACGCTGACGCCGGACGAGGTGGCTGAGGGCGTGGCAATCGTCGACCAGGCGATCGCCGACGTGAATGCCGGCAAGGTCTCGGATGCGGACGTCGCCTCCTTCATGATGTGGTGAACGGCGCCCAATCGCGAAGCACACTTTTTAGGCGCCTGACATTTCGCGGCCAAGCCGTCAGGGAATTTCCGCGACGCGCACGATCAACTTGCCGAAATTCCTGCCTTCGAGCAGGCCGAGAAAGGCCTGTGACGCATTTTCGATGCCATCCACGATATCTTCCCTGTAACGGACCCGGCCGGATGCTATCCAGGCGGCCATCTCACGATAGAAGGCCGGGCGCTGGTCGACAAATTCGCGCTGGATGAAACCCCTGATCGACAGGCTGCGGTGCAGCACTTGCTGCATCAATGTCGGCAGCCGGTCGATGCCGGCATCCGCGATGGCATTGTACTGCGCGATCAACCCGCAGACCGGCACACGCGCAAACTCGTTCAGCAGCGGAAACACCGCATCCCAGACAGGACCACCGACATTCTCGAAATAGATGTCGATGCCGCCGGGGCAGGCTGCCTTCAACTGCTCGGCAAAATCATCGGCACGGTGATCGACGACCGCATCGAAGCCGAGTTCGTCTCGCACGAAGGCGCACTTGTCGGCACCGCCGGCGATGCCGACCGCACGTGCCCCCTTGATGCGCGCGATCTGGCCAACGGCCGACCCGACCGCGCCGCTGGCCGCCGCCACGACGACCGTCTCGCCAGGCTTGGGCTGTCCGATGATGAGCAGACCGGCATAGGCCGTGAAGCCCGGCATGCCGAGCACGCCGAGAGCCGTCGTAACGGGTCCAGCCGCGGGATCGAGCTTGCGCAGCCCGACGCCGTCGGACAATGCAAAACTCTGCCAGCCGGAATGGGACAACACGATATCCCCTTCGGCAAATTCCGGGTGGCGAGAGATCACGACGCGCGCAACGGTGCCGCCTTCCATCACGCCGTCGACATCGACCGGCTTGGCATAGGATTTCGTGGCGTTCATGCGCCCGCGCATATAGGGATCGAGCGACAGATAAAGGATCTGCAACAGCAATTCGCCCTCTCCCGGCTGGACAAGGTCAACTGTCTCGGTGCGGAAATCGCTCGATTTAGGCAGGCCTTGCGGTCGCGCCGCGAGCACGATGCGGGTGTTGGACTGGATCGACATCGAAAACCTCCCTGCGAAGAACGCTCTAATCGAAAAACCGGTTGGGCGGCCGCTTCAGGCCGAGATTCTCGCGCAACGTCGTTCCCTCATATTGCCGCCTGAATATCCCTCGCCGCTGCAGTTCGGGCACCACCTTCTCGGCAAAATCATCGAGCCCGGCAGGCAGGTAGGGAAACATGATGTTGAACCCGTCGGAACCCTCGCCGACCAGCCATTCTTCCATCTCGTCGGCGATTGTTTCAGGTGTGCCAACAAAGGCAAGCCCGGAATAGCCGCCCAGCCTTTGCGCGAGCTGCCTGACCGTCAGATTTTCCTGGCGCGCCAGTTCGATGACGCGCTCGCGGCCACTCTTCGAGGCATTGGTCTCGGGGATTTCGGGCAAGGGTGCGTCGGGATCAAAACCGGACGCATCATGTCCGATGGCGATCGACAGCGAGGCGATGCCGCTCTCGTAATAGACGAGACTGTCGAGCTTCGCCCGCCTGGCCTGCGCGTCCTCGACGCTGTCGCCGACAACGACAAAGGCGCCGGGCAGGATCTTGATGTCGTCACGCGACCGGCCAAGCCTCTCCGCACGGCCTTTGACGTCGGCGAAGAAGCGCTGCCCCGCCGCGAGATCGGCATGGGCGGCGAAAATGACCTCCGCTGTCTCCGCCGCCAGCTGGCGTCCTGCCTCCGAGGCGCCGGCCTGGACGATGACCGGCCAGCCCTGGATTGGCCGCGCGATGTTGAGTGGGCCGCGCACCGAGAGATGCTCGCCCTTGTGGTCGAGCACATGCAGCCTGGCCGGATCGAAATAGAGCCCGCTTTCGGCGTCGCGGACGAAGGCATTGTCGGCGAAGCTGTCCCACAGGCCGGTGACGACATCGTAGAACTCCCGCGCCCTTTGGTAACGCTCGTCATGTTCGACATGCTCGTCCAGGCCGAAATTGAGCGCCGCATCAGGATTGGACGTGGTGACGATGTTCCAGCCGGC
>NZ_RZQL01000117.1 GCF_003997935.1 Mesorhizobium sp. M7A.F.Ca.US.006.01.1.1
CATTTCCTGCGGCGGGCGCCACTCCGGCCATTCGGTCTTCGCCCCGACCTTGACGATTCCGGTCCAGCCGAACCCGTCCCGCCCGACGCTGATCTGGTAGCGCAGCGCCTGGCCCTGGCGGGTCACCAGGTAAAGCGCCTTCTCGTCCTTGCGGATGATGATTGTTCCCGGCTGCTCGGCGGTTGCGAAGGCGACGGCCTTGCGCAGGCTGGGCCCCATCGCCGGCAGCGGCGGCCGCTCCGAAAGTGCTGATCGCGCCTCGGCGAAATCGTGGACGGACAGCGCCAGCGCCACGCCGAGCACGCAGGCGCCGGCGAGCTTTGGGGCGATCCGATATCTATCGGGCAGCGTCATCGAGCCGCTCTTTGAACATCCGCTTCAGATCCTTGTTGAAGCGCGCCCGCCCATCCACTTCGGAAGGCGGGATGGCTCGGTTCAGCGCGTCGGTCAGAAGCGCGTTGTCGAGCGCGACCGACTTGATGTGCGGCGCCTTGAAGATCTTTTCGAGCTCGCTGCGCGAAAAATGGTTCCCGAACCATTTGCGCTTGTGCTTGTTGGCGACCAGCGTGATGCTGACCGCATTGCCGCGCAGCTCGCGGATCTTCTTGTAGAGCCGCTTGCCTTGCCGCAGCGAAGCGACATTGAGCTCGAACACGATGAAGATCTCGTCGCTCGTCGACAGCACGGAATTGTGCCAGGGCGTTTCGAGATTGGGCAGGTCGATGACGATGTCGTCGAAGCGGTAGGCGACGAGGTCGAGCAGCCGGAAGACGAAATCGCTGCCATGCGGCTCGAACGGCAGTTGCGGCCGCTCGAATGCGTAGAGGGTGAGGCCGGAAGGGCGCGACAGCTTGATGACGTCCATCAGCTCGACATCGAGCCGCTCCGGCTGGCCGATGATGCCGGCAAGGTCGAACTGATTGAACAGATTGAGATAGGCGCCGCAATTGGCGCTCTGGAAATCCAGGTCGACGAGACAGGTGGACGCCGCGCGCTCGGCCGATTTCGACGCCAGGAATTCGGCCGCCGACAGCGCCAGCGTCGTGGCGCCGGCGCCGCCGCTGGCGCTGATGAAGGTGATGATCCGGCTCTTCGTTCCCTGGTTGCCGGTGTCGTGGAAGGTCACCGCATTGAGCAGCTCCTTGCCGTCGAGCGGCTTGTGCAGCCAGTCCGAGGCATTCATGCGCACCAAAACGCGCGTCTGCTCCGAGCTCAGCTCGTCGGAAACCGCGATCAGCGGCACGCTGGCCCACAGCGCGCGCGCCTCGACGATGCCGGGCCTGCCGAGCAGCTCGCCATCGCCGAGATCGAGGATGACGATGCCCGGGCGCGTATCGGCCGGCGGCCCCTTGAGGAAGTCGCTCGTCTCGGAAACCCTGACGTCATAGATCGCCAGCGCATCGAGCCGCGTCGCCACATCGCGCTTGAAATTCGGATCCGACGAAAACAGCGCGACTTGCTTGCGCTTGGTCGGCGTAACCTTGGTGTTGATGGCGTTCATGGCGTCCACGTGCTTTTCATGTCTTCGCCCGTGACCGTGCTCAGCATGGAGGGCATGGTGATGTTTCCGAATCCGAGCAGTCCGCCCAGAAAGAAGAACTGGAAGGGATGATTGGTGATGCTGACGGTGATGGTCGGGACCGGTCCGCTGGGACGCGTCCAATAGCCGAGGCCGGACGCCTGGTATTGAATCCTGACTTCGGACTTGGCCAGCATCGGCAGGAATGTCTGCATTCCGGGCCGACCGCTGTTGCCGCTGAAAATGAAATTGAAGGCATCTTGGCTTACATTGAGGTTCTGGCACGTAGCGCCTGTGCCGCAAACGCAAGAGACGCTTCCAGCGGTGTTGGCGGTGCAGATATAGTTGTAAGTGTTTGCGGGTACCGCAGTGCCGACTTTAGTTAGGTCGGTCTGCGTTATCGTCTCGGCCAGGAGCCCGCTGGCGACAGGTGTGGAAATCTGCGCCAGCCTTGCGCCGGCTTGCACCGCTTTATTCCCGGCATTCCATTGGTAAAAGGCGTAGCCGAAATCGATGAAGCCAAGCAAAAGCGTCAACAGCAGCGGCATCACTATGGCCATTTCGACCATTGTCGTTCCGGACTGGCTAGCCCAAAACTTGGTGCGCCCCATCACCATCCAATGACCCGTTCCTGATGGGATACACTGAGGGTCAGGGCTCCAAAGCCAAGATACGACCAGAATCCAACGTCCGGATAAGAATAGGAGGTGCTGACGTCCACGACATCGACTTTGGTCGTGCTGCTGAGATAAAGTTGCGTGCCCGTGGCGGCATCAACCGCGTCCAGCGAGACCGCCTTGGTGATGTCAACCGCCGCCGGCAGCCATCCGGTCACTCTGGCGCTGCCGTTAGCGACCGCCCCATTGGCGGCAAGGTTCTGGGCTCGGCCCTTGCAAGTCGCCCAATCGCTGCTGCATCGTGCCATGTAGCGCCCCGCATCCTCAACGCCAGCTTCGAGAAGCAGGCGCGTATTCAGGATGTTGGAGAACTCGAACACACCGGCCGATAACAGCAATACGAGTGGTATCGTGATCGCGGCTTCCACCAAAGCGGCGCCACTTTCGTCGCCTTGGAACCGTCTAATGATTCTGCGGAGCCTGGTCATGTCAGCGCTACCGATACAACTGGGCTTCGTTGCGGAATGCTTTGTCTACCAGGGTGTTGTTGGCAAATCCGCCATCGACATCGACGATCTCAAGGCTGATCGCCTTCTCGGCGCCTGTACCGTCCGGATTGTCCTCGTCGTTGGGATTCACCTTCTGGATGGGGTTGTTTATGAAGACGCTTGCATAGCCATCCGGTCGGACTGCGGTGTGGCCGTTCAGCTTCGCCTGGTTTGCTTTGCAATCGATAATGGCCATGTTTATCAGCCGGCGGCTCGGATCCGCCTTGGTGAGATCCCCCTTGTAGCAGGAAGGCGTTCCAACTTCGTTCGAAGGCCCTTTCGATTTGTCGCCCACGATTCCGGCCGCGATTTCATAGTTGTAGACATCATACCTGGAGGCGGGGACGTTCCGTTTGAGAGGGTCGGTCTTCGCCGGGAGGTTTGGATACGCTGCGTTCTTATGATTGGCGGCCCAGTAGGCGGTCCAGAAGGAATTCGCCGCGATCGGCAGCGTCATGCCCTTAGCGGAGTCATAGCCGGTGCCATCCGGGAGAGGCAACGCGGAACCATCCGTCGCGACATCAAACTTGTTGCAATTGCTGTTCTTGCTGGCCCCCTTGCGGACATTGCTCGCCGGGCGGTAGCCAAGGTCTGTGTTATTTTTCAGATTGCCCTGATAGAGATCGAACCGGACATTCAGGCCAGTATTGACCTGACCCAAGGTGACACCCGTTTTCGTGGTCAGCGAAGTGCGGCTGTAGCAGGTGCCGGCGGTCCCCTTGGCCATCCCCTCCTGTATCGAGGTCAGGCCGTTTTCCAGCAGGCCAAAGTTGCCCGGGCCGGGGTTGCTATCGACTTTCAGAATACGAAATTCGCGGCTATAGGTGTCCCCCGACGCGAACGCCTGCTGGATCGTTTTGCTGGTCAACGGGTCGGTCGTCTCGAACGGATTGCACATGAAGATCGGCACCGTTTCGCAGATCGACTGGACAAATCCGGCCACAGCCTGTGGTTGAATATCGAAGGTGTTGCTGCCGCTGACAACGCTTGCCGGAAAGATCGCTTCGAAGGCCCCGGCACCATCCGCCAGCCCGGACGGGTTCACGGTCACCAGGGAGAATGTCACGGCTTTAGGGTCGGTGCTTGCCCAGTTCACACCATTGGCGTCGACACCGGCGGCACTCAACCTGATGCTGTCGTCGGCCGGTATCCCGGTCAAGTATGTAACGGTCACGTCGGCTAGAGCGAGTGTATGATCGCCTGCCGTTGAAAACTTGGTCTTGTTGGTGAGAAGGGTCGTCTTGGCCAGGTTGGCTCGGATGATGGAATCCGATCTGCCATCCAGTTCCGCAGCCGTCGCAAGCGCTAGCGCATCGACACCCTTCTGCAGATCGTTATGCAGTCCGTTGGCCCGGCTCATATCGATTGCCAGCAGTGCGAAGCCGATAAGCACGGGCAGCATGATAGCCACGAGGATCATCGCTACGCCGCGTTGATCGTTCCAGAAGGCACGAATGGTCCCCAACATGACCTTACTCTCTGCTTTCTTGCGCCAGGGGCCCTCGCATGCCCGGCGCCCTGCGCATCCCTTCGTTCAGTTCACGGCGTCGTCACACCCGACCCGCCGACATTGACCGTAATCGCTGGTGGCGGCGGTGGTGGCGGTGGATATTTGTACCCTTGGGCAACGGCTGCGGCGCGTGCGCCGTCGCCTTCGATATGTGTGTTTCGGGACGCCGGATTGAGTGGATCGACCGTCTGCAGCAGCGAATTGAACTTCTGCGTGTCGCCGGCGGCCAGGGTCACCGAATCATAGTGGTTCAGATAGTCCGCGGCACAGCCCGATAGCGCGCTAGCGCACAGGATGAGGATCAAGGCGCTATTTCTTGACATAGAGCATCTTGTCCTTCGATTTGAAGTCGAGCATGTGGCCATAGGGGCCGGTGACGCCTTCGCCCAGTTCATATTTGCGGACCATGTCCTTGGTCACTTCGAGCTGGCCGAGCACGAAGAACTCCGGATCGTTAGCGGGCCGCGTCTTGTCGAAAGGCGTCGCCAGCTGTTCGCCGGGCTTCACCGGCCGCACGATGTGCGGCGTGACAATCACCACAAGCTCGGTTTCTTCTTTCTGGCTGCTCGAATTGCGGAACAGCGTGCCGATCACAGGCACCTGGCCAAGCCACGGCACCTGGTTTTGCTGCTTGGTGGTCTTGCTCGACAGAAGCCCGCCGACCGCGAAGCTCTGGCCGTCGCGCAACTCGACAACGGTGTCGAGTTTGCGGTTGGTGAAGATCGGGTCGCCCGCGGTTGTGAAGCCGGTCAGGTCGCTCACCTCCGGCGCCAGCTTCATATGGATCTTGTCGTCGGCGAGCACGACCGGCGTGAACTGAAGATTGACGCCGAACTGCTTGTACTCGATCTGGACCTCGCCATCCTTGTCGACGCTGCGGATGGGGACCTGGCCACCGGCATTGAAGCTGGCCGGTTCGCCGGAAAGTGTGGTCAGGTTGGGTTCGGCCAAGGTGCGCACAACGCCCTTGGCCTCAAGCGCCTCGATGATCAGGTCGACCTTGATGTTGCTGTCGATGACGCGGGTGATTAAGGCTGCGAAGGGATTACTGTTCGATAGCAAACCCGTCACCAAGTCACCGGGGTCTACGCCGGGTGCTTGGGTAGCCGCGATGCCCGTTCCAACCTGGGTCGTGCCATCGCCGTTCCTGCTCCTGATCGACACGCCGAGGTCGCGCCCGGCATTGCGCTTGGCTTCCAGGACGCGGACTTCCAGATTGACCTGCTGGCTGTCGTCTACGATGACCGAGTTGATGACGGCGTCGGGTCCATATTGCTGCGCCACTTCAAGGATCGACGCCAGTGTAGCGCCGTCCTTGACATGGCCGCCAAGCCTGACCTTGCCATTGACGGAGCCGATTTCGATGCGCGCCCTTGGCGCCACCTGACGGATCGCCTGCGCCATGTCGCTGACATCGACGCCAACCTCGATCTGGAGCGCGCCGAGCGAGCGCTTATCCGTGGAGAACAGATTGACCGTGGTGGTGCCCGCGCCCTTGCCAATGACATAGAGCGTACGGTCGGTCATTGGCTGGGCATCGGCGATCTTCTCGTCGCCAACGACGATGTCGCCCAGATTGGCACTCACCTGGATCGTCACCGATTGCGACATCGGCAGGAAAATCCGATGAACGCCGGGGGTCGACACATCGATGAAGCGGTCGGCCGCATTGGCCGCCAGGCCCGACAGCAACAGCGCCCCTAGGCACGACAACGCGGCCGTCGCTATCCCTAAGCAATATCCCCGCATCCCCGTCTCCCCACTCGCTGCCGGTGGCAGTCCCGTTTATTAGCCGCACCTTATCATGGTTGTCGCGGCACGTCATATGTCTCGAGCTTCACACCCCGAAAAACGCCGATCGTTGCCCGCGCCGGCGGCTCAGGCTGCACATATTTGACCACTTCCTTGACGACCTGCTGCGGTGCCGCCATCACGATCGGAGCAGGCTTTACCTTGCCCAGTTCGTCGAGGCGGCTTCCCACCCGCTCCACCGCCTGGGTCAACCCGGCAATCTTGTCCTCGGCGCGTTTGCGCTCGGCTGCAGCCTCGGCTTCCGCTGCTGCCTTCTTGTCGAGCTCCGCCTGCCTGGCGGCGACATCGGCCGGTGTCTCGCCGGTCAGGTCGGAAAGCGTCACGCGTTCGGTCGTCTCGCCCTTGCTGGCGGCTGCCTGGCGCAACGCCAGCGACAATTGGCCGGCGCCTGCCGCCAGTGTCAGCTTCTGCGCATCCCTGGTGCTGGCCTCTAGCGTTACGGACTTCACCACGGTTGGGCTTTCCTTGCTCACATCGGCCACCTGGTCGATGGCGAGCACCTTCATGCTCTGCAGCAGCACATCGACGAAACTCTTGTCCGCCCCATCACCGTCGCGCACCGTTCGCGTCAGCAGCACATCGACCCGGTCACCGGGGAAAACGAAGCCGGCGACGCCGAGCACGTCGTTTACCCTGATGGAAACAGCTTTCATGCCTTCGCCAAGCACCGCCGAAAGCGTGGCGCGTTGGCCTGGCCCAGTGATCTTGCTGGCGAGGACTGGTTCGTTGGCGCTGATGGTTTGAAGCGCTTGCCTAGTGCCTTCGCCGGCCAAGGCCTCTTTCGTTGTCTTGAAGGCGCCCGTTGGGACCGCGCCCGCTGGCCATGCGACTTCGCGCAACTTGTCTGCGCTCAGCGTATCGCCGAACTTCAGCGGCATTGCCGCAACGACGACAGTGCTGCCTTGAACAATGCCCGTTTGCGCCATGGCGCTTCGCTGGCCGGCCAGCCAGATATTGACCAACACAACCGCCAGGACACCGAAAACACCGGCAAGAACGATCATGATGAGTGTGTTCGCGCGCATGATCCCAAAAACCCCAAGAAAGGCAACATATCGAGCGACAGGGACCCGGATCAGATCCGGGTCCCGATTGGAAAATGATCAGGGAGTAACCGCAGCAACAGTAGTACAGTTCGTTACGCCAGCAACACCCGTCAGCTTGCTGCAGAGATTGGTGAACGAGCCGTTCACCCATACTCCGATGGCGATGATCGTCACGATCGACGCCGCGGCAATGATGCCGATGAGGATGGAATATTCGACCATGGCAGCGCCGTTTTCATCGTCGCGGAACTGCCGGGTCATCGTCATGAGCTTCTTCATGTCAATTTCTCCCTTTGGAGGTTGGAACCCGACGAGACAGAGCAAGAGATGAAATCCATACCCAAGCATCCCCCGTCATCTCGATCCTAGGTCCCGAGAAAACGCAGAGTCAAACGAGATTAAGAGTTCCTTAACTTTCATATACGTGATTCGGCAAGAAGATTGCAAAGTCAAATCTTATCAAGGGATTGATTCTTTTCATTTTTCGATCGTCCTTAACCATTCGTTCACAATTCAGCCGCTCATGTGGCGAAACCAAGAAAGCATTAGCCATAATGCATATTCCTTTATATCTAAGGGGTTAGGTGGGAGTTTTACCCGTTTTCGCGGCGCGGTCGGATGACTCCGGGAGCCGCAGATGAATTTGGAGGACCCCGCATGCCCTCTGCATCAAATAAACAAGGGATTTGTGGGCTTTGATCTTAACTATGCCGAAAGTAATGGCTGTGCGCCGGGCATCCAGGCGCTTGTGCGCTCGTTGGTTAACGTTTAGTTTCCGCTAATGAGGGACTAAGGGGAGTATAGGCGATTATGCTGGGGCGGTTCATCAAGGGGCCAAGCGAACAGCAGGCAGTGACAAAGGTTGAGTTGCCGGCGGTGTCGCCTGTTGCTCAGCCCCTTTCGACCGCCGCTGATATTGAATCGCATGGCGATGATTTTCTGACGCTCAAGGTCGAGCTGCATCGCCACTTGATCGACCGGTTCAACCTGACCGCGCTTGAAAGTGCTTCCAAGGATGAGATCCTGAACGAGATCCGTCCAATCGTGCGCGAGTTCGTTCGCGCTCGCGCGGTGCCGCTGAATGCGCGCGAACTCGATCAACTCACCAGCGACACCGCCGACGAGATGCTGGGCCTCGGGCCGATCGAACCGCTGCTCAAGGATGATTCCATTACCGACATCCTGATCAATACTCACAAGCGCGTTTTCATCGAGCGGCGGGGCATCGTCGAAGAGACGCCAATCCGGTTTCGGGACGAGGCCCATCTGCTGCGCGTCATCAACAAGATCGTTTCGGCCATCGGCAGGCGGGTCGATGAATCCTCGCCCATGGTCGATGCCCGGCTGGAAGACGGCTCACGTGTCAACATCGCGGTGCGGCCGGTCTCGGTAGACGGCCCGCTGGTGTCGATCCGCAAATTCTCGAAGAATCCCTATTCGCTCGAACGTTTGATGGCATTCAATTCGATCCGCCCGCCGATGATCGACCTGCTGCGGATCGCAGTCCAGGCGCGCAAATCGATCCTGGTTTCGGGTGGCACCGGCAGCGGCAAGACAACGTTGCTCAATGCCTTGTCGAGCTACATCCCCTCGAAGGAGCGGCTGATCACCATCGAGGATGCGGCAGAACTGCAACTGCAGCAGCCGCATGTCGGCCGGCTGGAGACGCGCCCGCCCAATGTCGAGGGCAAGGGCGAGGTGCGCCAGCGCGAATTGCTCAAGAACGCGCTCCGCATGCGGCCGGATCGCATCATCGTCGGCGAGGTGCGCGGCGAGGAAGCCTTCGACATGCTGCAGGCCATGAATACTGGCCATGAGGGGTCGATGACGACAATCCATGCCAACACGCCGCGCGACGCGATCTCGCGGCTGGAACAGATGGTCGGCATGGCGGGCATGCCGATGACGCATGATTCAATCCGGGCACAGATTGCCTCTGCCATCGATATCATCGTCCAGACACAGCGTCTTTCGGACGGCGGCCGGCGTGTCACCTCCATATCGGAACTGACCGGCATGGAGGGCAATGTCGTGCAACTCCAGGAAATCTATCATTTTGTCCGCCGTGAGGTGACAGCCGAAGGCAAGGTCATCGGAGATTTTCGCGCCACCGGCGTCCGCCCGCGCTTCGCTCCAGAGGCCGCTACGCTTGGCCATCATTTTGCCAAGGACGCCTTCAACCCGCAGGTTGCCCTCTGATGCCGACGGGTCAAGCTCTGCTCTACTTCATCTACATGCTGGCGGCAGCCTCGGTCATTCTTGCAGGCGAAGCCCTTTATCTTTCCTTTGCCGGCCGCCGCTCCCGGTCCATGGCAGTCAATCGCCGATTGAAGCGGCTCGCTGGCGACGTCCCGGCCGAACAAACGTTACAGGGATTGCTGCGGGAGCGTGGCCTCACTGACTCCGGCGACTTTCTTTTTGGAATGGTGTGGCTGAACAGACTCTATACTCAATCCGGCATTACCGGAAATCCCCTGACGTTCGCCGCGACATTCCTGCTCGTTGGACTAGCGATGGCGTTGCTCCTGGTACTCTTCAATTTTTCCGCTTTGGCGTCGCTTCTTATCTTTCTGGTCGTAGGGCTTGTCCTGCCGCTTCTCGTCCTCCGGCGCGCCCGCAATAAGCGAATCCAGAAATTTGCCAAACAGTTGCCGGACGCGCTCGACATGATCGTTCGTTCGCTGCGCGCCGGTCACCCGGCTTCGGTCGCCATCGGCCTGGTCGCGCGCGAAATGCCGGATCCGCTTGGCACCGAGTTCGGCATCGTCTCCGATGAGATCACATTTGGCCTCAGCATCGAGCAGGCCGTGCGAAAGCTTTCGCAGCGCGTCGGCTTCGAGGGGCTTCAGTTGCTGTCGGTATCACTGTCGATCCAGGCCAAGACCGGCGGTAATTTGACAGAAATCTTGTCCAACCTATCCTCGGTACTGCGAGAAAGGCAAAAGCTTCGAATGAAAATTCGGGCGCTTTCCGCTGAAGGGCGCGTGTCGGCCTGGATTATATCACTGTTCCCGCTCGTCATGTTCTTGATCCTTCAACTTCTTGCTCCCTCCTATTATGGAGGCGTATGGCACGATCAGCTCATTTTCCCAGTTTTCACCGTATTCGGGGTGTGGGCTTTGTTGGGGGATTTCATCATGTATCGAATGGTTAATTTTGATTTCTGACAGGGGCGACGAATAAAATTGTTTTCGAATATTCAGGATCTGGGTTTCTTGGTATCTATCGTCGTGTTTGCGGCGGCGGCATCTTTTTTCCTGTTCGGTGCGCTCGTCTTCCTGCCAGCTCTGCAAACACGAAAGCTCGTCGCGCAGAGCCTGATGGGCGAAGGAATTACAGACCGCCGGTCAATGCTTGGACAGGACGTGCTTGCCAAGCTTGCGGCACAACGGCCAGTCGACGCCTACTTCAAGTCGATCGAAAAGGAGCGCGATGAGCCGAATGCTTTGGAGGCGAAGCTCTTTCGAGCCGGCTTTTACAAATCAAGCGCACCGCTGGTTTATACCCTGTCCCGTCTGGTTGCAGTCTGCATTGGGTTTTTGGCCATCTATGCACTGCTGTCGCGGGTCCTTCCACCACAACTGCCTGGTTTCATAACCTTTGCCGGCTCTGCTTTGTTCGGCCTGGCCTGCATGGTGATTCCGAGCATCATGCTCGATCGCTTCGAGAATGGTCAGAAACGAATCTATCGCCGTGCCTTTCCCGACTTCATGGACATGATGATCACATGCGCCGATGCAGGCATGAGCCTTGAGGCGGCGGTCGAACGTGTGAGTCACGAAATGGCTGCCACCCACAAGTGGCTGGGGATCCAACTGTCTATCATGAATTTGCAACTGCGTGCCGGCAAGCCGTTGCGGGAGGCGTTACGCGAACTCGCCGATCGCATAGGCCTTGAGGAGGCGCGGGCACTGGCCGTGCTGTTCCGGCAATCGGAAGAACTCGGCACCAGCCTCACCGATGCCTTGCGTGTTTATAGCGCCGAAATGCGCAGTCAGAGAATTCTGAGTGCCGAGGAGCGCGCCAATTCACTCCCGGTCAAGATGATGATTCCGTTGGGACTCTGTATATTCCCAGTCGTGATGGTGGTGATCATGTTGCCGGTCATCATTCGCATGAGAGGCGTTTTCTTCTAGTTTAGTATATCATTTGGCCCTAATGTGAGTCGGGGGCCCAGGGGACGGACGTATGAAGAGGGTTATCGCGGCCGCGGCCTGTCTGCTCATGGCGGTGCTTGCTGGTTGCCAGACGGCGGACACAACCGACGGTGTCGTGCGCACCAACGAGCCATCGAAAGGCGACGTAACGTCTTTTGGCGATGCTTTCGATGGGCTGAAAACGGTCAGCGACGTCGAATACTATGCCTCGGACCAGGCGGTCGCCGAAGCCAAGAACCAGTTCCGTGCCGAAAATTACGGCAATGCCGGCGCGCTGTTCTTCAAGGCGACGCAACTGGCACCCAATGATGGTAACGCCTGGATGGGGCTGGCCGCCTGCACCGACCGGATCCACCGCTTCGACCTGTCCGACCGGGCCTATGCCAGGGCCTTCAAGCTGGTCGGCGCGACGCCCGAATACTACAACAATGTCGGCTATTCCTACCTGCTGCGCGGCAAGTTGCAGGATGCCCGCTCGAACTTCCTCAAGGCTTACGAACTGGCGCCCAACGACCCGACCGTCGCCAACAATCTGAAGCTTTTGTCGTCAAGCGTGCAGAACGTCGAGCGCTAGCATGTTGCTTGCCGAAGCGCTGCTGCTGAAGGTGCTCGCAATCCCTCTGCTGGCCAGGATTGCCTGGCTCGATTTCACCACCCAGAGAATTTCCAATCGCGACGTGCTGCTGCTGCTCTGCCTGGGCGCCGGGGGGCTGCTGTTGCTGTCGCTGCAATCCGGGTCGTGGTGGGACATGGGACTGAGCACCAGTGCAGGGCTCCTGTTGTTCGCCGCGCTCTTGCCCTTCTGGGCCTTGCGCAAGATCGGCGCCGGCGATGTCAAGCTGATAGCAGTCGTGCCCTTCCTGATCAGCGGCAGCGGTCTCGCGGTGTTTTCGGTGCTGCTCCTGGTTTTCGCCTTGGCCACCGCGGCGATCGTGAAAAACCCATTCCTGCTGCCGGCGGGCGCTTTTCGGCTCATCGTCCAGCATCTGGACCGCAAGGGCGTGGTGCCGTTCGGCGTGCCGATCTCGCTGGCCGCGATCTGTACGCTGGCGTTCCTGATCTACAAAAGTTTGGTGCTGGCGAACAGTTCCGGGATTCTCAACCAGCTCAACTGACCTTGACGTCTCGCGCGGCTGAACGCGCTGCGATCGACGCTTCTTCGGAGCCTTCGCCGGCGCGTTGGCTGACGGAGCAAACGAAAAACCCGCCCGTGCGGCGGGTCACTGGCGCAAATCAGCACCATAGGCAAAAATGTACCATAGCTGAGTGCAGGGAGTCAAGAAAAAATTCCTATCAGATTGATGGCTAGATAAACAATCACAGGGAGAAGGCAGCATGGCACTTCACCTTTCGGCGGATGGCCCGGTTTCAGTCGCGGCACCCCCGCAGAAATATCTGTTTGGTCCGTTCATCGATTTTTTAATGCTTGGCGGGAGCGCGTTCCTGATCCTGCCGATCCTATTCTTTGTGCCTCTTAGATACGAGGGCGTTGTGGCGGCGGTAATGCTCTTGCTCGCCAATCTGATAAACCATCCACATTTTGCCCACTCGTATCAGATTTTCTATCGCGATTTCGGGCGCAAGGTGCGCGGCGACGGATATGACAGGAATCTCCAGATCCGCTACATCATCGCGGGCATTGCCGTCCCAATGATCATGGTCGCTTTCTTCGCCTATGGCTCCGTAACCGGCAACGCCCGCCTGCTGGGATATGCCACCAACGCGATGGGCTTTTTCGTCGGCTGGCACTACGTCAAGCAAGGCTATGGCATGCTGATGGTGGACGCGGTGCTGAAGCGCAAATTCTTCAGCGACCAGGACAAGAAAGCGCTGCTGTTCAACGGATATGCCGTGTGGCTGTTCGCCTGGCTCCAGACAAACGCGGTGATCACCGAAAGGCAGTTCTGGGGCCTAGACTACTACACATTCGCTGTCCCGCCCTGGCTCCTCAACATCGCGCTCGCGGTCGCCGCTGCCTCCTCGGCGGCCACCGCCGTGATGTTCGTCAATCGCTGGCGCAAACATGGAGGCGCGCTGCCGTATAACGGCGTCGTCGCTTACGTCACGACCCTCTATGCCTGGATTCTGTTCGTGAGATTGAACCCGCTTTGGCTGCTCGTGGTGCCGGCACTCCATTCGTTGCAGTATTTGGCGGTGGTCTGGCGTTACCAGACCAATGTCGAGCGCGACCGCGCGGATGCCGTCAAGGATCCGGAATTCAGGGTGCTGTCCATTCTTGGACCGATGTACAGGCTGCGGGTGCTGATATTCATCATCGCCGGCACAATTCTCGGTGCTCTCGGTTTCTGGCTCGTGCCGATGGCGCTGAGTGCTCTGGTTCCCTACGACAAACAGGTGCTCGGCTCGTCGCTTTTCCTCTTCATCGCGTGGATATTCATCAACGTGCACCACTACTTCCTGGACAATGTGATGTGGCGTCGCGGCAACCCGGAAGTCTCGAAATATCTGTTCCGCTAGTCGCTGCGGCCTTCATTCAGTCCCGCAGCAGATCGAACATCAGCTTGAAGAAGCGGTCCGCGTCGACCTCATGGGCGATGCGGGCATTGTCCTTTTCACCGCGCTCGCCCCAGTAATCGGCGATGGTCGCGCCGAAGGCGTAGGTGCCGGACAGATCGACGCCGATATGGGCAGGGCGCGTGCGCACCAAGGTCGGGTCGATGGCCAGCGCCAGTGCCAGCGGATCGTGCATGGCGCCGCCGACGCCCATCGAGTTGCGGTGCAGCTTCTCGTAGAACAGCAGCCAGTCGTTGACGAGCCGGCCGAGCGGCGTGTCGATGGTCGCGAGTTCGGCATATTGCGGTGCCTCGATCAGCACCTGCATGGTGACGTCGAGGCCGACCATCAGGATCGGCACGCCGCTGTCCAGAACGATCTTCAGCGCTTCGGGGTCGCAGAACGCGTTGAACTCGGTCGGCGTGATGATCTCGCTCTTGCGGTAGAACACGCCGCCCATCCAGATCAGCTCCTTGATCTTGGGCAGCACGTCGCGATGCTTGAGGATCATCAGGCCGATATTGCTGAGCGGGCCGGTGGCCACGACCAGGATCGGTTCGGGCGCGGCGCGCAGTTTGTCGGCCAGGAAATCGACGGCATGCTGGTCAACCGGCTTGATCGTCGCCTGCGGCAGGTAGGGCGAGCCCTCGAGGCCGCTTGGGCCATCTGCGGTGCCGAGCACCAGCGGGCGCGCCAGCGGACGGTGGCAGCCTTGCGCGACAGGCACGTCGCCGGCGCCGATATACTCCAGGATGCGCAAGGCATTGGCGGTCGTCTTCTCGACTTCCGCATTGCCGCAGGTCGTGGTGACGCCGATGAGTTCGATGGCAGGCGAGCGATGCGCCATGACCAGCGCAATGGCGTCGTCGTGGCCGGGGTCGCAGTCGAACAGGATAGGAGTTGGCTTGGTCATCATGTCGTCTTTCACGCCGCCCGCTCGTAGCGCGCTATGGTTTTCTTGAAGCCGTCGAGGAAACGCCGGCCGTCCAGGCCGGTGCAGATGCGGGTGGTCTTGGGCCCGCCGCCGGGCAGCAATTGCCGGCCGCGATAGGCGACGGTCTGGCCGCGCGCCAGCCTGCCGTCGAGCACGACGTCGGCGAACAGCGGCTCGGTCATCGTCGCCAGGCCAGGATCGAAAGCCAGCGCCACGGTGATCACGTCGTCCATCGGGAACCCGACGAGGTCGAAGAATTCGCGCCAGATGTCGATGTAGATCGGGAAGCTGTCGGCGATCATCTCAAGGACGGGATTGTCCTTGGCGACGGCCTGCATGTCGGCGATGTCGTCGCGTGTCAGCATCGAATCGGCGACGCGGTTGTCCTCGCAGATGTCGAGCGGCACGAGAATCTTCTCGACATCGGCGTTCAGCACGATGCGCGAAGCCTCCGGATCGGCCCAGATGTTGTATTCCGACAGGGGCGTGATGTTGCCCGGCGTCTGGAAATTGCCGCCGAGCACGATCAGCCGCTTCAGTGCACCGGTCAATCCCGGCTCCTGCAACAGCGCCATCGCCGCGTTGGTCAGCGGGCCGGTCGTCACCAGCGTGATCTCGCCCGGATTGGCCATGACCGTGCCGATGATGAAATCGACCGCATGTCCCGACGTGGCTTGCCGCACCGGCGCCGGCGCCGGCGGGTTGAACTTCTTGAGGCGATCGCCGAAACGGGCAACAAGCCGCTTTTCGAAATGCACCGGCGCCTCCATGTCGGCCTTGGCGTTGCCGACGATCGGCCGCCACGCGCCGGCGTGAACCGGGATATCGTCACGCCCGGCGAGCGTCAGCGTGTTGAGCACGACGTTGGTGACCTGCTCGATCGGGCCGGCCGCACCGGTGACGGTGGTTACGCCCTCGAGCCGGAGCTTGGGATTGATCGCCGCGAACAGCACGGCGAGAATATCGTCGCCGGCCGAATCCACGTCGAGGATTATGCGTTCCATAAAGGCTTCCTTCACTGGGGATTTTTGCCGCCGGGTTCCGTGTTCTTGTCTACCGACAGCAGCTTGCGCATCGATTCCAGCGTCTCCGCGATGATCCTTGGACGCGCCCGGTAGGACAGCGCGAACAATGCGATCAGCGCGACGACATAGGGGACGGTGAGAACCAGGTAGGAGGGATAGCCGAACGTCTGCAGGCGCAGCGAAAAAGCGTCGGCGAAGCCGAACAGCAGGCAGCCGGCCAGCACCTTCAGCGGATCGCCGTTGGAAAAGATCAGGATCGCCACCGCCATGAAACCACGGCCCGACGACATGTTTTCGGTGAACATGGTGATGTAGCCGAGTGACAGATGCGCGCCGGCGAGGCCCGCCAGCAATCCGCACAGCAGCGACGCGATGTAGCGGACGCGGGTGATCGAGATGCCGAGCGCCTCGGCGGCTTCCGGCTTTTCGCCAACGACGCGGATATAGAGGCCGAGCCGCGTCCGGTTGTAGCAGACGACCAGCAGCGGCACGGCGATGAAGGCGGCATAGACGAGTGGCGTGAAGCCGGAGATCAGCGGCGCCCACGAGCCGAGAAGGTCGCGGGCGCCGGGCAGCTGGACTTTCGGCAGGCCGACGATGCCGTGACCGACGATCGAGCCGCGCGTGCCGAAGATCGCTTTCATCAGCGAGATCGTCATGCCGCCGGCCAGGATGTTGAGCGCCAGCCCGACGACCACTTCATTGGCCTTGAAGCTCACCACCAGGACAGCAAAAACCAGGGCGAAGACGAGCGCCGCCGCGACGCCGCAGGCGACGCCCGCCAGAGCGGAACCGGTCCAGATCGAACCAAGGACGGCGAAGAAGGCGCCGACCAGCATCTGCCCCTCGAGGCCGATGTTGAAGATGCCGGCCTTGGTGGTGAACGAGCCGCCAAGCGCGACCAGAAGGATGGGCGCCGTGGTGCGAAGCGTCGCCGCGATCAGCGCGACGTTGATGAGCTTGTCTAGAATTTCCATCGCCGCTCCCCTGCCTGGCTGTCGCCACGCTTTCTCACCAGCACCTGGGCCGACACGCTGAGGATGATCAGCGCCTGGATCACGGTGATGATCTCGCGCGACGCGCTGGTATCGACCTCGAGCAGCAGCGATCCGTTGCGCAGGGCGCCAAAGAACAGCGCGGTGAAGATGGTGGCGACGGGCGAGCCATTGGCGAGCAGGGCGGCGATCAGCCCGTCGAAGCCGAAACCGGGAGCAAATCCTTCCATGAAGCGGTGATGGACGCCGAGCGTCTCGACGCCGCCGGCCAGCCCGCCGACCGCCCCCGAAAGCAGCAGGACCAGGAAACCCTGCCGTTTCACGTTGACGCCGCCATATTCGGCGAATTTCGGCGCCGAACCGACCATCGTGACGCTGTAACCCCATTTGGTGTAGCGGAAGACAAGGGCTGCGCCGACCGCCAGCACCAGGCCAATGACCAGGCCCCAGTTCAACCGCGAAAAGGTGAAGATCTCCGGCAGATAGGATGTCGCCAGGATCGGCGGCGTCTCCGACCAGCCACCCGGCCGCTTGAACAGGAAGATGGTGAAGTAGGACGTGAGCAGCACCGCCACGTAGTTCGACAGGATCGTCGAGACGACCTCGTTGGTGTTGTAGCGGGCGCGGAAGTAGGCGGGGATGGCGACCCAGGCCGCGCCTGCCACGACCGCGAGCGCCAGTGCTGCCAGCGTGTGGATGCCCGCGGGCAGGGGCATGGCAAAGCCGACCCACGCGGCGGCGAAGCCGCCTAGGAACAGCTGGCCCTCGATGCCGACGTTGAACATGCCGCCGCGCAGGCCGATGCAGGCGGCGACACCGCAGATCAGGATCGGTGTCGTCTGCAGCAAGGTCCCGGCAATCTTCTCCTGATCGCCGAAGGCGCCGCGCAACAGCGTCATGAACACGCGCACCGGGCTTTCGCCAACCATGAGGATGATGATCGCGCCCATCAGCAGTGCCACGCCGATGGCGATGACCTGGCCGGAAACGGCACGCAAATGGTCTTTCATGATGCGGTCTCCGCGGCGAATTCCGGCGCGGCCACGCCTGCCATCATCATGCCGATGCGCTCCTCTTCGGCATCATCGCCGGCGACCTCGCCCATTATCCGCCCGTTGAACATCACCAGGATGCGGTCGGCAAGGGCGGCCAGTTCGTCGAGTTGCACGGAAATCAGCAGGATCGCCCGGCCGGCGGCGCGCTGGCGCATGATCTCGTCGTGAATGGCCTCCTGGGCGCCGATGTCGACGCCGCGCGTCGGCTGGTCGATCAGCAGGAAATCGGCGCCATTGGTGAATTCGCGTGCCAGAACGACCTTCTGGATGTTTCCACCCGAAAGCCGCTTGACCGCATCGCTCGGTCCGCGCGCGCGAATATCGAAGCTCTTGATCAGCGTTTCGGCGTTTTGATTTATGGCATTCCAGTTGAGCATGCCGCCGCGGCTCCATGGTGCGCGATGCTGGCGGCCCATCAGGGTGTTGGCCGCTATCGAAGCGTTGCGATCGACCCCGCGCACCATGCGGTCGCCTGGAACATGGGCGAGGCCTGCCTGGCGGATCGCGGCGGGGGAGAGAGCGGTGAGATTCTGGCCCTTCAGCCACGCCCCGCCATGGCTTGCCGGCCGCAACCCCGAAAGCACTTCCGCCAGCTCCGTCTGTCCATTGCCGGCCACACCCGCGATCCCCACCACCTCGCCGGAGCGGACCGTGAAACTGGCATCGCGAAGGGCCGGCAGCAGGCGGTCGTCGCGCGCCCACAGATCCTTCACTTCGAGCACCACGTCGCCGTGCAGCGATGCGCGGGGCCGGCGGTCGAAGCTGACCTCTCGGCCGACCATCATGTGCACCAACTCGTCCTTGCTGAGCTCGGCCGTGGGCCGGGTCGTCACCTTCCTGCCGTTGCGCAGCACCGTCACCGTGTCGGACACTTCCATCACTTCTTCCAGGTGATGCGAAATGAAGATCACCGTCATACCTTCGGCCACGAAGCTGCGCAGCGTCTGGAACAGCTCACGGCTCTCCTGCGGCGTCAGCACTGCGGTCGGTTCGTCTAGGATGATGGTGCGCGCGCCGCGCACCAGGACCTTCAGGATTTCGATGCGTTGCTCTATGCCGACCGAGAGCAGCCCGACGCGCTCGGTCGGATCGACTTGCAGGCCGAAGCGCTTCGACAGGTCGCGCGTGCGCGCAATTTGTGCGGCGTGGTCGATCAGCCCATGGCGACGGATTTCCATACCAAGAAAGACGTTGTCGGCAACCGAGAGCGAGGGAACCAGCTTGAAATGCTGGTGAACCATGCCGAGGCCGGCCTTTATTGCCACGGACGGGTCGGCGATCACGATCTCTTCACCGTTCAGCCGGATCGAGCCTTCGTCCGGTTGCAAGAGGCCGAACAGGATGTTCATCAGCGTCGTCTTGCCGGCACCGTTCTCGCCGATGATGGCGTGGATCTCGCCGCGGCGGACCGCAAGGTCGATGCCGTCATTGGCGACGAATGCGCCAAAACGCTTGGTGATGCCAGTCAACTCGACGGCCATCGCGGCATTGCTGTGGAGGGTCGGCGACCCCGGCGTGTTCGACAACGTGGCTCTCGCAGATTGGACACTGATCCGCCGCGGCAAGCCGCGGCGGATCAGTGTAGCGCTTTCTTGGGAGGGAGGCGCTGTTGTTGGCTTACTTCGCCTTGGCGATCACGATCTTGCCGTCGACGATGCCCTTTTTGATCTCATCGAGCTTGGCGGTCACGTCAGCCGGGATCTTGGCGGCGATGTCATCGCAGACCTTGACCTCGACACCGCCCGAGGCGAGGTCGAAAGTGCGGGTGCCGGCGGTAATCTTGCGGCCCTCGACCTCGTCCTTGATCAGCGTATAGACGGCGATGTCGCCGCGCTTCAGCATGCTGGCAAGCACATTTCCCGGCGCCGAGCCGCACATGTCGATGTCGACGCCGATCGAATATTTGTCGACCGCGGCACTTGCCTGCATCACGCCTTCACCCGTCGGGCCGGCGACGTTGTAGACAATGTCGGAGCCTTGGCCGTAAAGCGCCTGGGCAAGTTCGCTTCCCTTGGCCGGGTCGTCGAAGGTTCCGGCGAAGACGGAGTTCACCTTGACGTCGGGCGCGGCATATTTGGCGCCTTGCTCGTAGCCGCCCAGGAAGTTGCGGATCACCGGGATATCGCGGCCGCCGACAAAGCCGATGGCCTTGCCGTCGCCGATCTTGTCGAAGGCCGTGCCCTTGTCCTCGATCATGCCGGCAAGCGCGCCGGCGACGAAGGATCCCTGCTCCTCGGCGAAATTTGCGTAGATCATCTTGGGGTTGTCGAGGACGCCATCGATGAACACGAAGCGCTGGTCAGGATATTCGGCGCTGACCTTTTGCAGCGAGTCCACCAGCTCCCAGCCCATCACGAAGATGAGGTCGTACTGCTTGCCCTTGGCAAGGTTCTCGAACTGCTGCTGGTAGTCGAGCGCGCGATTGCCGGTGTCGACCAGCTTGAGGTCGATGCCGAAATCGGTCTTGGCCTTGTTGAGGCCGTTGACGATCGAAACGCCGAAACCCTGTGCGAAATATCCCGAGATGGCGGCTACGGAAACCTTGTTCTGTGCGGCGGCCGGTCCGAACGAAATGGCAAGCATCGTGCCCGCCAGAAATAAACTCTTGAGCGCCCTTTTCATGTCATTCCCCTTCAGCTTTTTTCAGCTTTTGAAGCCACGCTTTGACCATCCCCCACACATCGCCGGGACAATGGCGAGTTCGTTGATGGTCATATGAGTTTAGGAGCGGCTCAACAGGCTGTCAATCGTCATCCGATGCAGTTTTCTTGGCCCTTCGCCCACTTGCTCGACGTCTTCGCTTGACAAATGTCGATGGGCATAATTGTTGATACTCTAACGAGTTTTATGAACGATGGAATGAAGGAAGCGAACAATGCCGGCTGTGGTGGTCAGGAAATTTCTGATTCAGGTCGAAGAGATATTCCATGAGGGCGGACCCCACGCTGCACGCCCGCTCAAGCGAGGCGCGGTCGTCGCGGTCATCGCCAACCCTTTTGCCGGACGCTATGTCGAAGAGATCACCGGCTTCATGGAAGACCTGAAGCCGCTCGGTCTCGATATGGCCCAGCGCCTGATCGACGCCATTGGTGAAGGCGGCCAGGCCATCGAAGGCTATGGCAAGGGTGCCATAGTCGGCGCCGCCGGCGAGCTTGAACATGGCGCGCTCTGGCACAATCCGGGCGGCTATGCGATGCGCGAACTGCTCGGCAATGCCAAGGCGATCGTGCCTTCGACCAAGAAGGTCGGTGGCCCCGGAACGCGCATAGACATCCCGATCACCCACATAAACGCCTCCTATGTGCGCAGCCATTTCGATGCGATCGAGATCGGCATTGCCGATGCGCCGCGCGGCGACGAAATAGCAGTCATCCTGGCGATGACCACCGGCGCGCGCGTCCATGCACGGGTCGGCGGCCTTGCCGCCGCCGATATCAAGGGCGAGGACGGACTGCGATGAACCCGGAAATCCGCCGTATCATCACCATCGTCGAGGAAACCCGGATCGAAGGCGGGCGCCCCGTCGATCCGCCGACGCGGCGTGCCGCGGCCATTGCGGTGATCAGCAACCCCTATGTCGGCACTTACGTCGAGGACTTGTCGGCACTTAGTGACATCGGCGAAGCGTTGGGCGATATCTTGCCCATGCGCGCCGTCGCTGCTCTGGGCATTGCCGGCGACCGGGTCGAGAGCTTCGGCAAGGCCGCCGCCGTCGGCGCCGATGGCGAGCTCGAACATGCCGCCGCCATCCTTCATCCAAAGCTCGGTGCCCCGTTCCGCGATGTGCTCGGCAAGGGGGCCGCGCTCATTCCTTCATCGAAGAAGCGCGGCGGCCTTGGTGTGCCGCTCGATATTCCGCTCGGTCACAAGGATGCGGCGCGGGTGCGCAGCCATTTCGACGGCATGGAGGTTCGTGTTCCCGACGCACCGAGTGCCGACGAGATCGTCGTCGCCATCGC
>NZ_RZQL01000118.1 GCF_003997935.1 Mesorhizobium sp. M7A.F.Ca.US.006.01.1.1
CATCCGTGAAGGTCTTCAGCATTGCCGGCTATCCACCCAATCGCATCCGGCTTCACCGACGGAGTCTGTCCTTGTCGACATATGCCGGCGGGCCGCACACACCATGCCGCAGGCTGTCTCTAACCTATCGTCTTCTCGAGCATATTGAGCCAGTTGCGATAGGCGATCTTTTCGATCAGCGCCCGGCCGAAACCGCGTGCCGCCAATGCATCGATCAGCTTCGGCAGGCCGGCGACATCGCCGATGACGGCCGGGATCATGGCGCCATCGAAATCGGAGCCAAGACCAACGCCGTCCTCACCCAGCGCCTGCAGCAGCGAATCGATATGCCGCACCATGATGTCGAGGCTGGTGTCGGCATTCATGCGACCGTCCTCGCGCAGGAAGCCGGTTGCGAAGTTCAGCCCGACCATGCCGCCGGTTTCGCGGATCGCGCCGAGCTGCCAGTCGGTCAAATTGCGCGAATGGCCGCAGATCGCGTGCACGTTGGAATGGGTCGCGACCAGCGGCGCATCGCTGAGCGCCGCGACATCGCGAAAGCCCTTCTCGTTGAGATGCGACAGGTCGATCATGATCTTCAACTGGTTGCAGGCCTTGACCAGCGCCTTGCCGGCATCGGTCAGGCCGGGGCCGGTGTCGGGCGAAGACGGGAAGCGGAACGGCACGCCGTGGCCAAAGGCGTTCGGACGGCTCCAGACGATGCCGAGCGAGCGCAGGCCGGCTTCATGCAGCACGTCGAGCATTGTGAGCTCGGGATCGATCGCCTCGACCCCTTCGATGTGGAACACCGCGGCGATCGAGCCTTGCGCCATGGCATTGCGCACATCGCCGGCGCTGCGGCAGACGGTGAGCGCTCCGGCCCGTTCCAGCCTGAACAGGATCGAGGCCATCGCGATAGTCGAGGTCAGCGCCTCGTTGCGCGGAACCTCGGGCGGCAGCGGTTCGGCGACGCTCGGCACCAGGGGCACGGCGCCGCGTCTGGATTTCTCGACAGGCGGCGGAAAGATGGCGAACATGCCCCCGGCGAAGCCGCCGGCTCTCGCGCGTGGCAGGTCGATATGGCCGCCCGATTTCCCCTCGATGAACAGTTTTTCGACGTCCGTGTCTTTCGACTGATGGAGTCTGAGCAACGTATCGTTGTGGCCGTCGAAGACGGGAACGAGATCGGTTTCGGTCATTGGGGGATCATTCGGTTCGTTTGTCGGCGCGGCGGCTAGGATATATCCTATCTACTTAGGCAGGATGCGCCACCCTCGCAAATGCCAAAGCTGCCCCGGTGGGATGGCAGTCGCTTGCCGCGCCGCTTCCAAGCAACGAAATCCCTACCGCTTCAGCACGTCGGCCCATTCCTGATGGCGGCGAAACTGCGCGTTGGCGAACGGGCAGAGCGGGATGATCTTCTTGCCCGCCGCACGCGCATCCTCGACGGCGCGGGTGACGAGCCGAAGCCCGGCACCCTGGCCGCGAAAGACGTCCGGCACTTCGGTGTGGTCGATGATGATCTGGTGCTCACCGATCTTGGTGAAGGTCATCTCGGCCTCGGCGCCATCGGGTCCACGCAGGACGTAGCGGCCCTTGGAACCGCGATCCTCAAGTTCGATCTCAGGCAGTTGTTCAGGCATCGCTATGCTCCTTGGGCAGCACCGGCAAAGAACCGCCGTGCCGCCTCGATCTCGTTTGGCCGCACCTCGTGCCCGCCATCGTGCCATTCCACTGTGACATCGGCGCCGTCTGCACGCAAATAAGCCTCGAGCCGCGTGGTCAGGTTCGGTGGGCAGATCGGGTCGCGCTTGCCGGCGGTCAGCAGAATATGACGGCCGGCGAGACTGCCCTTGACCTGCGGCTCGAACGGGATCAGCGGATGCATGAGCACCGCAGCGTCGAACAGCAGCGGTGCCGCGAACACCACCGAGGCCAGGACATTGGCGCCGTTGGAGTAACCGAGACCCAGCACGGCCGATGGCTTCGCTGCTTCAACATGAGCCTTGACGAAGCCAGCCATCTTGGTCGTCGCCCGAGTCAGATCGTCCATGTCGTAGACGCCCTCGCCGGTGCGGCGAAAGAAGCGCGCGGCACCTTGTTCGGACACATCGCCGCGCGGCGAGATGATGGTTGCCTGGGGCGCGAGATCACGCCCGAGCGACAGAAGCTGGTTCTCATCGGCCCCAGTGCCATGGAAGACGAACAGCAATGGACCGCCCGGCGAACCGGGCAGCAGCTTGTGGATGTAAGCGTCCTTGCTCATGACCTCAGCCTTCCAGTCTCTGCAGATGTTGTTCCAGATACGGCCGCAGGTGCTGGTGCTGCGACGGCAGCTTCAGGGCCTCGCCCAGATGAGCAGTATCCTCGTCGCGATCGAAACCCGGCTCGTTGGTGGCGACTTCGAACAGCACGCCACCCGGCGTGCGGAAATAGATCGCCCAGAAGTAGTCGCGATCGATCACCGGCGTCACCCCATATCCCGTATCCATCAACGCCTTGCGTACTTCCAGCTGCCTGGCGCGGTTCTCGACCGCGAAGGCGACGTGATGGACGGAGCCGGCACCGAGATCGGCGAAGGCCGTGCTCGGCTGCGATTCGATGTCGATGACGTCGGCGCCATTGCCGTTCTTCACCGCCAGCCGCCTGAGATTGCCGGACTTGTCGACCTCCTCATAGCCCATGAACTTCAGCAGCTCTTCCGTGGCGCCGCCATCCTTCAGCCTGAGCGTCACCGAGTGGAAACCACGGATCGCCTGGTCGACCGGAACACCGCCTTTCACCCAGGGCACTCTGCTGTCGCCCTTGTGCTCGACCAGCGCAAAGCCGTCACCATCCGGTCCGGCAAAAGCCAGGCGCTTCTCGCCGAAGGTTTCTTCGCGCGAGAGGCCGGTGACGCCCTCATCGGCAAAGCGTTTTTCCCAATAGCCAAGCGTGCCTTCCGGCACCGAGTAGACGGTGGTTCCGACTTCCCCGACCCCATGCCGGCCCTTGCCTATGTCGGGGAAAGGGAAATAGGTCATCACCGAACCCGGCGCGCCCGTCTCGTCACCGTAGTAGAGATGGTAGACGTCGGGCGCGTCGAAATTGACGGTCTTCTTGACCCGGCGCTGGCCGAGTTTCCTGGTGAAGAAATCGTTGTTCTGGCGGGCATCCCTGGCCATCGACGTGACGTGGTGCAGGCCCTTGATCTGGTCGAGCATTGTCTTGCTCCTTCCCTTGGTGCATGTGCGGCCCTCGCCGCTGTCCACGCCAATATGAGGACCAGAGCACTTTACGCAAAGGCGGCAAACACAGAATGGACTGTGCTGCAAAAGTGAACGATGGAACTAGTTTCGTTCACCAATTGGCTCGCAGGTCAGACTTGCGCCGTGGTCAGAATTCGGTTCCATGAGCGGCGTTCGACCTCCCGCGACAAAGGTATCGTGAGTGACTGGAAAAGCCAGGCGGCCCAACATTCTGCTGATCACGTGCGACCAGTGGCGCGGCGATTGTCTGTCCGCCGCCGGTCATCCGGTCGTGCAGACGCCGAATGCCGACGCATTGGCCGCGGAGGGTGTGCTGTTCAAGCGGCACTATGGCGGCGCGGCGCCCTGCTCGCCCGCCCGCGCCTGCCTCTACACCGGCCTCTACCAGATGAACAACCGCGTCTGCCGCAACGGCACGCCGCTCGACGCTCGCCACGGCAACATCGCGCTCTCGGCTCGCGCCCTGGGCTATGATCCGACACTGTTCGGCTACACCGACGTCTCGCTCGATCCGCGCCTGCTGGCGCCGGGCGATCCGCGGCTGCAAAGCTATGAAGGCGTGCTGCCGGGCTTTACGGTGCGCCAGTTGCTGCCCGAGCATCAGAAGCAATGGCTATCCTGGCTGGAACTGCAAGGTGTCGACGCCAGCGCCGGATCCCCCGACATCCATCGCCCGGTGGCCGACGGCGTGGCCGGGACCACCGTCAGCAACGCGCCGCCCGTCTACTCCGGGCAACAAACCCCGGCGGCCTTCCTGACCGGCGAATTCACGCGTTGGCTTGGCGAACAGGAGCACGCCGCGCCGTGGTTCGCGCATCTTTCCTTCATCAGCCCGCACCCGCCCTTCGTCGTGCCGGAGCCCTACAACACAATGTACGATCCGGCTGACGGCCCGGCCTTCCGGCGCGCGGCAAGCTGGCAGGAAGAGGCGGAAAACCATCCCTACCTTGCCTATGATCTCGGCCGGCAGAAACAGATAAAATTCCGCCCCGAAGCCAGAGGCACGGTGCATGACTGGAGCGAAGACGATTTTCGCCGCATCCGCGCGATCTATTACGGCATGATTTCCGAGGTCGACGCGCAGCTCGGCCGCGTCTGGCAAGCGGTTAAGGCCGCGGGCGCGTGGGACGACACCATCATAGTGCTGACCTCGGACCATGCCGAGATGATGGGCGACCATTTCATGCTGGGCAAGGGCGGCTATTTCGACGGCAGCTACCACATTCCCCTGATCATCCGCGATCCGCGCCACGGCAAGGCGGCCGGCGGCAATGTCGACAGCTTCACCGAAGCGGTCGACATTCTGCCGACGCTTCTCGACCTGCTCGGCGAAGAGCCCGCGCCGCATCTCGACGGCAACTCGCTGAAGCCGTTCCTGAACGGAGAGGCCCCGGCGGCGTGGCGCGATGCCGCGCATTGGGAGTTCGATTTCCGCTCGATTGCCGCGGGCGAGGCGGAACGCCATTTCGGCATCGCCTCACGCCAATGCAATCTCGCCGTTATCCGCACGGAACATTACAAATATGTGCATTTCGGCGGCAACCTGCCGCCGCTGCTGTTCGATCTGGGAAACGATCCGGGCGAACTGGACAATCTCGCGGCAGACCCCAGCCATCTAGCCGTGCGGCTGGAGTTCGCCGAACGGCTGCTCGCCTGGCGGGCCGAACATCTCGACCAGTCGCTGGCACTGGCCGAATTGACCGAGAACGGCCTCGTCGGCCATGCCGCTGGCCTGCCTCCACGCCACACATGAAAACAGGCCCGCGTCGTTGCCGGCGCGGGCCTGTATCTTGACTGGTGGGAGCTACCTGACGATCATCCGCTGTTGATCGCGCTTCTCGGCATAGCTGCCCTTGTCATAGGCGGTTTGAGCCTCAAGCTGTTCCTTGGTGAAGGTCGTGTAAAGGTATTTGTTGCCGTCCTTGTCGGTCATGAATTTGAGATTATCCATGCCGACCGCGACCTCCTTCTCGCCAATGCCGAGGAAGCCGCCGACATCGACGATTACCGCATCGGCCTTCTTGTCGGGCGCAAGCACCACATCGCCGATCTCGCCGACCCGGACGTCATTGGCACCGTAGACGGTGGTGCCTTTCAGATCGTCGACGCGAACCTCACCGATAGGCATCTCGGTCAACGTCGACTTGTCGATGGCAGCAGTCTTTGTCTGGTCCGGAGCCGAAGCATCGGGGGTTGTGGATGCCGGAGCCTGTGCCGTCTTGTCAGCCGGAGCGGCGGCGGGGGCTGCGGCCGGCGCGACTGCTGCCGGCGCGTTTGAAGCCGTCGTTGCCGGCGCCGGATCATAGGCCTTTCGGTTGAAATCCGGCTGCGCCTGCAGCTCTTCCTTGGTGGTCTGGGCGACCAGCCAGCGGTCACCATTCTTCTCGGCCCACTGCGCCTTGGAGAAGTCATAGGTGACATTCTTGGCGCCGAGACCAAGGAAACCACCAACGCCGATGACAAGGGACTCGGCCTTGCCTTCCTTGGTCAGCACGATGTCATTGACATCGCCGATATTCTGCGCGTCATCACCGGTACCGTTGTAGACGTTTTCCCCGATGATGTTGGTGGCGAGATTACCATCGGCGCGCTTGACGGGTTCGGCTGGAGCGGCATTCATATCAACGGGCTTCTGCGCAGTGTCCGTTGTCGCCGGAGCTGTCGGAGCCGTTGCATCGGTCGATGCGGCAGGTGCCGGGGCAGGCGCGTAGGGCTTGCTGTCGAATTCTGCCTGCGCCGTCAGCTCGTCCCTGGTCGTCGGGGCAACCAGCCAGCGGTCACCGTTCTTTTCCGCCCACTGCAGCTTGCTGTAGTCGAAGGCAACGCTTTTGGCGCCGACACCCAGAAAACCGCCGACGTCGATGACAACGGATTTCGCCTGCCCATCCTTGTCGAAGACGACGTCGCTGACCTTGCCGATGTTCTCGGCATCATCGCCGGTGCCGTTGTAGACGGATTCACCGATGATGTTGGTGACAATGCTGCCCTCTGCGCGGACTGCTGGGGCGCCTGACTCCTGCACGGCGGGGCTCTGCGCCGGCGCTGGGGTCGTCGCACTCTGCGCATAAGCGCCGGTGGCGATCAGTGTTGCGAGCGCGGTCGTGGCTAAAAGATTGCGGATCATGATAATCTCTCCTCGTGCCTGATCTCATGCGCCGCGTCTTCGCTGGGGAAATCGGACGCGGCATCTACAGGTTCACAACGTCGTGACCAGTCTGTTGTTCCGACAAACCCCTGCCGTCCGGGAAACGAAGCCACAAAAATGATCGGACCCCCGGGCAGCCACGCCGTGCCAAGGGAACCTTTCCGTCGCCGCCGCGTTGCAGCCAACGGCTGGGTGTGTCCCGGCCGCTTTTGGTTGACACGTGGAGCGGGGCATGAAATTCGCAGCGGTGCTGAACCGGGACGGCGGCACTTTGCGCACCACCGACCTCGCCGCTTTCTCCGACAGGATGCATCAAACGCTGGAGACGGCAGGTCACTCGCTCAGCATCGAAATTGTCGCCGGCAAGGACGTAGTGGAAACGCTCGACAGCGTGGCTTCGCGTCGCTCGGTCGACATCGTGCTGGCGGGTGGTGGCGACGGGACCATTTCCGCCGCGGCCGCCCGGCTGATGGGCACGAAGAAGGCGCTTGCCATATTGCCGGCCGGCACAATGAACCTGTTCGCACGCGGGTTGGGCATTCCGCAGTCGCTCGACGGCGCACTGAAATCCTTCGCTGACGGCGAAATCATCGCGGTCGACGTGGCGACGGCCAATGGCCAACCTTTCGTGCATCAGTTCTCGATCGGCATGCATGCGAAGATGGTGCAACTGCGCCAGAAGATGGAGTTCGGTTCGCGGTTGGGAAAGATCCGCGCCTCGGCCAAGGCGGCTTGGGCGACGATCAACAATCCACCTGCGATGAATGTGACACTCAGCATCGGCGAGGCCGAAATGGCGGCACGCATCACCGGCATCGGCATCACCAACAATTTGTTCGGCGAAGGCCATTTGCCCTATGCCGACAATCCGGCGGGCGGCGTGCTTGGTGTCTATGTCACGGTGGCGAAGCAGCGCGCCGAGCTGGTCAAGTTCTTCTTCAACATGGCGCGCGGCAAATGGCGCGACAACGAACATGTCGAAATCCACCAGACGAGCAGAACGGTGCTGAAAATCCATTCGGGCAGCCGCAAGTTTCGCGCCGTCATGGACGGCGAACTGGTCAGGCTTGACCGTGAAACGATAATCGAGATCCAGCCTGGCGCGCTGAATGTACTGGTGCCGGCGAGCGCGGCTCAATCGAGAGCCGCCTGATGCGGTGCGTTGCATCCAACAAACCGGCTTTAACCAGCAGGAGCCTCTTCGGTGGTGTTGGGCGGTGTGGGGACATGCTGTTCATCGCTGGTTGGCGTCTTGATCAACACTCCATAGATCTCGGCAATGCCCCACGCGGCAAACACCAGAAGCAATGCGGCGATCAGGATTCGAAATCCATGCCAGCCCCATCGCCCCTGCCGCGCCTTGTTTTCTGGAATGATCTTGGCCATGCTCGATCCCTGTCTCATCCTGCACCAACTGGCGCGCTCGGCAAATCATGGTCGGGTAACGGTTCCTCGCTAGGATGGTTCCGGAAAAGCGCGCTGGCCTTGCACCGGCGCAAGCATGCGGCGGCGACGACCGGGACGAGGCAATTGGGGTGACTGGCAAGACGCAAACAGTGCCCGAGCTGCCGGCTGAAGTTGCGCGCGCAGTCGAGGATGTTGACCGGCTCGCTGTGCTGCACGGGTTGGCGATGCTGGATACGGCGGCCGACCCGGATTTCGACCGCGTCAGCAGCCTTGCCGCGGCGGTGATGCAGGTGCCGATAGCCCTGGTCACACTGGTCGATCTCGAACGGCAATGGTTCAAATCCTGCTTTGGCCTGGACGAGACCGAAACCCCGACCGACGTCTCGTTCTGCGCTCATGCGATTGCCGCCGGCGACGAGCCGATGGTAGTCGTGGATGCAACGACGGACCCCCGTTTCAAGACCAACCCGCTGGTCACCGGGAAGCACCATGTCCGCTTCTATGCCGGCGCGCCGATGATCGTGGCAGGTGCCCGCATCGGCACGCTGTGCGTGCTCGACCGCGAGCCGCATGGTTTTCCATCCCGCGCCGAGCTCGACCAGTTGAAGGCGCTCGCCGGCCTCGCCGCCAGCCTGTTCACCCTCAAGGACGCAACCCGCAGCGGCGCGATCGCCGAGGCCGCACTGGTGCGCGAGGAAAAACGACGCGCCATCGCACTGGATGCGGCGTCGCTTGCCAGCTGGGCATGGGATATTCGTACCGATATCATCGAATGCGACACATTGATGTCGGAGCTGTTCAGCCTGCCGCGCTCCAACCGGCTGCGCGCACGCGACATCCTCACCGCCATCGATCCGCGTGACGTCTACCAGACCGAAACCCGCTTTCGCGACGCCTTGACCGGCAGCGACGACTATTTCGGCGAATACCGTGTGAAGGGCTTTCATCCGCCGCGCTGGCTCGCCACGCGCGGCCGTGTGATCGAGCGTGACGGCGACGGCAAGCCGACGTTGATCTTCGGCGTCAACTACGACATCTCCGAGCGCAAGCTCGGCGACGAACGGCAACGGCTGCTGCTGCGTGAACTCAACCACCGCGTCAAGAACACTTTGGCGACCGTCCAGGCGCTGGCAACGCAGACCGTGCGCCACGCCCGCCAGCCAAGCCAGTTCCTCGAGGCCTTCGGCGCCAGGCTTCAGGCCTTGGGCATCGCCCACAATCTGTTGTCGGACCGCGAGTGGCGCGGCATCGGCATCAGTGAACTCGTCCAGATCGAGGTCAAACCTTTCGAAACGGCCGAGCAGCCGCGCATGACGATCTCCGGTGACGACCTGCTGCTGTCGCCCGACCAGGCCGTTGGGCTTGGCCTGATCCTGCATGAACTTGCCAGCAACGCGCTGAAATATGGCTCGCTGTCGGTGCCGTCAGGCAGGGTCGACCTCGGCTGGAGGACGCAAGGCAGGAGGGATGCCCGGCGTCTTGTGCTGACCTGGCGCGAAAGCGGCGGCCCGCACGTCGCACCGCCGGATCGGCACGGCTTCGGCTCGATCCTCATTCGCCGCAGCCTGGCCAAGGTCATTTCGAGCGAAGTGACCCATGAATTCCGGCCGGAAGGCGTGTTTGCCGAAATATCGATGCCCCTGGAAGAGCTGTCGAAGTGACCTCCCAACAGCTCTATTTCCGTTCGCTCTCATCCGAATCGTCGGATTTCACATTCTCGCGGTAGATGGCGTAGGCCGCGAGCGCCACGGCCGGCCCCAGAATGACGCCGAGACCGCCTTTTCCCTTGAGCAGGCTCGGCAGCACGGCGAGTGCGGCGGTGATGCCGATCGCCTTCATGTCGGCATTGCGGCGCTGCGCCCGGCGCCGGGCGCGCGAGCCTGCAGATATCCGGTAGATCAGCAGGATAAATCCGGCGAGCACCAGGAAACCGGCGCCAAACCCCAGCGCGGCGGCAAGCGACCCGTAGCGCATCGCCGTCCAGATATAGGCGGCCCCTACCAGAAAGCCGAGACCGCAAAGCGCACCGGCCATGGCGATCCCATAGACGATTGCCGCCGTGCGCGCCCGGTGAACGGCGGCCACGGTTTCCCCCGAGGCGAGACCCGAGATCAGGGTTGCCAACATTCCCATCTGGAGTGCGACTAGCGACGCGCGATGAGCGCGAAAAGGAAGCCGACGCCGGCGGCGATCGCCAGTGAGGTCACCGGCTTTTCACGCACACTCGCCATCATCTGCGCTTCGATGTCCTTGGCATTGCTGCGCAGGCTGTCAAAGGCTGCTTCGCCCTGCGCACGCAACTGCTCGACCCCTTCCGTCGCTGCACGGCGCGCGGTGCCATAGCCATGCTCGCCGGTTTTGGCCAGTTGTTTGGTGAGCTTGTCGATGTCGGCCTTCAACTGCCTGATATCGGCTTCCAGGTCCGCATTTGCACGGGCGTCGGTTGCGGTTTTTCCTGCGGCAGTGGCCATGGCTTAACTCCTTGTGATTGCTTGGTTTCAAACGCGTTGCGCGCCTCAAGGTTCCGGCATCGGGGACAAAGTAGCCGAAAACGCATCGGCGCGCACCCGATCCGCCGGCTCCGGCAAAAGATGCTTCCTCAGATTAGTGGCCGGCGCGCCTCACCCAGCCCTTCCCAACCGGCGAGCCGCTTGAGCCCTTCATTGTCGGAGACCGCGCAGCCGCCGTCGCGCCAGACGATCAGCTTGCGATCCATCAGCTTGCGGATCGTCTTGTTGGTGTGAACCAGCGACAGGCCGAGCGTATCGGCAATGTGCTGCTGCGTGATCGGTATCCGGACGGATTGGTTGCCATTCAGTCCGACGACCTTGGCGCGGCTGCCGATAAAGGCGATGAGATAGGCCGCGCGCTCGATCGCACTGCGGCGCCCGAGGCTGAGCAGATTCTCGTCCAGCATCCGCTCTTCGCGCGATGCGATCCAGGTGATGTCGTAGGCCAGCCCGGGATGATTGCGGTACAGCTCATGCAGATATTCGCGCTCGAACACACACAGCAGCATCGGTGACAGTGCCTCGACGGAATGCTGCATCTCGCCCATTACACTGCCTTGCAGGCCGATCAGATCGCCGGGCATGAGATAGTTGAGGATCTGGCGGCGGCCGTCCCGCAGCAGCTTGTAGCGAAACGCCCAGCCGGAGAGCACGGTGTAGAGATGGGCGCTATGGCTTCCCTCCACCAGCACCGTGGCGCCTTTGTCGACTGCGAGTTCGCCCTTCTTGAATTTGCTGATGAACGCCAGTTCCTGCTTTTCGAAGTCGCGGAAAATCGGCAACGGCCGCAATGGGCAGTTCTCGCAAGGATATTGGCGGCTGGAAAAGGCGCTATTGTTCTGGACTGACATTTCGACCCCCCTTCGAAAGCCCCGCTCTTCGAGAGCGCGTTTCAACGCGTTGCAAGGATTGAGGTTCCGCCCGCTGGCCACATGTCTTTTTTAAATGACAGCAAGCCAATTAGCGATCATGACTCCGGCGTTTCAAGGAGTCTTTGCCTGTGCCCACATTGCTTGACGGATTGCGGATTCTCGTGCTGGAGGACGAATTTCTCATCGCCATGGATGTCGAGCAGCTTTGCCGCGACCATGGTGCCGATGAGGTGGTGATCGCCCGTGACCTGACCGAGGTCGATGGCCGCGAGGTCGCCACGCGATTCGATGCGGCCATTGTCGACTTGATGCTGGGCGGCGCCTCGACGATCGATTTCGCCTCCGGGCTGCGCGCGGCAGGCATACCTTTCGTGTTTGCGTCCGGCTATTCGGATGCCGATGAAATCAAGGCATCGTTTCCGGGCGTCAGGCTGGTTGGCAAACCCTATTCGGGTGAAGACCTCGTGCAAGCGGTCGCTGCGGCCTGCGGACGCGCTTGAGACGCGAACGGTCAGCTCGCCGGCGAGCCCGTTACCTGGGCCGAAATCGCATCCGGACCATACTCGTCCTCGCCTGATATTTTCAGGATCTCCTGCAAGCGCGTACGGGCTCGGCTCACGCGGCTCTTGATCGTCCCCACCGCGCAGCCGCAGATCTCAGCGGCCTCCTCGTAGGAAAAACCAGATGCGCCGATGAGGATGATGGCTTCGCGTTGGTCCTCCGGCAATTGCTCCAGGGCGCCGCGAAAATCCTTCAGGTCGAGCTGGCCGTGCTGGGCCGGATGAACGGCAAGCCTGGCCGTCATAATACCGTCGCTGTCCTGCACTTCGCGCCCGCGCTTGCGCATCTGCGAATAGAACTCGTTGCGCAGAATGGTGAAAAGCCAGGCCTTGAGATTGGTGCCGGGCTGGAAGCTCTCATGCTTGTCCCAAGCCTTGACGAGGGTTTCCTGGACGAGGTCGTCGGCTTTATCGGCATTTTGCGTCAGCGACACGGCGAACGCGCGCAGACTTGGGATTGCCCCAAGCAGATCAGTCTTGAAGCCTTGTGAGACCGCGGCCATGCCTCAGTCCTTCTTCTGTGCGGGTTCAGCCCGTTCCAGCTGGCTAAGCAACTGGGAAAAGCGATCCGGCACATCGTCGGAGACCAGCGCGTCGTAATATTGTTTGAGTTTGCGTCCGATTTCGGAGTTCGGCCCAAGAGCGTCACCAGAACCGTTCCGGCGCCTGCTCTCGGCGCCAGCCAGAATATCTTTCGTCATATCCTTCATTTCGCCCTTGTATTCCCAGCTCAAGCCGCTCTTACCATACTCAACACAGCGCAAGCGGCGCCCTCGTCTGGTTGCCCATCCCGACCACAAACGCCACTCCCCGGCATTTGTTCCGTCGAGGCGGAACTTTTTCAAAAAATCCGCGTTACCGTCCGGGCTTGCAGTCAGCTTGACCTGCTACGCAATCACGTCATTCTGAGGGAGACGTCTTACCATGAGCTTATCCGCCACCATCGCACCACATCTTCCCTTCCTGCGCCGCTTCTCGCGGGCTGTTTCCGGGTCACAAGAGAGTGGTGATGCGCTGGTAGCCGCGATGCTCGAAGCCATCATCGCCGATATCGAGATATTCCCCGAAGCATCGAGCGATCGGATCGCGCTGTACAAGATTTTCGCCAAGCTGTTCACATCGGTCGCCATCCGCGTTCCACAGGAGCAGGCGCAATCGGCGTGGGAACAGCGCACCGCCGCCAATCTGAATGCGATTGCGCCGCGGCCCCGTCAGGCCTTCCTGCTCGTGGCGGTCGAAGGCTTCAGCGAGGACGAAGCGGCTGAGATCCTCGACGTCGGCGACCAGGAGTTTTCAGAGCTGCTTGCCCAGGCGAGCAACGAGATATCCCGTCAGGTGGCAACCGACGTTCTGATCATCGAGGATGAACCGCTGATCGCCATGGATATCGAAGAAATGGTCGAGAGCCTCGGGCACCGCGTCGTTGGAACGGCGCGCACCCATGCCGAGGCAGTGATGATGTTCGGCAAGACGCGGCCGAAGATGGTGCTGGCCGACATCCAGCTTGCCGACGGCAGTTCCGGCATCGAGGCCGTGAACGAGATCCTGTCATCGACATCGGTGCCGGTCATCTTCATCACCGCCTTCCCCGAGCGCCTGTTGACTGGCGAACGGCCCGAACCGGCCTTCCTGGTCACCAAGCCGTTCAATCCCGACATGGTCAAGGCGCTGATCAGCCAGGCACTGTTCTTTGACCGGCAGGCGAAAGCCGCCGCATAGTCGCGAATTGAGGAGTGGAGGAATTGACGAACCGAAGGCGATAGCTCGCTCGCCGATTTCTCCAGATCGTCACTTCATCAATTCTTCACTTCGGGCCGCTTGATGCACGCATCGGGCGGTGACGGCGAATTTCCTGCGCGTCCGGTTGCCTGCCGAATTGCAAGCACGGTCTTTTTCGGCAAAGGGTGGGAACAAACCGCTTCCACCCACGTTTTCATCGCACCATTCGAAAGGAGATGCATCATGCTTTACTGGGCGCTCGTATTTCTCGTCGTTGCAATTATCGCCGGCGCGCTTGGTTTCGGCGGCATCGCCGGTACATCTGCGGGTATAGCGCAGATATTGTTTTTCATCTTCCTCGCTTTCCTGATCATTTCGCTTCTTGCGGGCCTGTTCAGACGGGCTTCGTAAGGACGAACGGCCGAACACTGGAAGCCGCACCCCTCAAACGGTTTCCAGCCACCGCCGGGCGGTGTCCTTCAAAGGACGCCGTCCGGCGGACCGTTTTTGGCGGCGGGTTTTCAGGAAACCTCTTTGGAACCCATTCAACGGTAAGCCGTTCAGCCTGAATTGGGTGGACAGTTTGGCCGATGGGTTCCAGGACCGGAAATAGGAAAGACGCCGTGCAAAGCGATGAAGTCATCGCCCTCCACCCTGCCGAAAGCGGCATGCAGCTCGGCCGCGCTCTTCTTCACGCACTGCACAATGCCGGCATTTCCGTTCTCTACCAGGATCGCGAGATGAAAACCGTATGGGCGCGCAACATGCGTGCGCCCTGGGTTTCGGACACCGCCGACAGCATCGGCATCCTGCCCCAGGCGCAGGCCGACCGCATCGGCACAGCCAAGCGCGACGTCATTGCATCCGGCAACCCTCAACGTCTCGAGATCAGCGTTCCTGTCGAGGATGGCAGCCGATGGTTCGAGATCTGGATCGATGCCGACCACGGCGATGGCGGCACTGTGCAAGGCGTCGTCACCACGATGGTCGAGACGACCGAGCAGAAGCGCCGTGAGCAGACCCTGACGACGCTGTTGCGGGAGGTGAGCCATCGCTCGAAAAACCTGCTGGCGATCATCCAGAGCATAGCCACCCAGACCGGTCGCTACTCCGACAGCATCGGCGATTTCCTGACACGCTTTCGCGGCCGGCTGCAATCGCTGGCTTCGTCCCAAGATCTCGTGACCTCTTCCAACTGGCGGGGTGCCGCACTTCGCGAACTCGTATCGGGCCAGGTTGGCCGCTATGGCGGCGATCCGGTTCGCAGCCTGAGGTTTCGGGGGGCGAACCCCTATCTCAATCCCAATGCTGCCCTGCATATCGGCCTTGCGATGCATGAACTCGCCGTCAATTCGGTGAGTTATGGCGCCTTGTCGCGGCCCGATGGATTCGTCAATGTCACAGCCAACCTGACCGCCGCCGACACGGGGACCTCCCTGTCGCTGACATGGGCCGAGGCAATCGGAGCCAGTGATGTCAGGCTTAGCGAGAAGCGCTTCGGCAGCGTCGCACTCGAACGGGTCGTGCCGGCGTCACTGAACGGAACGGCGACGCTCGAAATCGCGGCTGGACGCCTCGAGTACCGCCTTGTCGTTCCGCACGGCAATTTCGAGACGGATTGAGCGGCCCTTCCTTAACCCGCTGTTCACCATAAAAGCAGATGCTGTTTTTCCCAGATACCGCTGGAACTTGTTGCATCACCGAACATTTCCGCAGCAGGATTTGCAGCACGGTGCGGGAGGAATGCCTTGACGGTTGCCGACATGAACAGACTGGAGCAAGCCGCCCGGATTTCCATGGGCGAGTTTGAGGACTCCGAGGCTTCCGCGCCACCGGTGGCTCCTGTTCCCAACGGAGCCCTGCGCCTTGTTGCGCTGGCCCTGGTGGCAGTGATCGTGGTGATCGCACTGTACCAGCTGGTCTATTGAGGCAACCTCGTTTCGGCCGGTGACGGAATCGGTCGTAGCGCCATCTTATTTACCTGGCCGACCCAGCGAGCCAGGAACTTTGGCGGATGTAGACCGTTACTATGGCGAGAGGACTTCCCGCCATGGAACATATCGCTGCATTGCTGCTGGTCATCGGTTGCTCGAACACGATGGCCGACTGCCGTGAACTCCAGGTGCCCGTAAGCGTTTTCGCGAGCGCCGAGCAATGCGTGGCCGAACGACCATTCGTCTTGGGCGAAGTGCAAGGGCAGGCTGACCACATCGTCGCCAAATGCCTTGCCGTCGATCCGGCGCTTGAGGACGACTATGATCAGATCGTCTGGAACGTGCGCGCCGATGGTACGCTTGACGCGTCTTTGGCAATTTCCAGCCTCTTAATGGCGTCGAACACGGCACGCCCAGAAAAAGACTATCTTCACCAACAATAGATTGCAGCAGCAAAGGCCGTCATTTCATGCTAGATGGCAGCTGGAGCTTTACCAAGTGAGGACAAAAAGTGAGGAGTGACTCTATGCGGAAGATGATTATTGCCCTGGTTGCGGTGGTTGCCGTCAGCGGCTGCACCTCGACTGAGAAGGACGTGGTTGGCGGCGGCTTGATCGGCGCCGGTGTCGGCGGCTTGGTCGGCGGCGGCAAGGGCGCGCTGATCGGCGCGGCCGTTGGTGCCGGCTCCGGCCTGCTGGTGCGCAATCTGCGCAACGGCTATTGTCAATATCGCGATCATCGCGGCCGGATCTACACGGCGCGCTGCAACTAATTCGGCGATGATCGAAACGTCGATCCGGAGGCCGGTCCGCTGGCCTTCGGATGCTTCATGTCCAGACGCTTGATCCTTTCGGGTGAAGGTCGCGCTCAGTTGGTGAGTGGAATTCTGATTTCCACGTTCAGCCCATTGGCCTGGTAATCGCGTCTGATCGTACCGCGCAATTCGCGCGTCACGTTGAGATCGATCAGTTTGGTGCCGAAGCCGGTTTTGGCGGGCGCTTCGAGTTTCTTCTGACCGTTTTCGCGCCAGTTGAGAGCCAGCATCCTGTCGCGCCCGCGTCCTTCGACCGACCAGTCCACCTTCAGCGCCCCAACGGAATTGCCGGCTTCGCCGTATTTCAGCGCATTCGTCGCCAGTTCGTGGAAGGTCAGGCCGAGCGCTTGGGTCGTGGTTTCGTCGAGCAGCACCTGTGGTCCCGACAACAGCTCATCGGGCAGCTCCTTTCCGAACACCTGACCCAGCTCGATGCGCAGGAGATCGCCTAGATCGGCCTTCTGCCAGCGCGAGCGCGTCAGCATGTCCTGGGACGCCGCCATCGCCTGCAGCCTGGCCGAAAAAGATGCGGAAAACTCGTTGACGTCGGTAGCCCGCGACGCCGTCTGGCGCGCGATCGCCAGCACCCTGGTGATCGAATTCTTGATACGATGCTTCATCTCCTGCAGCATCAGGTCTTTTTCGATCAGGCTCTTTTCCGTCGTTTCGTGCAACCGCGACGCTGCCTCATAGGCCCGCTCCTGATAGCGCGCCACCAGCGCGATGGCACCCGCCAACAGCAGGCCGAACAGCCCCAGCATCACCGGAATGGCGCGCGACGACGGCTGCGAGAAGGCGCTTGTCGGCCGGAACAGGACAGTCCATGGCCTTCCGGCGACGATGATCTTTCGGGTGACCAGCAGCCTGTCGCCGAAAGTGGAAGCCGGCGGCGTCTCCGACCGGAACAACAGATTGTCGCCGTTCACGGCACCATCGCCATCATAGATTTCGGTGTTGACCGGCAGCAGCGGCGACCGGCTGAGCGCGGTCTGGAACAGATCGCGAGCCCGAAAGGCCGCATAGAGAAAACCTGACGTCGAGGATCTCGAAGCATTGATGACGTCGGGAGCGGTTTCGACATTGAGCCGTACGAAAACGAAGAAGCCGGTGAACGTCTGCGCGGCGCCCGTGTCCTGGCCCAGCTGCACCAGCCCGCTGGCGTGCTGCTGGTCGTCGGACATCGCCTTTTCGATCGCCGCACGCCGCACCGGTTCGCTGAACATGTCGTAGCCGATGCCGGCCTGATTGGATGGATCCAGCGGTTCGAACAGCACGATAGGGGTGCGCCAGGGTTGCGTGGTATCCGGGTAGATTGGATGACTGACGCCATAATCGTGCAGCATGTCGCGTTCGACCGTCGCCTCGTCGCCCGCCTTTGCCAGCCTGAGGAAGCCGATACCGCGCAAGCCGGCGAAATTCTTGTCGACGTCGAGCGCGGTGAAGAATGCCTTGAACTCATTGCGAGAAATGTCGCCATTGCGGGCATCGAACAGGGCCTGCGTCGAGCGCAGCAGCGACAGATGCAGGTCGATGCGGCTCTCGATCCGATTGAGCGCATCGTCGGCAGTCGCCTCGAACTTGATGCGCGCGGCTTCCTGCGTGGCGAAATAGGCAAAACCTGCCATCACCATGCTGATCAGCGCGACGGCGATAAAGGCGATGATCGGGAAAAGCTTCTTCAACGGATCGTGCGGTCCCTGAGCAATGTCGGACCTTTATGCGCAAGTCGCCGTGCCAACACAATGCCAAGGCCAAGCCATCCTTGCGGCTGGCATATCACGTGTCCGGCAACCGCGATCTGGCTTGATCTCAGGCCGCGATCTTCAGCGCGCCCGGTCCGGGAATGGCGCCTGGCGGGCATTTGCCCAGAATGATCATGCCCAGCACCTCGTCCTGCGTGACATCAGTGGTGCGGGCGGTGCCGACGACCTGGCCGTTCTTCATGACGCAGACCCGGTCGGCAAGCTCAAACACATCGTGGATGTCGTGGCTGATCAGGAAGATGCCGATGCCGTCGGACTTGAGCTGCTTGACCAGTTCGCCGACCTGCGCCGTTTCCTGCGGACCAAGCGCCGCCGTCGGCTCGTCCATGATCAGGATGCGGGCGTTGAACAGGATCGCACGCGCGATCGCCACCGATTGCCGCTGGCCGCCCGACAGCTTGATCACCGGCTCCTTGAAACGCTGGAACCGGGGATTGAGCCGACCCATCACCTTGCGCGCCTCGGCCTCCATGGCAACGTCGTCGAGCGTGCCCCAGGCGGTCATCAGCTCGCGGCCGAGGAACAGATTGGCGGCGGCATCGACATTGTCGGCCAACGCCAGCGTCTGGTAGATCGTCTCGATGCCGTATTTCTTGGCGTCGCGTGGATTGGAGATCGATGCCTCCTCGCCGTTGACGAAGATCTGGCCCGAATCGCGCTTGTAGGCGCCGGACAGAATCTTGATCAATGTCGACTTGCCGGCGCCATTGTGGCCGAGCAGCGCCACGACCTCACCGGGGAAAAGATCGATCGAGGCGTCGTCGACGGCGCGGATGCCGCCAAACGCGATCGAGATGTTCCTCATGTCGATCAGCGCGGTGGCTGCAGGAGCAGTCTTGTCAGTCATGGCATGCCCTCCTAGACGCGCTTGCGATAGACGGTGTCGAGCCACACGGCGATCACCAGTACGGCGCCGACGACGATGCTCTGCAGCGGCGAGTCGACGCCAAGCAGCACCATTCCGGACTGCAGCGACTGCATCAGCAGGGCGCCGAGCATGGCGCCGATGATCGTTCCCGACCCGCCGGCCAGTGACGTGCCGCCGATCACGGCGGCTGCAATGACGAGCAGCTCGTCGAGCGTTCCAAGCACGTTGGTGGCCGAATTCTGCCGGGCCGAGGAGATCGCCGCGGCGATCGTGGCCAGCACGCCCATGATCATGAACACCTTCATGGTGATCCAGCGCGTGTTGATGCCGGCGAGATTGGCCGCCTCGGGATTGCCGCCGATGGCAAAGACATAGCGGCCGAAACGGGTGCGGTTGGTGATGAAGGTCATGACCAGCCCGACGGCGACCGCCATCAGCACCGGTATGGCGATACCGTGGGCGATGAACAGGCCGCCTTCGGGAACGGTGATGTTGTTGGCGGCCGCATACCTGTTCACGATGCCGATAGGCCAGGGGTAGGAGTTGGCGAGCCAGACCGCCCCCATGATGGCGCCGCAGGTGACGACACCGAGCAGCGTCTCGGCCCAGATCGGACGTAGCGGAAACCGGAAACGCTTGCGCTGCACCCGCCCGTTGAACAGCCCAAACACCACGGCGAGGCAGGCGACGATCCCGACGACCCAGCTCCAGGTCGCGCCGATCGATCCCGCCGGCCCGCCGCCCATCAGCTGAAAGGTGGCGTCAAGCGGTGCCACGGTCTGGCCTGATGTGACCCACCAGGCGGCACCGCGCCAGACCAGCAGGCCGCCCAGCGTCACGATAAAGGCGGGCACTTCGAGATAGGCGATGACGAAGCCTTGAAAGGCGCCGATCAACAGGCCGAGAGCCAGGCCGATGACCAGCGCCAGGACCCAGATCCACGGATTGCCGAGTTCGAGCCCGACAAAGCGCACCAGGAAATGCACCTGGGCAAATCCCATCACCATGCCGATCAGGCCCTCGGCGGAACCGACCGAAAGGTCGATGTTGCGCATGACGATGACCAGCACCATGCCGCAGGCCATGATGGCAACCGCGGATGTCTGCACCGACAGGTTCCACAGATTGCGCGGCGTGAGAAAGGTGCGGCTGTCGAAATCGAGCGGGTTGACGCCGAGGCGCAGGCTGGAAATGACATGCAGCCCAATCCAGATGACCAGCAGCGCGCCGATCATGCCGAGCATGCGGGTGTCAATCTCGGTCGCCTTCAGGAACCGGGCGACGGCGCCGAGTTCCGACGCGCGCGCCATATCGGCTTGCGGATTGGACGTCGTATCGGTCATGATTTCCTCCCACCGGCTGGCCGTCTGACGCGCATGCCGGAGCCCAGCCTAGAAGCTATCCGCATGATGCGGAAACACAATTCTTTGAGAAAACGCCGCGGCTTTTGGGCCGCGGCGTTCAGATATTTCCAAGTGGTCCGGATCAGTTACAGGCCGCGACGGTGCCGGCGGCGACACCCGCGCAGACTTCGTCCTTCTTGATCCAGCCAGCGTCGATGACGAGGTTGAGATTGTCCTTGGTGATGGCAATCGGGGTCAGGAACAGCGATTTGACGGTGTTGCCGCCTGGCGTCGTGAAGTCCTTGGCGCCGGCGATGTCGCTCGTCTTCTTGCCATCGGCCAGCTGCGAGGCGATCTCGGCGGCATTCTTGCCGAGCTCACGCGCGTCCTTCCACACCGACACGGTTTGCGTGCCGAGGGCGATGCGGTTCAGCGCGGCGTGGTCGCCGTCCTGCCCCGAGACCGGCACGGTGCCGGCCAGGCCTTGAGCCGTCAGCGCCGCGACGACGCCACCGGCAGTGCCGTCATTGGCCGCGACCACCGCGTCGACCTTGTTGTCGTTGGCGGTCAGGAACTGTTCCATGTTCTTCTGGGCGTTGGCGGGCAGCCAGCCATCCGTGTAGGCTTCGCCGACATTCTTGATCTTGCCGCTGTCGATGGCTTCCTTGAGCACTTCCATCGAGCCCGAGAACAGGAAATCGGCATTGGGATCGGCACCGGAGCCCTTGATGAAGACGTAGTTGCCTTCCGGCTTGACCTTGAACACTTCGCGGGCCTGCATGCGGCCGACTTCCTTGTTGTCGAAGGTCAGGTAGAAGACGTCCTTGTTCTCGATCAGCCGGTCATAGCCGACGACCGGAATGCCTTCGTCCAGCGCCTTCTGCACGGCCGGGCCGATGGCCGAAGCATCCTGCGCCAGGATGATCAGGGAATTGGCGCCCTGCGAGATCAGGCTTTCGACATCGGTAAGCTGCTTGCCGGGATTGGACTGCGCATCGGCGGAGATGTACTTGTCGCCAGCGGCCTCGATCGCCGTCTTCATGGCGGCCTCGTCGGTCTTCCAGCGTTCTTCCTGGAAGTTGGACCACGAAACGCCGACGACCTTGTCCTTCGCCTGCGCGACAGACGCGAGCGTCAGCGACATGGCGGCACCCGCCAGGATGGCAGCCGTGAATCTTTTCATATTATCCTCCCTGCGCCGCGTATGGCGCGACCAAACTGACCCGAGGGCCGGCACAGAGGCCCCTATTTTTTCGAGCCTCGAAAAAATACTGGGCCAACGCCCGAACACTGTCAACATCGATTCTGATGGATTTTGATGTGGTTTCGAACTTTTTTCGAGTCTCGGAATAAATAAATGACAGGGCGTGCGGCTTCTGCCAGTATTTGACCGCGTCACCGACAGCGTTCCAGGGGCAGGAAGAACCGCGGCGACCGGGAGGATATGAA
>NZ_RZQL01000119.1 GCF_003997935.1 Mesorhizobium sp. M7A.F.Ca.US.006.01.1.1
GCCAAAGGCGAAACCCCACAGCGTAACGAAGCCGAAGGCAACGCCGATATGCGAGCCCCAAAGCACCAAAGTAAGTGCCGCAACCGCCATCAACGCCGCGGTGACTGCGAGGGCCATGTGGATGTTGGTGTCGGCCATGCGGCCGCCGGCGACATTACCGATCACGGCAGCGATGCCAAACCCGAGCAGAGCCAAGGCAATCGGTCCGGTTGTAAGGAGTGTCACCTGTTCGAGGAAGGGACGCACATAGACCGAGCCGGCAAAATGCCCCGTCATCAGCAAAACAATAGCCAGCATGCCGAGTTGGATGCCGCGCCGCCGGGTCAGCCGAAATACATCTGCAAGGCTGTTGCTTGCCGTTGCAGGCAAGGTCGGCAGGCTGAGAAACTGCAGCAGCATGGCAAGCGCGGCCAGCCCCGCCGTCATGGCCATGGCACTGCGCCACCCTATCCAGTCACTGATCAACGCGCCCATCGACGGTGCGGCAATGGTGGCAAGCGAGACGCCGAGGGTGACGATCGCCATGCCCCGACCTGTCGCATTGGCGCCAACCAGCCTCGCCACGACGGCGACCGAAAGTGCCCAGAAAGCGCTGAGAGCGATGCCCAGCCCGGCCCGGCCCAACAGCAACAGCCAGAAATCGGTCGCCAGCGCCGCCAGGATATTGGAACCGACCGCAAGAGCGCTGAGACCAACCAGCACCGCCTTGCGGTTCAAGCGGCCGATGAGAACATTGCTCAACATGGCCGTCACGGCGCCGACGGAAGCGGTGGCGGTGACGACCTGGCCGGCCGTCCCCTCGCTGATGCCGAGATCGCGTGCCATTGGCGTCAGCAGACCTGCGGGCAGGAATTCGGCCGACACCAAGGCAAAGCTGGTGGCAGCCAATGAAATGACCGCGAACCAGGTGGCTGCGCTCCACGCGGCTGGTGCATCGGCATCAAGGCCAATCGCGGCGTCTTCAATCTGTAATGTTGTGTCAGTCACGGAAAGATCTCCAAAGTTTGGAGGTCTTAGATAGGCGAGTCCGTTCGGATGATATGTATCTTAGAATCCGAAATTCATATCCATTCGTCCGGGAATTGTGCGACGCACAACGCCTGGCGAGACATTGGTAATGCGCTTGAACGCGCGCGCGAAGGATGCCTCGGAATCATAGCCCAAACGGGTAGCGACTTCGGCAACCGACAAGCCATTTTGGCCCAGCAATTCGCGGGCAAGCTGCATGCGCAGGCGGGCGAGATAGTGTGCGGCACCCTCCCCCAATACCGCACTGAAACGCTCGGCGAAAATCGAACGCGATTGGCCTGCCACGCCGGCCAGACTTCCCAGCGTCCAGTTGTGGCCGGGGTCGCGGTGCATGGCCGCCAAAGCGCGGCCTATATGGGGGTCGCGGATGGCTGCGAGCCAACCGGTGGTCGAGGCTCCATTGCAATTGACCCAGCAGCGTATGAGCCGTGCCGTTAGCAAGTCGGCCATACGCGACAGAATCGTGGCGCTGCCCATCTGCGGTTGCGAGGCCTCCACCGTCATGGCCGCCAGCAAAGGACCGACGACCGGGTCATTGCCGGCCACGTCGCAACCCTTGATGACAGGCGGCATCAACGTGATCAATGGGTTGAGCGCATAGGAGTCCAAGGCCATGGAGCCGCAGAAAAGGGTGCTCGTCGCGCCCGTTCCTTGCCGTATCACTTCGCAGACGTTGCCCCCCAACTTGATCACCTGGCAACCTTCAAGCGAGTCCCCTGCAACGTCCGGCGCGCTCGCCAGCCGATGGGCGATGCCTTGCGGCAGCAGCACCAGATCGCCATCGCGCAACTCCTGCCAGCCTTGCGATTCAGTATGAATCCAGCACGGGCCCTGGCCGACAAAGTGAAACCGAAGCAGCTGTTGTTGCGGAAAGTCTATGCTCCATGGGTGCCGGAGCTCGCAGCGGCCATAGTTGACACCACTCAAGCGAAAGTCTTGCAGAACTTCGCTGAGCGCATCCATCGGGATATGTGGCGTCGAAGACGGGCGGGACGAATAGTCAGGCATGTACCTGATATAGATGCCGAACGTCCGGCAGGCAAGCGGGGACCGTTGTTCCACCAGGTGAATCGTTGCAGCGGCATCCTACCCTTCCCGGCAGATTTCTCGCCTTGCCTCCCACTCCAACTGCATGCAAGGAGTTCTGCTACACACAGGGACAAGAGGCATGGCGGCGGAAGCATCGGGCAGTGATCTGGTTCAGGTGGTGGCACTGCTTGCTGCCGGCGTCGTTGCCGTTCCGATCTTCAAGCGCATGGGCCTTGGCTCGATCCTCGGCTATCTGGCCGCCGGCGTGGTGATCGGCCCGTTCGGCCTCGGCGTCTTTTCCGAATCGGAAGCCATTCTTCATGTCGCCGAACTCGGCGTGGTGATGTTCCTGTTCATCATCGGGCTGGAAATGCAGCCGTCGCGGCTATGGGGCCTGCGCCGCGAGATCTTCGGCCTCGGCGCGCTGCAGGTTGGTGTCTGCGCGCTTCTGCTGACAGGCGTCGGCATGGCTGGAGGGTTTCCGATCGCGCAATCCTTCGTCGCCGGCGCCGGCTTCGTGCTGACCTCGACGGCGATCGTCATGCAACTCCTCGAGGAACGCGGTGAAATCGCCGCACCGAAAGGCCAGCGCATCGTATCGGTCCTGCTGTTTGAAGACCTGGCCATCGTGCCGCTGCTGGCCCTGATCGCGTTCCTGGCGCCCGGTGGAGCCGACACCAGCCTGTCGGAGCGGCTGACCGAGGTCGCCATCGGGCTCGCCGCGATCGTCGGCCTGGTGGTGGCAGGCCGCTATCTGCTCAATCCGTTCTTCCGCATCCTGGCGGATGCTCGTGCCCGCGAGGTGATGACCGCGGCAGCGCTCCTGGTCGTTCTCGGATCCGCCCTCGCCATGCAGCTCAGCGGCCTGTCGATGGCGATGGGTGCCTTCCTGGCCGGCGTGCTTTTGTCCGAATCGACTTTCCGCCATCAGCTCGAAGCCGACATCGAACCCTTCCGCGGCATCCTGCTTGGTCTGTTCTTTCTCGCGGTGGGCATGTCGCTCGACCTGCATGTGGTCGCGGCGAACTGGCGGCTGATCGCCGTCTATGTCGTCGCCTACATGGTGATGAAGGCGTTCGGTATCTACATCGTCGCCCGCATCCTGAAATCAGGCCACCGCGAAGCCCTGGAGCGCGCGGTCTTCATGGCACAAGGCGGCGAATTCGCCTTTGTCCTTTACTCGGCGGCCGCAGCGGTCGGCATCATCGACGGCAACGCCAATGCGACGCTGACGGCGATCGTCATCATCTCCATGGTGCTGACGCCTCTGGCCATCATCGCCTTGCGCTATCTGACGCCGCGCGACGAGCAGTCGCTCGACGGCGTCGATGTCGCCGATGGCCTGACCGGCAGCGTGCTGGTCATCGGCTTCGGCCGCTTCGGCCAGATTGCCAGCCAGCCGCTGCTGCTGCGCGGCATCGACGTCTCGATCATCGACAATGACGTCGAAATGATCCAGGCGGCGGCCGATTTCGGCTTCAAGGTTTACTATGGCGACGGCACGCGGCTGGACATCCTTCACGCGGCCGGTGCCGGCCGGGCGCGCGCCGTGCTGATCTGCGTCGACAAGGCCGATGCCGCAGTCCGCATCGCGGAGCTCGTCAAGGCAGAGTTTCCCTTGCTCACGGTGCTGGCACGAGCTTTCGATCGCGGTACCGCGCTGCAGCTCATTCGCGCCGGCGTTGATTACCAACTGCGTGAAACCTTCGAATCTGCCCTTGTTTTCGGCGGCTCGGCCCTGGAATCGCTGGGGGTCGATCCCGAAGACGTGGCTGAAACGATCGAAGACGTCAGGCGCCGCGACACCGACCGCTTCGAAACCCAGCTCGCCGAGGGCATTCGCGCCGGGCAGCGCTTCCTGAGAGGCAATATCGGCACGCCGATTCCGACACCGCTCTCCACGCCGCGCCGGCCTGGTCAGGCACTCAATGAAGAGACCGCGGGTGTGCTGCACAAGTCCGAACCCGCCGATTGAGCAAGGAACGAGACATGGAATTGGACAGCGGAGCCCTGTCGGTCACCAAATTCTGGCGCGATGCTGGCGAGGATGCCTGGTTCGAGAAGAACGAAGCATTCGATGCCGAGTTCCGCGACCGCTTTCTCGGCCTGCACTACGCGGCCGCGCGGCGTGAATGCGACGACTGGCTGGAGCATGCCGAAGGCTCGCTGGCGCTGATGATCCTGCTCGATCAGTTTCCGCGGAACTGTTTTCGCGGCACCGGCCATATGTACGCGACCGATCCGCTCGCCAGATATTTCGCAGAGAGGGCGATCGCGGCTGGTCATGACCTGGCACTCGAGGAAGAACTCCGCGTTTTCCTCTACCTGCCTTACGAGCATTCGGAACTGCTGGCCGACCAGGACATTTCGGTCGAGCTGACGCGGGCCAGGGCAGAGCCCTACCTGAAGTATGCTGTCGAACACCGCGATATCATTCAGAATTTCGGCCGTTTTCCGCACCGAAACAGGATGCTTGGCCGGGAAACCACCCCGCAGGAGCAGACGTTCCTGGATGATGGCGGATTCGCCGGCTGAAGATCGGGCAACTGCCTCGTCCGGACCTCAGGCCAGCCACCAATCCCGGCCGGACGACAATCGCTCGATGCCTGAGGTATCGACGGCGACCAGACGGTCGGTGATGCTGCGACCGCTGACAACCAGGCCGGGTGCGATCTCGGCCAGCGGCGCCAGCACGAAGGCGCGCTCCAGCATGCGCGGATGCGGCACCTCCAGCCCGGTCTCGTGGATGACGCGGTCACCGAACACCAGAATGTCGATGTCGATCAGCCGCGGCCCCCAGCGCTCCTCCCGGACCCGCTTCAGCTTGCGCTCCGCATCGAGGCAGAGGTCGAGCAAGGCACGCGGTGCAAGCACGGTGGAAATCTCGGCGGCCGCATTGAGAAAATCCGGCTGATCGAGCTTGCCCCAGGGCGGTGTGCGATAAAGCGAGGAGACGCCGGTGACGCGCGTATCCGCGTCGGCATCGAGCATGCGCAGCGCCGCGCCCATGGATTTCGCCGGATCGCCAAGATTGCCGCCAAGGCTGAGATAAACGGTACTATTCGGGCCAGACAACGGTCACCTCGACATAATCGAGCACGCCGGGCACCGGTGCGTTCGGCTTGCGCACCGTGATCTCGGCTTTCTTAATCTGCGGAAAACGCGCCGTCAGCGCACGGGCCACTTCGAGCGCCAGCGACTCGATCAGAAAACGGCGCTGGCCGGTGATGATCTTTTCAATGACGGTGAATGCAACGCCGTAGTGGACTGTATCCTCGATCGAATCCTCGGCAAGTGCCCGTCCGGGATCGACGGTGAGAACGGCATCGACATAGAAACGCTGGCCGAGCCTTTCCTCCTCGTCCAGCACGCCGTGCCGGGCAAAGAAAGCGCAGTTCTTCATGCGGATGACATACATTGCTCAGTTTCTCGCCCGGTCCATCTGACGCGCCAGCATAGCATCCGCTAGTGCCAAAGCGTCCACGTTGAATGCGACATCATGGACGCGAAACAGATCGGCGCCCTGGAGCCTCAATATAACGCTGGTCGCCGCTGTTCCGACCCCTCTGTCGGCGGCATCACGGCCGGTGACCGTGCCGATGAAGCGTTTTCGCGACGTACCGACCATCAGCGGCAATCCGAGTGCATGCAATTCCGAAAAGCGCGCCATCAGGTCGAGATTTTCCTCCGCCGTCTCCTTGGCGAATCCGAAACCGGGATCGAGCACGATATGATCGTCGGCGATGCCGTTCTGGCGGGCGATTTCCAGCGACCTTCGCAGGAACGTCAGTTGATCGGCAATCACATCCGGCAGCTTCTGGCGATCCCGCCCGGTATGCATGATGACAAGCCCGGCGCCGGTGTCGGCGGCGACGCGCGCAATATCGGGCTCGCGCTGCAAACCCCAGACATCGTTGACGATATGCGCGCCGGCGGCGACCGCCAGCCGCGCCGTGTCGGCACGATAGGTGTCGACCGAAATCAGCACCTCGCTCGCGCCCGACAGCGCTTCGATCACCGGCAGGATGCGGGCCTGTTCCTGGCTGGCCGATACCGCGGCAGCACCTGGGCGCGTCGATTCTCCGCCGACATCGACAACCAGTGCCCCTTCTCCGATCATGCGGCGCGCCTGGGCCAGCGCCTTTTCAGGGGCGTCGAACTGGCCGCCGTCGGAAAAGCTGTCGGGCGTGACATTGAGGATGCCGACGACCACGGCCTTGCCGCCAAGGTCGAGATGGCGTCCATGCGCCAACTGCCATCGCCTGGCCGTCATTGCTCATCGACCATGGAGTTCATCAATCATGTGTGATCCCTGGCGGATCAATTTCATTGCGCCGGCAACGGCCGTAAAGCAAGGTGGTCGAAGAGGCAACATGATGAAACGATCCATGCTTGGCATGAAAAAACAGTCATTGGGCGTGACACAATCCTTGGTTTGCGCGCTGCTGCTCGCCATGACGCCGCACCCGGCGGCTGCGGCCAATCTCGTCAAGACGTACAGCTATTTCGCCATTGGCGGCAGCACGCTCGACGACATCGAGGCACAACTCTCCAAACGCGGGCCGGAGGTGAAAAGCACCGGCACGCGGCACCCGGGCGCCACGCAAATGGCCTTCACCACCCGTATCAGCTATGCGCAGACACCGAGTTCCTGCCGGATCGCCGACGCGGTGGTGACCGTCAAGGTGAAGGTAATCCTTCCCGAGTGGCGCCGCCCGCGCAAGGCCGATGCCGATGTCAGGCTGTTCTGGGATACGCTGTCCGCCGACATCAAGCGCCATGAGGAGCGCCATGTCGAAATCGCCAAGAACCATGGCGGCGAACTCGAAGACGCCTTGAAGGCCACCTACCCGCAAAAGAACTGCGACGCCGCCAAGGCCAAGGCGGCCACGATCACCGCGGCTGTTCTGGCCAGGCACGACCGCGCCCAGCTTCAGTTCGACCGCGTCGAAAGCGTCAATTTCGAAAGCCGCATCTTGCGGCTGCTGCGCTACCGCATGGAGCGCATCGGCAACGGCCGGCTGCCGCCGGCCTGAACGCACCCGACCTGAAGCCAAATTGGCCGAAGCGTAGTGCCAGATTCGAAAAACTTTCGAGCCGCTGTCGAAACCGGCCTATATGGGACGACATATATCAGGCTCGCCAGACGAGCTTAAAACACCAATGCGATCCAAACGGTCAAGAACCGGAACGGCCGAACAGCGCCGGTCAAATCGCAAGCTTATGGATGAACGATCATGGACCAGGCTGTCGATAGCAAAACGATGGCGGAAACCGGCACGCCGATAACAGAGAGCGAAAAGAACGCCATTATCGGCGGCGTGCTGTTGTCGATGCTGTTGGCTGCACTCGACCAGACCATTGTCGCGCCGGCCATGCCGACCATCGGGCATGCGCTCGGAAACGCACACTATCTGCCCTGGATCGTCACCGGTTATCTCCTGACCGCTACCGCCGTGGCTCCGCTCTACGGCAAGATTTCCGACGTCTACGGCCGCCGGCCGACCGTCTATGCCGCGATCCTGATCTTTCTGGCGGGATCGCTGGTCAGTGCGATGGCGCCCAACATGTTTGTGCTGGTTGTCGGGCGGGCGATCCAGGGCGCCGGTGGCGGCGGCTTGTTCGCTTTGACGCAGACCGTCGTTGGCGATCTCGTGCCGCCGCGCGAGCGGGCCCGCTATGCCGCCTGGTTCTCCGGCACATGGGCTGTCGCCAGCGTTGCCGGTCCGTTGCTCGGCGGCACTTTCGCGGAGCACCTGCACTGGTCACTGATCTTCTGGATCAACATTCCGCTTGGTCTGCTTGCGATGGCGATCATCAACAAGCCGCTCAAGAAACTGCCCGTTGCCGCAAAGCGCCATCGCATCGACGGCCTGGGCGCGTTGCTTCTGATCGTTGCCACGGCGCTGCTGCTGCTCGCATTGAACTGGGGCGGCAGCGCCTATCCCTGGATTTCGCTTGAAGTCATCGGCGTCCTCTGCGGTTCGGCGATTTTCTGGGGCGCTTTTGCCTTGCGGCTTATGCGAGCCGCCGAGCCGCTCATCTCACTCGAAGTGCTTGGCAATCCAATCGTTCTGGCGGGTACGCTTTCGATGTTCCTGCTTCAGGCCGCAAGCGTCGGCATGGCTGTGTACCTGCCCGTCTATCTTCAGGCGGTGCTCGGCCTGTCGGCAGCTGAGTCGGGCATCGCAATGCTAGGGCTTCTGCTGGGGACCGTCGGCGGGGCGGCATTCAGCGGGCGCATGATACCGCATTTCACCCACTACAAGCGCATTGCAATGGTGGGCGTCGTCTTCAGCATGCTGTGCCTCTGCCTGCTGGCCGTCGTCGCGGGATATGCAACGCTGCTGGAGGTGGAGGTCTTGACGATTTGCATTGGGTTTGGAACCGGAACGACGTTTCCGGTCACCACCGTGTCGGTCCAGAACGCCGTCGATCGCGTGCATCTGGGCGTCGCGACGGGCGTGCTGACATTCCTGCGTTCGCTTGGCAGTGCGCTTGGTGTCGCGATGCTCGGCGCGGTCGCTCTGGGTTACGGCTTGCCGCTTGCCGGTGAAGTCGTGCGGATCGCTGGCCATAGCGCGACGGTCGAGCCGTTCGTGATGATCTTTGCCGTCGCCGCCGCTACATTGCTGCTGGGGCTGATCACGCTGACGCTGATGCCCGAAAAGGAACTTCGCGGTTACGCCGACAATGCGGCGCCGATGCTGGCCGAGTAAAGTTCAGCCGGAGACACCGAGCTTCTTCTGCAGGCTGGTCGATGAGGTCGTGTACTGGAAAACGATGCGCTCGCCGGGGCTGATGATGCGCTTGGCGGCCTGCGCCATCAGCGCCACTTCGTGGAAACCCGACAGGATCAGCTTCAGCTTGCCCGGATACCAGTTGATGTCGCCGACCGCGAAGATGCCGGGCACCGATGTCTGGAACTTCTCAGTATCGACCGGAATAAGGTTCTCGTGAAGGTTGAGACCCCACTCCGCGATCGGTCCGAGCTTCATGGTCAGGCCGAAGAACGGCAGCATGCGCGTGCAAGGCACCTCGACGTCGCCATCCGGTCCCTTGATGGTGGCCGATGACAGCTGGCCGTCGGCACCGCTCAATCCGGTCACCTGCCCGACCTGGAACTCCAGCTGCTTCATCTCCTGCATGGCATACATCTTGTTGACGCTGTCGGGAGCGGCACGGAACTCTGGCCGCCGGTGCACCAGCGTCACGCTCTTTGCCACCGGCTGCAGGTTCAGCGTCCAGTCGAGTGCCGAGTCGCCGCCGCCGACAATGACGAGGTCGTGGCCGCGAAAATCCTCCATCCGGCGCACCGAATAGAAGACACTCTTGCCTTCATAGGGCTCTATGCCGGGGATCGGCGGACGCTTGGGCTGGAAAGAGCCGCCGCCGGCGGCAATCACCACTACCTTGGCCTCGAACACCTCGTTTTCGTCGGTGGTGACGCGAAAACTGCCATCCTCCAGTTTTTCCAGGCTGGAAACCATTCGGTTGTAGCTGAAATCAGGCTTGAACGGCGCGATCTGCTCGAGCAATTTGTCGACCAGCCCCTGCGCCGAGATCGAAGGCCAGCCTGGAATGTCGTAGATCGGCTTTTCCGGATAGAGTTCCGCGCATTGGCCGCCCGGCCGATCGAGAATGTCGATCAGGTGGCACTTCATGTCGAACAGGCCGAGCTCGAACACGGCAAACAGGCCAACCGGCCCTGCCCCGACAATAAGCACGTCTGTCCTGGTGATGTCGGTCATGCCTGTGCCTCGCTGCGCAGGGCCCCGAAAATCGGATCGATTTTCGGAAAGGATCATGCGCAAATTAAAGTGCTACAGCGTCCTTTGCGCGTCCACGAGGACGCGCGGCGCTGTAGTGAAACAGCAGGACACTGCATGACCATCGCTCCGCTGCCAAGCCACAGCGGGAAAAATCAGTTGGCAAAGATACCGCGTCTATCCCTGGCGGGCAGGCACCCGCACGACCAGACCGTCAAGCGCATCGCGGACCTTGATCTGGCATGACAGGCGCGAGTTGGGCTGGACGTCGTAGGCGAAGTCCAGCATGTCCTCTTCCATCGCTTCCGGCTCGCCGACTTCGGCTGTCCAGGCTTCGTCGACATAGACGTGACAGGTGGCACAGGCGCAGGCGCCGCCGCATTCGGCCTCGATCCCGGGCACGGCGTTGCGGATCGCGTTCTCCATGACCGTAGAGCCGTTCTCGGCGTCCATGTCGAAATGCGTGCCGTCATGGGCAATGAAAGTCAGCTTGGTCATTTGTCACCTGAAGGGAGTTCCAGCCGAGATAATCACTCAGGCTGACAAGTCAACTGCCGCATGAAAGCGCCGCCCGATGACGTTTTTCCGCAAATCGGGTTCGGCGCGGATTCAGCGGCTGATTGCGGCGATGAAATCGCGCACTTCGTCGATCAGCGTGCCAAGCCGCTTGAGCGTCTGGCCGTCTTCCGGCCGGTGCTCGATCTCGGTGGCGCAATCGGCGATGGCAAAGGCGCCGACGCCCCGTGCCGAACCCTTCAATCCATGGGCGAGCAGAAGCCGGTCCTTGATGTCGGCGTCGACTATTCTGTCGCGCACGGACAGCGCCTGCTGTACAAACAGCGCCAGCACCTCCTGCTCGAGGCTGCGGTCGCCCATCGTCTGGCGGGCAAGGTGTGCCAAATCGACCGGGCGTGACCGTCTTGGTCCGGATACGTCGCCCCCGGGCATTGAGAAGGCAATGCCGCTTTCGCCACGCATGAACTCGAACTCCGTTTCTTCGATTTGCCCAAAAACCTAGGCGAATCCAATGGACAACGGGTTAATGATTGGCCGGAAAAAATGTTGCCAAAGCGGCGCCCAAATCACAGTTCCGTTAACCTTATATTTAAAGTTTTACGTATCCCGCGGAATGCATGTTTTCTTTACCCCCCTGTGTCATTACGATACGAGGGGTCCATTTTCAGCCTCCTGCGCGTGGTACGACGAACAGAATTATAAGCCCGCGGCAGCTAGTACAGGGTAGCGAAGGCATGGCAAAGAAACCAACGACGACGAGAACTCTCGACAGCGAAGTGGCCAGGGAACTGGAAAAGGCGCTCGATCTCGACCTCAGCAACGAGATCGGCAGCGGCGACCTCGACATCGCGGCTTCGATGGAGGATCTGGAAGCGCAGATATCCCAGGCGGCTGACGAGTTGGCGCGCGAGGGACGCAATCATAAGCCGGAACAGAACCCGGAGCCCGTGGTCAATCAGAACCACGCAGCGAAACCCGCGCCCAAGGCCAAGCCTGCCGAATTGCGCCCCGTGGAATCGCGCAATGGCGCCCAGCCCGCTGGTTTCGCACCGGCCAATGACGATCGCCAGAAGGACTACAAGACGCTCCTGCACAGCCTCAACAGGCGTGCCTCGAACACCATTTACTGGGTCGTCGCCTTCGTTTCGCTCGCCTGGTTCGCCGGCGCCGGTGGTTTGGCCAATCTGCTTTTCGGACCGAGCATCTGGAGAATCCGTACGCTCGACCAGTTCCTTGCCCGTCCGGAACTGATCGGCCTTGCGGTCGCGGCCATCGTGCCCGTCATCCTGTTCTGGGCCTTCGCCGCCATGATTCGCCGCGCCCAGGAAATGCGCATCGCCGCACAGTCCATGACCGAAGTGGCCTTCCGCCTGACCGAGCCGGAAAACCTTGCCCAGGATCGCGTCATGATGATCGGCCAAGCCGTCCGTCGCGAGGTCGCGGCCATGGGCGAAGGCATCGAACGCACGCTTGCCCGCGCCGTCGAACTGGAAACGCTGGTCCACAGCGAAGTCAACCAGATCGAACGCTCCTATTCCGAGAATGAATCCCGCATCCGCTCGCTGGTCGACGGGCTCGGCAGCGAGCGCGAAGCCGTCGTCACCCATGCCGAGCGCGTCCGCGCCTCGATCACCGGCGCGCATGAGACGCTGAAGGACGAGATCGGCGCCGCCTCCGACATCATCCGCGACTCGATCCTCAATGCATCGACCAAATTGTCGATGACGATCACCAATTCCGGCGACACGCTCATCGACCGCATCAACGAAAGCTCGATGTCGATCTTCGATTCGGTGGAAGGCCGGCTCGATTCGATCACCGACCGGCTGTCGACCTCGGGCGAGGCCTTCGCCAGCCTTCTCGACACCCGCATTGCCAAGCTGACGGACACCACGGACGGCCTGACGCGGTCGTTGACCGATCTGCTCGACGATCGCACCACCGGCATGGTGTCGCTGCTTGGCGGCGCCGCACGCACCCTCAATTCCGAATTCGAGGCCAGCCTCAACGGCATCGAGCGCACGCTCGCCGAACGCGGCCAGGCACTGATCAGCGAGTTCCAGACCCGCGCCGAGGCGCTCGACACCGGAACGCAGAAGCTCAATGCGGCACTCGAGGCCCGCGCCCGCCAGATCAACGAAACGCTGGTCGAGCGCGCCCGCGAAATCGCGCACACCTTCGCCGAGAGCAAGGACACGCTGTCGGCAATGATCGATCAGGGCAAGACCCAGATCGGTGCCGACATGGCCGACATCGTCACCTCGACCTCCTCCATGCTCGAAGCCCGCGCCAGCGACTTCGCCGGACGCATGGAAGCCGCCCGTCACGTCGTGTCGCGTTCGTTCGACAGTGACATCCAGCGGCTCGCCGACGCCCGCGTCGGCATCGAGGAAGCTGTCGAGAACCACAGCAGGAAACTGTCCGAAAGCCGCGAGCGCATGGCCGCGGCCATGGAGGCCGACCTGGAGAAGTTCGCCGAGGGCCGCGCCGGGATCGATGCGGCGGTGACCAACCAGGTGCAGAAGCTGGCCGAAGGCCGCAGCCTGATCTCGCGCGCTCTCGAAGAGGATCTGCGCAAGGTCAATGAATCGCGGGCAGCCATCGATGCATCGCTCGGCAGCCATCTCGAAAGGCTGGAGGAAGGCCGCAACAGGCTCTCCACTGCCCTCAACGAAGACTCCGGGAAACTGGTGCAAGCTCGTACAATTATTGATGAAATGGTCGCAGGCCATGTCGGCAAGCTCGCCGAGGGCCGCAACATTCTGTCGCGCGCCTTGGAAGCCGATCTCGGCAAACTGTCCGACAGCCGCGCCGACATTGACGGCCTGGTCGCCGGTCAGGTGGAAAAGATCGCCGAAGGCCGCGCCGTGCTCGCCAAGGCGTTGGAAAACGACATCGTCGGCATCAAGAGCCTCATCGAAACCCATTCCGCCAAACTGGCGGAGGACCGCACGCAGCTTTCCCATTCGCTCGACAACGATCTGTCCGGAATACGCGGCCTGATCGAAAGCCATTCGGGACAGTTAGCCGAGGACCGCAGCCTGCTGTCGCAAACGCTCGAAGCCGACCTTGCCAAGCTGGCCGAAAGCCGTTCGAGCATCGACGGTCTGGTCGCCGGTCAGGTCGAGAAGCTGGCCGAAGGCCGCGACATCCTCAAGCGCGCGCTGGAATCAGACCTGAACACGATCAAGGGCGTGATATCGAGCCAGTCGGAAAAGCTGGCCGAGGATCGCGGGCAGCTTTCGCGGGTCCTGGAAACCGACCTGCAGAATGTGAACAGCGTCATCGCCGATCACATGAACAAGCTTGTCCAAGACCGCTCCGCCCTGTCCAGGGCCCTTGAGGAAGACCTCGCCAAGCTGGCCGACAGCCGTTCCAGCATCGACGGGCTGGTTGCCGGTCAGGTCGAGAAGCTTTCCGAGGGTCGCGACATCCTGCGGCGTGCCCTTGAATCCGACCTTAATGCGATCAAGGGCACCATTGCCGATCAGTCGCAGAAACTGGTCGATGACCGGGCACAGTTCGCCCGGGCGCTCGAGGCTGATCTCGAAAGCGTCAACGGCCTGGTCAACAGCCATTCCGAAAGGCTCGTCCAGGATCGTTCAACGCTGTCGAAAGCGCTTGAAGCCGACCTCGAAAACGTCGGCGGCCTCGTCAACAGCCACGCCGAAAGGCTTGTCCAGGAGCGCTCGACCCTGTCGAAGGCGCTTGAGGACGATCTCGCCAAGCTGGCCGAGAGCCGCTCCAGCATCGATGGCCTAGTCGCCGGCCAGGTCGAGAAGCTCGCCGAAGGCCGCGATGTTCTCAAGCGCGCGCTGGAAGCCGATCTGGCCAAGCTGGCCGAAAGCCGCTCCAGCATCGACGGTCTGGTCGCCGGCCAAGTCGAGAAACTGGCCGAAGGCCGCGACATTCTCAAACGCGCCCTCGAAGCGGACCTGCAGAAGCTGACCGAAAGCCGCGGCGATATCGACGACGTCATCGCCGGACATGTCGGCAAGCTGTCCGAAGGCCGCAATATGCTGGCCCGCGCGCTGGAAGACGATCTGGGCAAGTTGGCCGAGGCCCGCAAGGACGTGGACCGGTCGCTGTCGGGTCACATCGACCAGATCGCCGCCAGGAGCACCGGCATTTCCGACGCGATCGCTGCGGATGTCGAGAAGATCGAGCAGGCGTTCAGCCGCCAGACGGGCATCATCGAGGAGCGCGCCGGGACCATGGAGCGTGCGCTCTCGACAGGCGTCGACAACGTCCGCGCCGTGCTCGAGAAGAGCGCCGTGTTTGTCGCCGGCGCCCTGCGCGAAAAGGTGCTGGAAGTCACCAGCACCCTGCACGAGCAGGCCGGCGCCGCTTTCAGCGACGCCGACCGCAAGATCGCCGAGCGCGCCGAGCAGACGTCCGCCGCCCTGCTGGCGCGGGCCGAAGACATCGCCCGCACCTTCGAGGATGCCGACCGCCGCCTGCACGCCCGTGCGGAAGATACGTCGAACGCCTTGCTTGCCCGCGCGGACGACACGTCCAGCTCGCTGCTGGCCCGTGCCCATGAAACCGCCGATCAGTTGGCTGCTCGCGCAAATCAGATCGCCGGTACCTTCGAAGCGGCGGACCAGAAGCTCGCCGCCCGCGCCCAGGAAACCGCCGATCAGCTGACCGCGCGGGCTCAGGACACCGCCGACCATCTGGCAGCTCGTGCAAGCGAGATTGCCGGCACGTTCGATGCCGCCGACCAGAAGCTGGTCGCCCGCGCCATCGAAACGGCCCAGTCGCTGGCCGCACGCGCCGGCGACATCCTGCGCAACTTCGAAGGCGCCGACCAGCGGCTCGGTATGCGCATCGGCGAATCGGCCGAAGCGCTTGCCGCACGCGCATCGGACCTTGGCCGCATCTTCGATGCCGCCGACCAGCAACTCGTCTCGCGCATTGCCGAAGGTTCGGAAGCGCTGTCCAGCCGTGCATCGGAAATCGGCCGTATCTTCGACGATGCGGATCAGCGTCTGGTGTCGCGCATCGCCAGCAGCACCACCACGATCGGCGAGCATGCCGAGACAATCGTCGGTGCCTTTGCTGATACCGAGCAAAGGGTTGCCGAACGCGCCAGGCGGACCGGCCAGGAAATGGCCGTGCATGCCCGCGAAATCGAGCAGGCGCTTGTCGGCGCCGACGAGCGTTTCGCGTCAAGTGCCGCGGCCGCGGCAGCCCGTGTCGAAGAGCAGGTCTCGGGCGTCGAGAACCGCCTCGCCTTCACGGCCGAGACGATGGGCCAGAAGCTCAACGAGCAGGTGTCGAATGCCGAGGCGCAACTCGTCTCGCGCGCCAACGTGATCGCCGAGACCTTCACCGCGGTTGGCCAGCATATCGGCCAGAGCACCAACGATGCCGCCAAGACGATCGGCGCCAACACCCGCGAACTCAACACCATGCTCGCGGCACGTTCGGCCGAAATGTCAAAGATCCTCGACGAAACCGCACGGCCCTTGGTCGAGCGCTTCGCCCAGGGCGGCTCGGAACTGCAAAAGAGCATGGAAGAGGTCACCGAACGCGCCACCGAGAAGCTGCGCAGCGAGAATGCCGCACTTGTCGACGCTCTCGCCAGCCGCACCGCCGAAACCTTGTCGGCGGTCGAAGGCGCCCGCTCGTCGCTGTCCGACAGCGTCGCCGACCTGATCGGTCGCATGACCAAGTCCAGCTCGCAGCTCGGTCAGTTGATCGACCAGGCCGCGGTCAATCTCGGCCAGGTCGATGAACGCCTGAGCGGCAGCACGCAAAGCTTCGCCGCCACCACCGAGAAGGCCGCGCAGACCTTTGCCAGCTCGGCACGTCTGGTCGATTCGAACACGACAAGGCTGACGGAACTGTCGTCGTCCACCTTGCGCGAGGTCGCGTCGATCGCCACCAAGTTCGACGAGCACAGCCGCCTGCTCTCCAGTGCTTCGGACCTGTTGAGCTCGGCCCAGAGCAACCTCGAACACACGCTCGAACGGCAGTCGTCGCTCGAAGACCTCGCCGTCGGCCTGGTCAAGAAGTCGGAAGATCTCGAAAGGGTCATGCGCTCGTTCGAAAATCTCGTCGGCCAGACGCTGCAGAACGCCGAAGGCAAGACGATGGAGTCGGCCGACAAGATCCGCATCGCCATCACCGACGTCGTCGATTCGGCAACCAAGCGCTTCGCCGATGCGACCGAGGAGATGCGGCGCACCGCGGGCTCGATCAAGAGCGAACTCGACCTGACCCGGGCCGAGCTCAAGAAGGGCGTCATCGAAATGCCGGAAGAGGCAAAGGAATCGACCTCGGCCATCCGCCGCGCCGTTTCCGAGCAGATCAACGCCCTGAAGGAGCTTTCGGACATCGTGGCCAAGTCAGGCCGCGGCGGCGACGGGTCCGAGCCCCGCAATCTGCGTCCGGCGCCGCAAGCGCCGGCCGCACGCGCTGCCGAGCCGCCGCGCCGCGCACCGGCACCGCAGCCGGACCTGCGCACGCCTCAGGCGCCCTTGGGCGGCCCTGCATTGCGCGGCACGCTCGATCTTGAGCGTCCGGCCGAGGCGGCACCGCGTCCGCGCGGCGATGCCAACGCCCGCACGCCTCAGGGCGGCTGGGTGCGCGACCTCCTGACCGCGGCGTCAAATGACGAGGACCTGAGGTCGGTAACACCGTCGGCGCCCGCGGAAGCACCGCGCTCGGCTCCTGCCCAGCGCTCGCCCCTGCATGTCGTGGAATCGCTGAACTCGCTCTCCGTCGACATCGCGCGGGCCATCGACCACGATGCTTCGATCGAGCTGTGGAACCGCTACCGGCGCGGCGAGCGTGACGTGTTCACAAGGCGGCTCTACACGCTTAAGGGCCAGCAGACGTTCGACGAGATCCGTCGCAAATATCAGGCCGAGGCCGAGTTCCGCGCCGCTGTCGACCGCTACTGCGACGATTTCGAGAAGCTGCTCAAGGATGTCTCCCGCAACGACCGCGACAACATCATGGCGCAGACCTACCTGACCTCGGACACCGGCAAGGTCTACACCATGCTGGCCCACGCCAGCGGTCGCCTGCACTAAAACAGGAATTGAACAGGCGGGGCCATGGTCCCGCCTGTGCCTGCTCTAGACCTCCGGCACGCGCTGAACCTGCCCGCAACAGGCCTTGCGAGACTACCGATGCCTTCGGACTCCGCCCTAAGTCGATTTCCCGACGGCACTATAATTCACCCACAGTACCGCTGCCCTGACGCTCAAAGGGTGTTATCGTGAAGACGGCAATCATATTCGACTGCGAGTTTCTTTGCCTTGAGGGCTCGCAACGCAGATTCTGGTGCGCCGCCCACGATCCTGACCCGGTGATCGCACAGATCGGCGCGATCAAGCTTGGACTCGAGGACGATTTTCCAATGCTCGGCACACACAAGGCCTATATCAGACCGGTCGACCGGTTTGGTCAGAGATACGCCCTCGACCCGTTCTTCACCAAACTGACCGGCATTACCGAGGAAGATCTGGAGACCGAAGGGGTGGCGCTGGGAGATGCCCTCGCCGACGTCGATCGCTTTTCCGGAGGGTCGAGATTGTGGTCCTGGGGCAAGGACGAATTGAACATGATCGCCATCAGCTGCTATGTCGCGGGCATTCAGCCTCCGATCCCGGCCACCCGGTTTGACAATGCCGTCAAGCTGCTGATCGCTGCCGGAATGCCGATCGAGGATCTGGCGAGAACGCCGAGCAACAAGCTTGCGGACTACCACGGCGTCGAGCACCCGCCATTGCAGGGGCACGACGCGCTCGATGACGCGCTGTCCGTGACCTATACCCTGCAGCACCTGATGAAGACCGGAAAGCTCCGCCCGGAAATCTTCGACCGCTTGTAGGTAGAGAAGCCTGATGAGATGAAACCTGGTGGAATTCCGGCGCGCCCCGCGCTCAGATCACCGAATCCGTCCAGCGCACGATCTGCCCGGCGGCATCGCCGAACGCCTTGTCGAGCGCGGTGATATAAGCAGGATTGCCGCTTCCCGAGACGGGTGCGGCTGCGGTGAAGCTCCTGGAAGCACGGACCTCGCCGTTGCGATCGTTCAGGATCCGCACAAACAGATCGACCTCGGCATGTTCGCCGCCGTCGACACGCACCTCGAAGGAGCGGATTTCGACGATCACCTGGTAATCGATCGCCAGGCCCTCGCCCGGCTTGCCGACGCCGGCGAAGCTGCCTGAACGCTGGAAGGTCTCGGCCAGCCGCGCCTGCACGATCAGCGGCAGCCGGTCGGCCCATTGCGCGCCCTTGAGATACTGGATCGAGCGATCCGACGGCTTGATGACGATGTTCTGGCTGTCCAGCGCCTTGAGCGCCGACGGCTGCGCGATCAGGATCTGCTTGCGGCTATGGCCATGCGCGTCGACCGAAGGCGCCGACAGCTCGAACGTATCGAGCGGCGCGGGCTTGCCGCCCAACACCGCGCAGCCGGCCAGCGCCAAGGCAAGCAGTGCCGCAGCCGATGTCAACCCGCCCGTTTTCACCCACACAGACTTCACGCGCGATCCCCGTTGTCCCCGGATCGTAAGATCGACCCGCTTTCGCGGCTCATGTTTCTGGGGCGCGCCGACGCCGAAGTCAACGCCGCGCCCTGCCATCGAATTGCCGAACCTCGCCGTCGCCACCCGAAAGGATACGCTGCGGATTGCGGCTGAGATCGGTTACCGCCTCTTCGATGCGGCTGATCGAACGACGGCTGTCCTGCACCAGCGCTTCGACATTCGAGAGCCCCTGGCCCGAGAAGCGCGCCAGATTGTCGGTGATCACGCCAAGGCGCGAATTCAGCGTGTCGGCAACCTGCTTGAACGACTTCAGCGTGTTCCTGGCATCGGCCATCAAGCCGTCGGCCTGCCCCGAGCCGAGCAAGGTATCGACCTTGGCGAGGATGCCATCGACACGCACCGAGGCATCGTTGAGCCGTTGCGCGAGTTGTTTGGCGTCCTTGATCGTCTGGTCGATATCGTCGGCCCGGTTGGCGAACTTGTGGGTCACCTCCGCGATGTCGGCGGCCGCCTTGTCGGCGCTTTCGCTGGCCTTCTGGATATTGGCAAGTGCCGAGCGCACCTGCGCCGGATCGATGCCGTCGAGCACGCCGTCAACCTTGGCCAGCGTGCCTTGCGTCTGCTTGGCGAAATCGTTGACCGACCCCACCGCCGTATCGACATTCTTGATCACGCCGTCGAGCTGTTTCGACGTCTCCTTGAGGTTACCGGTAACCGTATCGACATTGGCGACGATGCTCTTGATCTTGTCCTTGTCGACGGCGTTGAGAAGGCCTTCGGCCGCCTTCAGCGTGCCATCGAGTTTGCCGGAAACGCCTTTCAGCTCATCGGCCAGCGTGCTGGCGGCGGACAGGAACTTGTCGATGCCGTCCGAATTCTTGGCCAGCGCATCGGAGAAGGTCTGGACATTCTGGACGGTCTGCGTCAGCGGCCCGCGAACGTCCTTGGTGAAGCCTTCGAGCTCGGTCAGCACCTTGTCGGCGCGGGTGAAGATATTCTGCGCCGTCTGCAAGAGGTTGGTCACCGCCGACGGGTTGGCGACGATCTCGGCGACCTTGCCTTCCTTTTCCGCCTGGTCGAGAAGCTTTACCTCCTTGGGATCGGCGCCCTTAAGTTCGATATTGGCCTGCCCGGTCAGCCCGGCAAGCCCGATATCGGCTTGCGTCGATTTGGTAATCGGCGTCATGCGGTCGATCTCAGTATCGGCGATGGCAACCGTCGGATTGTCGACATCGATATAGACGCGCTTGACGTCGCCGACCTTGACGCCGTTGAACAGCACGAAACTGCCGCGGCCAAGCCCGGACGCCGAGCCCGGAATGCGCACGCGCAGCAACGTCGTCTCGCCCTTGTCGCCGATCGCCGCCGTCCAATAGACGAAGGCAAACGCCGCCAGGATCGCGGCCAGCGTGAAGATGCCGACAATGACGTAATTGGCTCTGGTTTCCATTGTCCCACTTATGGCTATGCGCGCGCCGCAAGATCAAGTTGCCGGGCGCGTTTTCCGCGGAAATAGGACTTTACCCACGGTTCCTCGCTCTTCAGCATGTCGTCGATGGTGCCTTCGACCAGCACTTTCTTCTTGCCGAGCACGGCCACCCGGTCGCAAGCGGTGAACAGCGTGTCGAGATCATGCGTCACCATGTAGACGGTCAGATCCATCGTATCGCGCAGCTTGACCACCAGCTCGTCGAACTCCGCCGCGCTGATCGGATCGAGGCCCGATGTCGGCTCGTCGAGGAAGACGATGTCGGGATCGAGCGCCAGCGCGCGGGCCAGCGCGGCGCGCTTGATCATGCCGCCGGACAGTTCGGACGGGAATTTCTGCGCCGCGTCCGGTGGCAGCCCGACCAGCTCGATCTTGAGCATCGCCAGTTCGTCCATCAGCTTTCGCGGCAAGTCGAGATATTCGCGCATCGGCACCTGGACATTTTCCAGCACCGTCAGCGCCGAGAACAGCGCGCCGTGCTGGAACAGCACGCCAAGCCGCATGTCGATACGCAGACGCTCGGCATCATCAGCTTTCTCGATATCGACGCCGAACAGCTTGATCGTACCCGACTGCTTGCGCGTCAGGCCGAGAATGGTGCGCAGCAGAACGGATTTGCCAGCACCCGAGGCGCCGACAAATCCAAGGATTTCGCCGCGCCTTATGTCGAGCGACAGCCCGTCGAGGATGAGCTTGTCGGCAAAGGAAACGCTGATGTCGTGCGCGGAAAGCACGATGTCGCCCTCGCCCGTGTCATCAGCCAATGCACCTGCCCTTTTCCTGTTTCGCAGCTTCATCTCAGAACTCGATCGCTGCGTAGAACATGGCGAAAAGTCCGTCGAGGATGATGACGACGAAGATCGACTTCACCACCGAGGCGGTGACGTGCTGGCCCAGCGATTCGGCGCTGCCGCCGACCTTCATGCCTTCGACCGAGGCAATCGTGCCGATGATCATAGCCATGAACGGCGCCTTGATCAGGCCGGCGAAGATGGTGCTGAGATCGATGGCGACGCGCAGCCGGTCGATGAAGGCGGCGGGTGGAATGTCGGAATAGAGCCACGCGGCCAGGATGCCGCCGCCGAGTGCGGCGAAATTGGCGATGATGGTCAGGCACGGCAAGGCGATGACCAGCGCCACGAGGCGCGGAAAGACCAGGACACCGATGGGATTGAGCCCGATGACCT
>NZ_RZQL01000120.1 GCF_003997935.1 Mesorhizobium sp. M7A.F.Ca.US.006.01.1.1
GGATAGGATTTCGCGAACGCCGGATCGTAGGCGAGGTCGGCATTACGCACCAGCGCGCCGATGCGAAGGCCACCATCGTCCAGCCGTTCGATGCGGTTGAGCTCCGGCAACCGGGAGATATCGACGATACGCTCGGGACTGGTGATGCCGCCTTTCATCAGGTCGAGCAGATTGGTGCCGCCGGCGAGATAGGCCGAACCCGGCTCGGCTGCCGCGGCGATGGCGTCGGGGATGGTGGCGGGCCTGATGTAATCGAAGTCTCTCATGCCGCGGTCCTCCGGTCGGCTTTGACAAGCTGTTGCTGGGCTTCCAGGACGGCCTCGACGATGCCGCCATAGGCCGCGCAGCGGCATATGTTGCCGCTCAGCCCCTCACGGATGCGTTCGGGATCGTCGCCGGCCTGACCCTCGGCGATCAGGCCGAGCGTGCTCATGATCTGGCCGGGTGTGCAGAACCCGCACTGGAAGCCGTCATGGGCGATGAAGGCGGCCTGCACAGGATGCAGTTCCTCGCCGTGGGCAACGCCTTCGATGGTCAAGACTTGGGCGCCGTCATGGCTGACCGCCAGCGCCAGGCATGAGTTGATGCGCTTGCCGTCGACCAGCACCGTGCAGGCGCCGCACTGGCCGCGATCGCAGCCCTTCTTGGTACCCGTGAGATCGAGCCGCTCGCGCAGCAGGTCGAGCAGGGTTACGCGTGGATCGATCTCCAGTTCGTGTTTGTGTCCGTTGATGGTGAGGGTGATGGGAAGGCTGGTCATGGGCGTCTGGCTCCAGTTGCTTGACGCGGATGGGATTGAACTGGTGCCTTGCCGCAGAAGGGCAAGGTAACCGTTCGGTCAGGTCTTGACGGCGAAAGCGGAGATGACAGCGGATCTCCCGCGAGGCAGGCGGGCAGGGGAGATGTCGGCTTGCGTGTTCGAAAGACGTGACATACCGGTTCCCCTGATTATATGATAAAGGTGCTCCACTAAAACGGAGGCGCCTCCGTTTATTACGTGGTGGCTGACCCGGCCGGGTTCAAGCCCCCTGACACGATGTGGAGAAAAAATTGGCCAGCGAGCCGTCCGCCATTGCTGAACAGAAGGCCGAGGCCGTAGACGCAAAGCCGCTGCGCGCCGATGCGCGGCGCAACCGCGACCGGCTGGTCGAGGTGGCGGTGTCAGTCTTTGCCGAGCGCGGCATCGATGGCTCGCTGGAGGAGATCGCGCGCCGCTCCGGCGTCGGCATCGGCACGCTCTACCGGCATTTCCCGACACGCGAGCATCTGGTCGAGGTGGTCTATCGTCGTGAGGTGGAGGCGCTGTGTGCGGCCGCCGGCGAGCTTGCCCAAAAACATCCGTCCGATGTCGCGCTGGAACAGTGGATGCAGCGCTTCGTCGACTACATCGCCACCAAGCGTGGCCTGGCGACCAGCCTGCGCATTGTGCTCACCACCAATTCGACGCTGTTTTCCGACACGTTCGGCCGGGTGTCGCAAGCCTTGCGACAACTGGTCGAGGCGGCGGTGGCCGACGGCACCATCCGCGGCGACGTCGACGCTTCCGACGTGCTGCACGCGTTGGGCGGCATTTATTCAGCGCCCGACACCCCCGAATGGCGCGACCGCTCGCGCCGGCTGGTCAAGCTGTTGATGGACGGGTTGCGGTTCGGGGCAGCAAAGGCACAATGAGGACACCAGATTCCGGCCGTGCAAAACCAGACTGATCTGAGGGGACCCGATGTATGTAGGCCGTTCCTACAAAATAGTGGATTTCGCGCTCTGGTCGCGGCGCAGCGTCATTTACATGGTGGTGGTGAGCGGACTGGCCGTGGCGGCCTACCGTCTTCCCGGCATCGCCGGGTTTTCAGTGCCATGGTCGGTGGTGCTGGTGCTTGGCACCACCGTGTCACTCGTTGCCGGGTTCAAGAATTCGCAGGTGTTCACCCGCAGCAGCGACGCTCTGCAGGCTTTTACGCAAATTACGGCCAGCAGCCGGTTGTGGTCCAATTTCTGCAGGGATTTCCTCGACGCGCCGACGGCCAGACAGCTCATCTATCGCCACATCGCCTGGATGACGGCATTGCGTTTTTCCCTGCGCCGGCCGATGCCATGGGAATCCATGGCGCGGGCCGCCAATATCGAATACCGGCGGCGCTACCGTATCCATGAGGATGCGAGTTCGGTCGCCGACGAATTGCGTCCACTGCTCGCCGAACAGGCCGAGGACGTCCTGAGATCGCCCCAGCCGGCGATAGCGCTGCTCGAACTGCAATCTGTCCAGGTCAACGCGCTGTTCAAGGATGCAAAAATCCCTCCGCAGATCTATGGCGAACTGACCAAGCTGATCCGCGATTTCCATGACCAGCAGGCGCGCTGCGATCGCATCAAGAACAATCCGTATCCCCGGCAATACGCCATCGTCAGTTCGATGTTCGTGATGATCTTCTGCACTCTGTTGCCGTTCGGGGTCGTTCCCGTCTTTGCCGATATGGGCAAACTGGGTGGCGCGCTCGGGTCGATCGCGATCTGGCTGACGATCCCGTTCAGCACGCTGCTCGGCTGGGCCTACATGTCCCTCGACCAGGTCGGCGAAAGCAGCGCCAACCCGTTCGAGGGCAACGCCAACGACGTCCCGATCTCGCAGATATGCCGCGATATCGAGATCGAGTTGCGCAGCGGGCTCGGCGAGGCCGACCTTCCCAAGCCGCTGCTGCCGGTCAATAACATCGCGACCTAGGCAGGATCACGACGAAGGCACGGACCCGATTGAACTGGAATCTCAGCGGCCAGCGGGCTGGAACAACTCGACGAGATTTCCGGAAGGGTCCATCAACAGGATTTGCGATCCGCCGGGGCCTGTCACGATATCGTTGCGGAACGACACTCCGGCGGCGCGCAGGCGAGACACCTCGGCCGATATGTCCTCGACGAGAAGGTGAATGCGATTCCAGCCACCAGGCCGCGGTTGTTCGCCGTCAGGCATCGGCCGTCCGGCGGAGCTGGTCGGCCCGCTGAGCAAGAGCCGCAACGATCCGCGCTTGACGTCCGCGAAGGCGGGCGCATGCTTGGAGAGAAGCGAAAAGCCGAGATGTTTGCCATACCATTCGATGGCCGCTTCGACATCGTCGACCATGTAGCGCACATTGACCGTGGTTTCCGACATTCCTGCCTCCCGAAGTAGGAGCGCCGGGCCAGGGTGAAACGCTCGGCGTTTTCCATGGGTGTTACGCTTGTCAGTCAAGCGCATAGTTGGAGCGGTCATAGTTAGAGCAGCTCGACATTACCGCCAAGTGTGAATTGCGCTGCCGACACACATCAAAAATCGGCGTGCATGTCACGGATGTTTTGAGGACTTCTGGCGCCTTGGGAAGCACTCAAACGTCAAGGCAGACCTTGCCGAAATGCTTTTGGGTTTCGTAATGCGCGAAGGCGGTGGCGATGTCCTGCAGCGGAAAATGGCGGTCTATGACGGGCTTCAGCCTGATAGTCTCTATCGCCCGGATCATATCCTCCTGGTCGGCCCGGCTGCCGATGGAAATGCCGCTGATGCGGATCTGGTTGGAAAACAGCGAGGGGATCGAGACTTCCGCCGCAAAGCCGGTCAGGACGCCGACCAGCGCGATGTGACCGCCCGTGCGGCAGGCGGTAATCGACTGCGCCAGCGTGGCGGGTCCGCCGACCTCGATCACGTGATCGACGCCGCGCCCGCCCGTCAGATCCCTGGCCTTGCGACCCCAGTCCGGGATGGACTTGTAGTTGATGACGGCGTCGGCTCCGAGGCGCTTGAGCCTTTCCAGCTTCTGCTCGTCGGATGAGGTGGCGATGACCCGGGCGCCGGCGGCTTTGGCGAATTGCAGCGCGAACAGCGATACACTGCCCGAACCGAGAACCAGCACCGCGTCGCCCGGCTTCACCTTGCCGCATACAACCAGGCCGCGCCAGGCAGTAACGCCGGTGCAGGTGAGCGACGCTGCCTCGACATGCGTATAGCCTGCCGGTGCCCTAGTGAAAGCGTGCGCCGGCATGCAGACATACTCGCTGGCGAAGCCGTCGAAACTGTCTCCCGGAATATCGCGCCGGGTGCAGGGCGTCATGTCACCGCCCAGCCACCATGGATAGAAGACGCTGACGACGCTGTCTCCGGGCTTGAGTGCATCGACACCGTCGCCGAGGGCAATCACTTCGCCGGCGCCGTCGGAGAGCGGAACGCGGCCGTCGGCGAGAGGCATCTTGCCTTGCACGGCAAAGTCGTCGCGCATGTTCAACGCGCAGGCCCAGATCCTGACCAGCACCTCGCCCGGCCCTGGCTGGGGCGGATCTTCCTCGACCAGGTCGAGATTGCCCAAGCCGCCCGGCGCCCTCAGCCTGACCAGTCTCATTGTCTTCTCCGATGTGTGGGGTGTCTAGAATTGGAACGGCGCGCTGCGCCTAGCGGACCTGCCGGCCGGAGATCACCCGCAGCCAGGGCGCCAGATGGAAGGCGCTCATCAGGAGATACATCGCGGCCATGCCCGTGAGGGGTGAGGCGTCGGTGCCCATGCACTGCATGGCCGCATCGCCGCTGAAGATGCAGGTGAGCAGCGCCATCACGGCGAAGGTCGGCGCCGCGGCAAGGCAAAGCCAGTCGGCCAGCCCGAGGGTGGCGGCTTCTGGGATCGTGCTGCCGGCACCTGTGTGGATATCGCTCATCGCCTTGATCCTTGATGATCATACCAGCCACGACAGGTTCCTCTCTCCACTGAGTGGGGAGAGGAACCCAGACTGGACAACCGTTACTGCTCGCCCTTGTCGCGGAATGCGGCCTCGCCGGCAGCAGACACTTCTTCCCATTTCTTGTCGGCCCCGGCGTCGTAATTGTCGTGCCAGTTCCACCAGGAGTAGAGTGGGGTCTGCGGATAGCCTTCGGGCGAATCCTCCCAGATTTCCTGGCGGCCGAGCGGCGTCGCGTCGAGATAGCTCCAGACGGTGCCCATCGCCTCGTCGCCGCGGCTGTTGATGAGATAGGTGCGGAAGATGCGGTCGCCGTCACGGATGAAGACGTTGTGGCCGTGCCATTCGTCGACACCGAAGTCCTTGTCGAAACTGTCGGTGATTGTGTACCAGGGCATCTGCCAGCCCATCCGCTGCTTCAGCCGCGCAATGTCTGCCTGCGGGGCACGCGAAGCGTAGGCAAGCGTGGTGTTGCGGGCGTTGAGATGGGCGAGGTGGCCGACCTGGTCGGCGCCCAGCGAGCAGCCGCGGCAGGCGTGATCGGGCCAGCCATGCACGCCGGGCTCGAAGAAGGCGCGATAGACGATCAGCTGGCGGCGGCCTTCGAACAGATCGAGCAGGCTCGCTCTGCCGTTCGGTCCCTCGAACACATAGGCCTTGTCGACTTCCATCCACGGCATGCGCCGGCGCTCGGCGGCCAATGCGTCCTTGGCGCGCAGTGTTGCCTTTTCCTTCACCAGCATTTGTTCGCGGGCGGCTTCCCAGTCCTGCCTCGAAACGATCGGCGGGGTCTTCATTGCGATGTGCTTGGTCATTGGTCGTCTCCTTTGCCAGTCTGTTGTCGCTTGCTGTCAGCTAGAATAGGGCGGTGAAGCGCGGGGATGGGAGTTACAAGTGTGACGGGATTTGCAGGAACCGGCCCGTCGCAACAGGGGTGGCGCATCCTCACGGTGCCTTCGGCTGGGTGGAGAGGAGTATCGGTTGGCATTGTCGGTTCTCCCTTGGCGTGCCGCGCGTTGCCGATAGAGTTGGCCGATGCGGCTTGCCGGTTGACGGTACGGATTTAGTTTAGGGCGGCGACGCACAAGGGTGGGAGTTACAAGTGTGACGGGATTTGAATGGATTCGCTGATCACCGCCGCGGCGCTGGCGCTGGCGGGGGGCGATCCGCTCGGCGCGCTGGATCGCGTCGCCCTGCGCGAGGATCCGCCGGCGCTGGCGCTGCGCGGCATTGCCATGGCGCAGCTCGGTGATCTCGATCGCGCCAAGGCACTGCTGCGGCGTGCCGCGCGTGGCTTCGGCCCGAAAGAGGCGGTGGCGCGCGCCAGATGCGTTGTTGCCGAGGCCGAGATAGCGCTGGTCTCACGGGATCTCGGCTGGCCGGCCAAGTCTTTGGATGCGGCGCGGGCGACGCTGGAAAAGCATGGCGACCGGCTGAACGCAGCGCATGCTGGCCACCTCAAGGTGCGCCGCCTGCTATTGATCGGCCGTCTCGACGAGGCCGAAGACGTGCTGACCGGTCTCGATCCGGCGCCGCTTCCGCCGGCCTCGCACGCCGCCCACGAGCTCGCCGTCGCCGGCATCGCGCTGCGGCGCCTCAAGACGAAGCCGGCGCGCAGGGCGTTGGAGTGGGCACGCCACGCCGCCCGCCAGGCCGGCATTGCGGGGCTCATCGCTGAAGTCGACCGCGCATTCCTGGCGCTGGACACGCCGGCGGCGCGGCTGATCGCGGGTGGCGAGCAGCGCCCGTTGCTGCTTGAGGACGTCGAGGCGTTGCAGGCATCGCCGGCGCTGCTGGTCGATAGTTTTCGCTACGTCGTGCGCCAACAGGAGAAAACGGTCTCGCTGGCAACGCGCCCGGTGCTGTTTGCGCTGGCCCGTACGCTCGCCGAAGCGTGGCCAGGCGATGTGTCGAGGGCGAGGCTGATCGCTGAAGCCTTCGGCGGCAGGCACGCCGATGAATCGCACCGGGCGCGGCTGCGGGTCGAGATCGGCCGGCTGCGCGCCGAATTGCGCGGGCTGGCCGACATCGGCGCGACCAGCCAGGGCTTCGCGCTGGCGCCACGCCAGGCGTGCGAGGTGCTGGTGCTGGCGCGGCCGATCGAGGAACGGCACGCTGCGGTGCTGGCCTTCCTTGCCGATGGTGAGTCCTGGGCGTCCTCTGCGCTGGCGCTGGCGCTTGGCACCGGCCAGCGCAGCGTGCAGCGGGTGCTGGAGCAGCTTGGCGAGGCCGGCAAGGTGCAGTCTTTCGGTCACGGCCGGGCGCGCCGCTGGACGACGCCGCCGGTGGCCGGATTCACGACCACCTTGTTACTCCCGGCGCCGCTGCCGGGTGGTTAGTAAGGGACACCAGACCATCTCAGTGAGGATAGAGACATGAAACAGTCAGCAGCCGAAATTCTGCGCGAATACGGACCCTTTCGCGATGTGGAGAGGGTGCATGGGGTGAGCTTTGACGGCAACAATGTCTGGTTTGCCTCGGGCGAGAAGCTGAGCGCCTTCGATCCGGAGAGCGGGCAGAATCTGCGCTCGATTGATGTCGCGGCGCATGCCGGCACCGCCTGGGACGGCCGGCATTTCTTCCAGCTTGCCAACGACTTGATCCAGAAGATCGACCCTGATACCGGCCAGGTGCTGGCGACCATTCCGGCGCCCGGCGGCGGCGGCGATTCCGGGCTCACCTGGGCCGAAGGGACGCTCTGGGTGGGACAGTACCGCGAACGCAAGATTCACCAGATCGACCCGGAAACCGGGGCGATCCTGCGCACCATCGAATCCAACCGCTTCGTCACCGGAGTGACATGGGTCGAGGGCGAGCTTTGGCACGCCACCTGGGAAGGCGACCAGAGCGACCTGCGCCGCGTCGACCCGAAATCAGGCAAGGTTCTGGAGAAGCTCGACATGCCGGCCGGGATGGGCGTGTCGGGGCTGGAATCCGATGGCGGCGACCGCCTCTATTGCGGCAGCACATCCGCCGGGGTGGTGAGGGCGGTGCGCCGGCCGCGGTGAGGCTGACGCGTGACCGAGGTCCACGTGCAAGCGCACTTCGCTCGGCAATTTATTCGCTGCCGGGTGGCCGTTGCCCCTTGTCGGACCTAGATAGGCTGTGCGCCGGGCGCCCGGCCCAGCTTTGCAAAGGATCCCCCATGCCTGAACAGCCCACCATGCCCGAACAGATTGCATTGAACGACGGCTCCGCCATTCCTCAGCTCGGCCTCGGTGTGTGGCAGGTCGACCAGGACATCACAGCCGAGGTGGTGGGTTGGGGCATCGAGGCCGGCTATCGCCTGATCGACACCGCCGAGGGTTACCAGAACGAGGAAGGGGTCGGAGAGGCGATCCGCAGCTCAGGTGTGGCGCGCGGCGATCTGTTCATCACATCCAAGCTGCGCAACGGCGCGCACCGGCGCGATGCGGCTTTGCGCGCCTTCGACGAGACGATGGAGAAACTCGGCGTCGAACAGATCGACCTGTTCCTGATCCACTGGCCTGTGCCCAGCCAGGACAAATATGTCGAGGCCTGGAAGACGCTGGTCGAACTCCGGCAGGCCGGCCGCATCAAGTCGATCGGCGTTTCGAACTTCAACCAGGACCATCTGGAGCGGATCATCGCGGAAACCGGCGTGACGCCCGTCGTCAACCAGATCGAGCTGCATCCCCAGTTCCAGCAGCGCGGTGTCAGGGATTTTCATGCCAAGCACGACATCCGTATCGAAAGCTGGAGCCCGTTGGGCAGCGGCCGGCTGCTCAGCGATCCGACCATTGCAGGCATCGCCAAAAAACATGGCAAGTCCGTCGCCCAGGCGATCATCCGCTGGCATCTCCAGGAGGGGCTGATCGTCATTCCAAAGTCGATCCGCAGGGATCGCATCGCCGCCAATTTCGATGTCTTCGATTTCCAACTGGATGCGCAGGACCTGCAGACGATCCGCGGCATGGATTCGCCCGAAGGCCGCAACGGGCCCAACCCCGCCACGGCCGCGTTCCTGTTCTGAGGAGAACCGAGCTTAAAGCTGCCAATCTCCCCCAAGTGGGGGAGATGTCCGGCAGGACAGAGGGGGCGCTGCCCCGCCAACGTATCAGGGCATTCCGGCCAAACCTGCTGCGATGACAATATGTTGGCAGACATTGTCGATGTCGTGGATGACGTCGTCATTCCAGAAGCGAAGCACGGTCCAGCCATCCTCTTCCAAACGTGATGTCCTTGCTTCATCGCTCGCTACGGCATCGGTGTCTGCGTGTTGGGAGCCATCGACTTCGACGACAAGTTTCTTCTCCGGGCAAGCAAAGTCGGCGATGTAGCCAGCGATCGGAAACTGTCTCCGGAAGCCTAGGCCCATCAGCCTGTGCGCACGAAGCTCGTTCCAGAGCTTCAATTCGGCACCGGTCATGACCTTGCGCATAGATCGGGCGTTGGCGCGTGTTCGGTGGTTGTCGAGGTTGGCGCTCTACGGCGCTCCCCTCTGTCCTGCCGGACATCTCCCCCACGAGGGGGAGATCGGCAGTTTCGCTGCCTTCGCCAATCTCAGCGGCCCTTAAATCCCGGACCCATCCAGCTGCTGGGCGTCTTCGCCTTCCCAGGGCGCCGGCATGGACGCGCGGCTGAGGTTGGCCGTCGGCAGCGGCATCCAGCACTTCAGTTCCGGGTCGGCGTATTCGATGACGCGCCCCGGTGAAGAGTCCGACGCGCGCCAGCCTTCCGAGGCGAACTGGTCGGCACGCGACCAATAGGCAAGGTCAACTTCCGCCGGTCCCTGTTCGGACGGACGCACAGTGACCAGGATGCGGCTGCCATCCTTAGGCGCCGTCGACATGTGGCGCCACCGTTCGGGCTCGTCCATCGCATTCCTCCTCGCACTCGTAGCGTTGGGTGGAGTGTCGCCTCGTGGTCCGAAGGGGTCAACCCAAAGTTTTGCGCCACGCATCGGCTGATGACCCCTGCAGATGGTGCCTGCACAGCTGTGCGCAACACGCCGCAGGCGGTCATGCATGCTCGACGGGCCGTGACCCAGTTGATAAGCCCGTCTGCGAAAGGAGCGCCTGAGTCGAGATGACCGTTGCGATCGAGATGGGACAGACGACCGCAGGCGCCCCGGCGAAGCTGGATCTCGAGGAACTGCTCGCGACGCGCCTTTTGGTGCAGGGCAATTCGGGCTCCGGCAAGTCGCATCTGCTGCGGCGCCTGCTGGAGCAGAGCGCGCCCTGGGTGCAGCAGACCATCATCGATCCCGAGGGCGACTTCGTTTCGCTGGGCGACCGTTACGGCCATCTGGTGATCGATGCCGAGCAGCATACCGAGCGCGGCCTGCAGGCGGCCGGCGAGCGGGCGCGCATGCATCGCGTCTCCACCGTGCTCAATCTCGAAGGGCTCGACGCCGAGAACCAGATGCGGCGCGCTGCTGCCTTCCTCAGTGGGCTGTTCGAGGTCGCCCGCGACCACTGGTACCCGATGCTGGTGGTGGTGGACGAGGCGCAGTTGTTCGCGCCGGCGGTGGCCGGAGAGGTGTCGGACGAAGCGCGAAAGCTCTCGCTCGGCGCCATGACCAATTTGATGTGCCGTGGCCGCAAACGCGGGCTGGCCGGCATCATCGCCACCCAGCGGCTGGCCAAGCTCGCCAAGAACGTCGCAGCCGAGGCGTCCAACTTCCTCATGGGCCGCACCTTCCTCGATATCGACATGGCGCGCGCCGCCGATCTTCTGGGCATGGAGCGACGCCAGGCGGAAGCGTTTCGCGATCTGGAACGCGGGCAGTTCATGGCGCTCGGCCCGGCGCTGTCGCGCCGTCCGCTGGGCCTGCGCATCGGCCCGACCGATACGAGCCCGCGCAACGGCACGCCGCGGCTGATGGCGATGCCGGAAGCAGCACTGGAGGATGCACGCGCGATCATCCTGGCGGCGCCGCCGCCCGAGACCGTGCGCGCCTCGCGCCGCACGACGTCACCGGACCTGCTCGACCAGCTGATGGCGGCCAAATCGGCGGCCTTGGAAATCCGCCCGGAACCGGCGGAGCCGCAAATCAGCGCTGAGGACCTGGCGGAGCGTCGCGAGCGTGTCGACCGTGTGCTGCGCGCCATCCTGGCGCAGCCCGACGCCGGTTTTCGCGTGATCGGCGTGCTCTATCAGGAGTTCGTGGTCCGCTGCCGCATCGAAGGCCTGGCCTCGGTCGTGCCCGACCTGCCGGAGTTCCGCCGCATGCTGACGCACGCCCGGGCCGGCCTCGGCTCCGACATGGCCGAAAGCGATGATGCCTGGCGGGACGTTTCCGTCCGCGCGTCGCTGCTGCCCGACGACATGCAGGGCGTGTTCATGATGATCGCCCGCGCGGCGAAGGAGGGCTGGCCGTGCCCGAGCGACGCAGCGATCGCCCGCGCCTACGGCTCGCACTCGCTGCGCCGCGCTCGGCGCCTTTTGACCTATATCGAGGAGCAGGGCCTCATCGTCTGCCAGCTTGACGGCACAGGCCGGCGGACCGTGACACTGGTCGAATTGGCCTGGGCCACCGCACCGGGAGATCCGAATGCCGCGGAGGTGGAGCAGGGGAGCCTGGCGCTGTGAGGCGGGGCGGGTGCTTTGAGCGAATGCGGCGAGAGGCTTTTTCAGCTACCGTCATTCGCGACCAACTTCTGATGACACGGTGAAAGCGCCGACGCCGAAATGCGCCATGCAGGGCGCATGCGTTTCGATAGCGGTCACCGGTTCGCCCCGATCACCCACTGTTCCTGGTCGACGAGCGTGCCGGTCATCGGTCCCGCAGCATCCGAAAGCAGGAAGACGGCGAGGTTGGCGATGTCGCTCGTCGAGAACAGGCGGCCGAAGGGTTGCGAGGCGTTGGCGGCATCGAGCCAGCCCAGCCCGTTGCCCAGCGTGTCGGCCTGCATGGCGCGTTCGGCCGGCGTGTCGGTCCAGCCCACATTGATGCCGTTGACGCGGATGCGATCGAAGCGATGGGCGTTGGCGGCGTTTTTGGTCAGCGTGGCCAGCGCGCCCTTGCTGGCGGAATAGACGGCGAGCTCCGGCGAGCCGCAATGGGCGTTGATCGAAAGGATGTTGACGATGGCGCCGCCCTGACCACGCTTCTTCATGTCGGCGATGGCCGCCTGCATGAGGAAGAAAGGCGCCCGCGCGTTGACCGCGAACAGCGAGGCCCAGCCGTCGAGATCGGCATCGAGGAACGAGGCCCGGTCGGTCAGCCCTGCGGCGTTGACCAACGCATCGATGCGGCCGAAGCGCTCGATGCAGGCTTGCACCAAAAGAGCAGGGGCCGCCGGGTCGGCGAGGTCGGCGGCGACGAAAACCGTCGGAGTGCCGAGCCGCGAAAGCTCTTCCGCCACGGCATCGCCGCGCGTCTTCTCGCGCCCGGTGACGAGCAAGCCGCCGGCGCCGCAGCGCGCCAGCGTCTCAGCGATGGCACGGCCAATGCCTTGCGTCGAGCCGGTGACCAGCGCCACCTTGCCGTTGAGTTGAAGCTCCATCCGTCCTCCCCGCCTCGCATCTGGTTTCAGGCTAGCGCGGCACGATCGTTTTACAATACGGAAATTGGAATCTTGGAGTGGGAGGTTGTTGGCTGTCACGCTGCGTGAGGCCGGCGAGAGCCTGCCCCAACGCGGTGGCTCAAGGCGAAGCAGGAGCGGAGTCCGTCGCAAAGACCCTAGTGGACCGTGATGATGCCTTCGACGGCCCGCCATTCCGAAGGCTGGATGAGTCGGTGATGAGCAACGCGAACCGAGTGCAGCGGACCTTCGAGTTCGCGCTCCCAATATTGGAGAAAGCCCTTGAGTTCGGGAAAGGCCGGAGCGAGATCATAGTCCTGCCAGACATAGAGTTGAAGCAGGCTTGGATGGTCGGGCAGGTGATAGTGGATTTCGGCCGTCGTCAGGCCATAACCTTCCATTTGCAGACGGAATTCGCTGCTGACCGTATCGGCCATATCTTTCTCCTTCTCTCTCCGCTCAGGCATCCAGCCTGCAACATTTGCATTGAACTCGCCTGATGCCATGCCGGGACCATCGGGTCCTCTTCAAACAACGTCGCGAGAACGTCGGGGGTTCCGAAAATAGCCGCGCCATAACAGTGCGTTGGCGCCCTTTCTGGTCGAATGTAAAAATTTTTTCGCCGGTCTCTTGAAACCGAAAAACGGCAAAACTAGCTCGATATGCGCCGCGATGCCTGACGAAGGGTCGCGGCGTTCCGCACCGGTCCGATATTGCCGGTTCGGCGCGGAGGAACCTCAAAACCTGTTTGTCCACGAGGAGAACGACATGGCGTTCCGTCCATTGCATGACCGTATTCTGGTCCGCCGCCTTGAAGCCGAGGAGAAGACCTCCGGCGGCATCATCATCCCCGATACCGCAAAGGAAAAACCGCAGGAAGGTGAAGTGCTTGCCGTCGGTCCCGGCGCGCGCGACGACAGCGGCAAGCTTGTCGAACTCGATGTCAAGGTTGGCGACCGCATCCTGTTCGGCAAATGGTCCGGCACCGAGATCAAACTCGACGGCGAGGACCTGCTCATCATGAAGGAAAGCGACGTGATGGGTATCATCGATGAGATCGCCGAAGTGAAGAAGGCCGCCTGACGGCTTCTTCGTATCCATCCAGTCAACGAATGCTGCCTAGATAAAGGAGTGATCCAATGGCTGCCAAAGAAGTGAAATTCCATACCGAAGCGCGCGAGAAGATGCTGCGCGGCGTCGACATCCTTGCCAATGCGGTGAAGGTGACGCTCGGTCCCAAGGGGCGCAATGTCGTCATCGACAAGTCGTTCGGCGCTCCGCGCATCACCAAGGACGGCGTCACCGTCGCCAAGGAGATCGAACTGGAAGACAAGTTCGAGAATATGGGCGCCCAGATGGTGCGCGAAGTGGCCTCCAAGACCAACGACCTTGCCGGCGACGGCACGACGACCGCAACGGTGCTTGCACAGGCGATCGTCAGGGAAGGGGCCAAGGCAGTTGCCTCGGGCATGAACCCGATGGATCTGAAGCGCGGCATCGACAAGGCGGTTGATGCGGTGGTCGCCGAGCTGAAGACCAATGCCCGCAAGGTCACCCGAAACGACGAGATCGCGCAGGTCGGCACCATCTCCGCCAATGGCGATGCTGAGATCGGCCGTTTCCTCGCCGAGGCGATGGAGAAGGTCGGCAATGAAGGTGTCATCACGGTGGAGGAGGCCAAGACCGCCGAGACCGAACTCGAAGTTGTGGAAGGCATGCAGTTCGACCGCGGCTATCTCTCGCCTTATTTCATCACCAACCAGGACAAGATGCGCGTCGAACTCGACGAACCCTATGTGCTGATCCACGAGAAGAAGCTCTCCAACCTGCAAGCGTTGCTGCCCGTGCTTGAAGCCGTGGTGCAATCGGGCAAGCCGCTCTTGATCATCGCCGAGGATGTGGAAGGCGAGGCGCTTGCGACTCTGGTCGTCAACAAGCTGCGCGGCGGCCTTAAGGTCGCGGCCGTCAAGGCGCCGGGCTTCGGCGACCGCCGCAAGGCCATGCTGGAAGACATCGCCATTCTCACCGGCGGCACCGCGATCTCGGAAGATCTCGGCATCAAGCTGGAAAATGTGACGCTGCAGATGCTGGGCCGCGCCAAGAAGGTGGTGATCGAGAAGGAAAACACCACTATCGTCGACGGTGTCGGCCGCAAGGAAGAGATCCAGGGCCGTGTCGCACAGATCAAGGCGCAGATCGAGGAGACCACCTCCGACTATGACCGCGAGAAGCTGCAGGAGCGGCTGGCCAAACTCGCCGGCGGCGTTGCGGTGATCCGGGTCGGCGGCTCGACCGAGGTCGAGGTCAAGGAGCGCAAGGACCGCGTCGACGATGCGCTGCATGCGACCCGCGCGGCCGTCGAGGAGGGCGTGCTGCCTGGCGGCGGTGTCGCGCTGCTGCGGGCAGCCAAGGCGCTCGATGCCGTGCAGACCGACAATGCGGACCAGAAGACTGGCGTAGACATCGTGCGCCGTGCCATCGAAACGCCGGTCCGGCAGATCGCCGAGAATGCCGGCGCCGAAGGCTCGATCATCGTCGGCAAGCTGCGCGAGAAAAGCGAATTCGGCTGGGGCTGGAACGCCCAGACCAACGAATTCGGCGATCTCTTCGGCCAAGGCGTCATCGACCCGGCCAAGGTGGTGCGCACCGCTCTCCAGGACGCGGCATCGGTCGCCGGCCTGCTGGTGACCACGGAGGCGATGGTGGCCGAGAAGCCGAAGAAGGAAGCCGCCGCCCCGGCAATGCCCGCCGGCGCCGGCATGGACTTCTGAGGTCACGGCCAATCCGCCCGCTTCCCTGGCGGGGAGCGGGCGTCATCCGAAGAGAAAGTGGAGGTAAAGATGGATGCAATGGCTGGCCTCGGATCTGTACCGGCCCCTACGCACCAGGCGAAGGAATTCCTGGCCTATGAAACAGAATGCAGGAACGTGCTGAAGCCGCTGCTGGCAGGGCTGCTCGACATGGCTGAAGCCGCCGGCTGGAACCGGCGAACCGCCGCGTCGGCGCTGATGTTCCTCGCCGCGCAGCAAGTGTCGGCAACATCCGAGGTATCTGCCGGCAGCGGCTGAACGGAAATCGGCCAGCTCCATTCGCCCAACCCGCGGCGGGCCGTGCTCCCCGGTGTTCGGCCCGCTAGAGGCACAACCGAGAGGAGGCACAAGCTATGAATCGCGGGCAATTTGAGGAACCGGTCACCCTTCTGGTCGGAATGGGTTTTCCGAGGAAGATCGACAGCGTGATGGAAGCTTATGCACTGCTGCAGGATTGGCCGAGCGCCGGCCGCAACGGCGCCCATACCGTCGCACTCAACGCTTGCAAGGCGGGCATCGTCGGCGAGATCGATCCGGAGACGGTGCGGGCCACGCTGGTCAGCTTCGCGCGCCGCCACGACATACTGGTGCCGGAGATGGTTTCTCCGCCCGCGATGGTGGCGGGTGGTGCGCTGCGCACGAGCTGAACTGATGATGGTGGCCTGCAACAGCGCCTGAAGACCATGGGCTTGCGATAGGCCCGGCGAACACGGAGACGTCGGAATTCCTTTCCGGGCGGGCGGCATTGTCGTTCGTCAATTGAGCGAACGTGTCAGCAAGATTGACCTGTTCTGCCCGAATAGCGCTTCTGAGCGCTGCCTCCCGGTTAAAAAAGTATCATCCGTTGTCTTGAATCGTGGTGGCGCCTGTTGTCATGAGGCGGTACCTTGGCTCTTGAAATGCAGAGCCGAAACCAATTCGGCCGGTTTAGGGAATTGGGCCGAACGCGGCAAATATCCGTGCCGGCCCGGGAGGAAACGGACATGGAACCGGACCTGGAAGTAGTCCAGATACGACGCGGTGAGTCCTTCAAGGCGTGGTCGCATGGCTACCCCTTCCATACGGTGCGCTGGCACTTCCATCCCGAATATGAACTGCATCAGGTGATCTTCACCAATGGCCGCTATTTCGTCGGCGACTTCATCGGCGAGTTTGAGCCGGGCAATTTGGTGCTGACCGGGCCGAACCTGCCGCACAATTGGGTCAGCGATATGCCCCGGGACAGCTCGATCCCGCTGCGCGGCCGCATCATCCAGTTTTCCGAGAGTTTTATCGGCGATGCCATGCATGTGCTGCCGGAGTTGGCGGGGCTTACGGCTCTGCTCGAGGCGTCACGTCGCGGCGTGCTGTTTTCCAGCCGCACCAGCAAAGCGCTGGCACCATTGATGGAAGAGATGATGCAGGCGCAGGGCGTGCGCCGCATCGAGCTGTTCATGATGATCGCAGGCCTGCTCAGCCGCGCCCAGGAATTCCAGCTTTTGGCCAGTGCCAGCTACCGGCCCGATCCGTCCGGCTACATGACCGCCGGCATGAACAAGGCGCTCGCCTATATAAGGGAAAACCTGACGCAGCTGTTCGACGAGGCGGATCTCGCCGCCATCGCCGGCCAGTCGACCGGGGCGTTCTCGCGCTCGTTTCGCCGCCACACCGGCATGTCGCTGGTGCAGTATGTCAAACGGCTGCGCATCAATCTCGCCTGCCAGATCCTGATGAGCGACGAGCAGGCCTCGATCACCGACATCTGCTACGAGGTCGGCTTCAACAATCTGTCCAATTTCAACCGGCAGTTCCTGGCGGAGAAGGGCATGCCGCCCTCGCGCTTCAGGCGCCTGCTGGCCGACAACATCAACGCGGGAAAAGCCGCTTAACGGAGGAGCCAGGGAGGAACCAAGGGAGGATTTTTCTTTTGCATGACGACGTGAGCCGCGTGGAGCGGTTCGCGATGGAGAACGCTTGTCTCGAATTCCGCCGTCGGCGGAGGTTGTCGGCGCGGCTCGAAAGGCCGGCGCGGGTCCCTGTTCCCAACGCAGTTGGGGCAAGGGCGGAGGCGTGTCTCCACACCAAAGCAGTCAACGACCTTCTTACAACCATATCCAGAAACGGAGAAGACCGAATGACCAAACTTTCAATGAAGTCCGCCGGCATGGCAGCCCTTGCGCTGTCGCTGCTGGCCGGCACCGCCGCGATCGTCCGGGCCGCCGAAGTCACCGACGCCACCGTCGCCTTCCTGATGCCCGACCAAGCCTCGACCCGTTACGAGCAGCATGATTATCCCGGCTTCGCCGCCGAGATGAAGAAGCTGTGCCCGGGCTGCAAGGTGCTTTACCAGAACGCCGATGCCGACGCCTCGCGCCAGCAGCAGCAGTTCAACTCGGTGATCTCGCAGGGCGCCAAGGCGATCGTGCTCGACCCGGTCGACTCGACTGCCGCTGCCTCGCTGGTCAAGCTGGCGCAGAGCCAGGGCATCAAGGTCATCGCCTATGACCGGCCGATCCCGACGGCACCGGCCGACTTCTATGTCTCGTTCAACAATGAAGGCATCGGCAAGGCCATCGCCGACTCGCTGGTCGAGCACCTGAAGGCGCTGAAGGTCGATCCCGCCAGCGGCGGCGTGCTGCAGATCAACGGCTCGCCGACCGACGCGGCGGCCGGCCTGATCAAGAAGGGCATCCATGCCGGCCTCGACAACAGCGGCTACAAGATCCTGGCCGAATACGACACGCCGGAATGGGCGCCGCCGAAGGCGCAGCAATGGGCCGGCGGCCAGATCACCCGCTTCGGGCCGAAAATCCTCGGCGTGGTCGCCGCCAATGACGGCACCGGTGGCGGCGCCATCGCGGCCTTCAAGGCGGCCGGCGTCGATCCCGTGCCGCCGGTGACCGGCAATGACGCGACGATCGCAGCCTTGCAGCTGATCATCGCCGGCGACCAGTACAACACCATCTCCAAGCCGAGCGAGATCGTGGCGGCGGCCGCCGCCAACATCGCCATCAAGCTGCTTTCTGGTGAGACGCCGAAGGCCGAGATGACGCTGTACGACACGCCCTCGCAGCTGTTCACGCCAGCCGTGGTGACGCAGGAAAACCTGAAGGCCGAGATCATCGACAAGAAGATCAACACCGCGGCCGAGCTCTGCGTCGATCGTTACGCGGAAGGCTGCAAGAAGCTGGGCATCGGGAACTGACCGCGACCCTTGCCCGCACTGCTACCTGGCCACCCGCGTGGTGGCCAGGTAGCGCTCATCCGATATTTTGAACCGGTTTTGAAAGGCTTCCTGGCATGATCGACCCCCCGGACGGACCGGTTCCGGCAGGCGAGCTGGTGCTCAGCCTGCGCGGCGTTTCCAAGAATTTCGGCGCTGTCTCGGCGCTCACCGACATCGATCTCGATGTCCATGCCGGCGAAGTGGTGGCGCTGGTCGGCGACAATGGCGCCGGCAAGTCGACGCTGGTCAAGATCCTGGCCGGCGTGCACCAGCCGAGTTCGGGCATCATCAGCTATCGCGGCAAGCAGGTGACGCTTGCCGATCCGAGTGCGGCGCTGACGCTCGGCATCGCCACCGTGTTCCAGGACCTGGCGCTGTGCGAGAACCTCGACATCGTCGCCAACATCTTCCTCGGCCGCGAGCTCAGCCCGCTGCGGCTGGACGAGGTGGCGATGGAAGTGCGCGCCTGGACGCTGCTCAACGAGCTTTCGGCGCGGATCCCCAGTGTCCGCGAAGTGGTCGCGTCGCTGTCGGGCGGCCAGCGCCAGACCGTGGCGATCGCTCGCTCGCTGCTGCTCGAACCCAAGCTCATCCTGCTCGACGAGCCGACGGCAGCGCTTGGCGTGGCGCAGACGGCGGAAGTGCTCAACCTGATCGAGCGCGTGCGCGACCGCGGGCTCGGCGTCGTCATCATCAGCCACAACATGGAAGACGTGCGCGCCGTCGCCGACCGCATCGTCGTGCTGCGGCTTGGCCGCAACAACGGCATCTTCTCGCCCGATGCCTCGAACCAGGAACTGGTCAGCGCCATCACCGGTGCGTCGAACAATTCGGTGTCGCGACGAGCCGAGCGCCGCCAGGCCCAGACCGCCCGGCCGGATCAAACCCAGGAGCCACACCCATGAGCAGCGACGTGCAACAGACGGCCCCCATGCCGCCGCAGCTCGACCGCGCCGACGTGCGCGTCAAGCATGAAGCGGGGATCGGCGGCGCCATCCGCAGGTTCTTCGATCGGGTCCGCTCCGGCGACCTCGGCTCGCTGCCGGTCATCGTCGGGCTGGTCATCATCTGGACGGTGTTCGCCAGCATCAACCCGATCTTCCTGTCGAGCAGCAACCTGGTCAATCTGCTGTTCGATTGCTCCACCGTGGGCGTCATTGCGCTCGGCATCGTCTGCGTTTTGATGGTCGGCGAAATCGACCTGTCGGTCGGTTCGATCAGCGGCTTTGCCTCGGCGATGGTCGGCACGTTGTGGGTCAACCAGGGCTGGCCGGTGGCGCTCGCTATTCTGGCCGCTGTCGCCGTCGGCGGCTTCATCGGCGCGCTCTATGCGCTGCTGTTCAACCGGCTCGGCATGCCGAGCTTCGTCTCGACGCTGGCCGGACTGCTGGCGGTGCTCGGCCTGCAGCTCTACATCCTGGGTTCCACCGGCTCGATCAACCTGCCTTACGGCTCGAACCTGGTGAATTTCGGCCAGTTGCTGATGATGCCGAAATTCGTCTCGTTCGCTCTGGCGGCCGTGCCCGGCATCGTCATGCTGGTCACCGGCTTGCGCACCGTCGCGCGCCGCCGAGCCGCCAATCTGTCGGCGCCGTCGACCGGTGGTCTCATCACGCGGGCGGTAGTGGTCACGGTCATCCTCGAACTCATCGTCTTCTATCTCAACCAGGCACGCGGCATTCCGTGGATGTTCGGCCTGTTCGTCGGCCTGGTCATATCGATGCATTACGCGCTGACGCGGACCAAATGGGGCCGCTCGATGTCGGCGGTCGGCGGCAACCGCGAGGCGGCAAGGCGTGCCGGCATCAATGTGCGGCTGATCTATTCCAGCGCCTTCGTGCTGTGCTCGATGCTGGCGGCTTTCGGTGGCGTGCTGTCGGCGGCCCGCCTTGCCTCGGCCAGCCAGCAGGCCGGCACCGGCGACGTCAACCTCAACGCCATCGCGGCGGCCGTGATCGGCGGCACCAGCCTGTTCGGCGGCCGCGGCAGCGCCTATTCGGCGCTGCTCGGCATCATCGTCATCCAGTCGATCGCCAGTGGCCTGACGCTGCTCGATCTGTCCTCGTCGCTTCGGTACATGATCACCGGCGCCGTGCTTGCCATCGCGGTCATCGTCGACTCGCTGGCACGCCGCTCGCGTGTCTCGCATGGCCGGGCCTGAACCCATCAACAGGAAGCAAGACATGAGCCAAGAACTGTCCGGAAAAGTTGCCGCCGTCACGGGTGCTGCATCAGGCATCGGCCTCGAATGCGCCAGGCACATGCTGGCGGCCGGCGCCACCGTGGTGCTGGTCGACCGCGCCGAGGCGACGCTGAACAAACTCTGCGCCGAACTCGGCCCCAAGGCGATCCCGCTGGTCATCGACCTGATGCAGCCGGCCAGCGTCGCCACCATGATGCCGCAGATTCTGGAGAAGGCCGGCCAGCTCGACATCTTCCATGCCAATGCCGGCGCCTATGTCGGCGGGGAGGTGGCGACCGGCGATCCCGACGCCTGGGACCGGATGCTCAACCTCAACATCAATGCCTGCTTCCGTTCGATCCAGGCGGTGCTGCCGCACATGATCGAGCGCAAGACGGGCGACGTCATCGTCACCAGTTCGATTGCCGGACTGGTTCCGGTGGTCTGGGAGCCGATCTACACGGCCTCCAAGCACGCCGTGCAGGCCTTCGTCCACACGGTGCGCCGGCAGGTCGCCAAGCACGGCCTGCGCGTCGGTGCCGTGGCGCCCGGCCCGGTGGTGACGGCACTGGTCGACGACTGGCCGAAGGCCAAGCTCGAGGAAGAACTCGCCGCCGGCGGCCTGATGCAGCCGCGCGAAGTGGCCGAAGCGGTGATGTTCATGC
>NZ_RZQL01000011.1 GCF_003997935.1 Mesorhizobium sp. M7A.F.Ca.US.006.01.1.1
GCGGCACGATCAGCGCCACCCAGGTGTTGGCGAGCTTGAAGTCGCGCGCCACCATGATGAATTGCGGGATCAGCACGACCGCATAAGGCAGCGTGATGGTGCCCAGGATGATGGCGACGACCACGCCCTTGCCGAAGAACTGGTAGCGGGCCAGCGCCCAGCCGGCCATCGACGTCAGCAGCACCGACAGGATGGTGTACGTCACCGCCACCGAGACCGAAATACCGATGGCGCCGACGAAGTTCGTATCACGCTGCAGATTGTTGAAATTGTCGATGAAATTGCCGTGCGGCAAAAGCTCGATGCCGGGGCTGAAGATGCCGTTATCCGGCATGGTCGAGAACACCACCATCATCCACAGCGGAAACAGCCAGATCAGTGCCAGCGGCGTCAGTAACAGATGCAGAGCGATGCTGCGTCCCAGTCTGGCGGAGGAGCGCGAACTCATTTCGGTTCCCTCGTCAGCCACAGCTGCGCCAGCGTGATGGCAATCGCCAGCCCGGCCATGGTGTAGGCGACGGCCGACGCATAGCCGAAATTGAGCGACCGAAAACCCTGGCGGTACAACAGCAGGCCAAGCGTCTCCGTGCCGCCTCCTGGCCCGCCGCGCTCGGTGATCAGGAAGGGCTCGGTGAACAGCTGCATGGTGCCGATGATCGACAGCACGAGGCAAAATACGATGACCGGCTTCAAGAGCGGCAGGGTGATGTGGAAGAACTGCTTGAGTTTGCTGACGCGGTCGAGCGTCGCCGCCTCGTAGACGTCTTCGGGAATGGACTGCATGCCGGCGAGCAGGATGATGGCGTTGTAACCTGCCCAGCGCCAGGTCACCGCGATCATGATCAGCGCCATCGCCGGCGTGACGTTGGAAAACCAGTCGATCTTGGGCAGGCCGATGCTGTTCAGGAGCTTGTTGATGATGCCGAAATCGAGGTTGAACATCAGCCGGAACACCGCCGAATAGGCAACCTCGCCGACCACCACCGGGGCGAAGAAGGCAAAGCGGTAGAGGCCGCGCGCCTTCAAGAGCGGCGAGTTCAAAAGCACCGCCATGACGAGCGCCAGCGAGATCATCACCGGCACCTGGATGACAAGGATGAGCAGCGTGTTCTTCAGGGCATTGAAGAAGGCCGGATCGCCGATCAACCGGCCCCAGTTGAAGCCGGGCGCGAACCGCCACGGCACGGTGCGCGTCGCCTGGAAGGAGATCATGAAGGAGCTGATGATCGGCCACACCCAGAAGATCGCGAAGATCAGCAGATAGGGCGTGAGGAAGCGATAGGCCGTGGCGTTGCGATTGCGCATTTTTGCCTCCTTCCCGCGTCCAAGGGGTGGCGCGCCCTGAAACGCCCGGCGCGTTCGGGAATGGTCCCAAGCGGCATCATGCCCCCCAGGACCATCTCGTCCAGATCAAGATTTGACGGGCAGTCCGGTCGCCGCCGCGATCTGGCTTGCGGCATCGTCGAGTGCCGCCTTGGCGTCCGGATAGCCGCCGGCCAGATACTTGGTCTGCACGGCGCGGACGATGATTTCGGCGTCACTCTGGAACTGCGTGCCGCGGCTCGGAACAACTTTCGGCAAGGTGCCGAGAATGTCCTTCCACACCGCCTGGCCACCCCAGTAAGGCAGGCCTTGCGCGACATAGGGATCGTCGAGCGCCGAGATCAGGGACGGCACCAGGCCGAACTCCTTCAGCATCGTGATCTGGCCTTCATTGGTTCCGAGCGTGTATTTCAGATAGGCATAGGCAGCCTCCTTGTTCTTGGAAGCCGAGGTGATGGCCAGCGAGGACCCGCCGAGATTGGCGGCGCGCGGCCCATTGGCGGTGAGGCTCGGCATCAGATAGACGCCCCATTTGCCGTTTTCGCCGGCAGATTCGGTGCGAATGGTGCCCTCATACCAGCCGCCATAGATCTGGGTGGCGACGGTGCCGGCGGTGTTGTTGGTGATCTTGGTGCCCCAGTCGGCCGACGAGATGATGCCGGCGTCCTTCATCTCCTTGACCTTGGTCATGGCATCGACGCATTTGGGCTGGTTGACCGTGATCGTTTGTCCGTCCTCGGAGAAATAGGCGCAGCCCTGTTCGTTGGAGATCATGCGGAAGAATTCCGAGTCGCCGTTGAAATCGGCATTGGTCATCGAGACGCCTGGGTTGGCGGCCTGGATCTTCTTGCCGACGGCGATGAAATCATCCCAGGTCTTGATCGAAGCCGGATCGACGCCGGCCTTTTCGTAGAAGTCGCGGCGATAAAAAGCGGCCACCGGGCCGGAATCCCACGGCATCGCGTAGGCCTTGTCGCCCACTTCCAGCTCGGTGCGTTTGAAATCGGGGAATTTCGCCTGATCCTCGGCGGTGTAGCCCAGCGTATGCAGGTCGACGAAGCAGTCGGGGAACTGGCTCCAGTAATTCTCGGCCTCACCGTTCTCGACGGTGACGATGTCGGGCAGGCCTACGCCGCCGGCCGCGCAGCCGGCGATCGACTTGTCGTAAGTCGGCTGGTTGCCGAGATCCTGGACCGTGACCTTGACGTCGGGAAATTGCTTGTTGAAGCCGGCAATGGTCGCCTTCAGCGATGAAGCCGCGACATTCCAGCTCCAGATGGTGATTTCGCCGGATTGCGCGAAGGCCGGGGCTGAGCCCAGGGCAAGCGCGAGCGCGGCGCAGGTCATTGTGATGCGCATTGAAATCCTCCCATTTCATTTGCTCTCTCACTGTGAGCGTGGCTAGACTATTCAGTGGGCAAGGCCTGTCGCCGTCAAAGGGAATGTGAAATTGGCGGAAAGTAAGATGCCTGAACGGCCGTTCTACCAGCCTGGGGCCAGCAGTGTGGAAGGCCTGCCGCTGCTCCTGCAGATGTTTCACACCAATCCGTTGGTGATGCTCAAGCCGCATTGGCACGCCCAGGTCGAGGTTAATTTCATCGTGCGCGGCAGCGTGCATTACCGCATGAACGATCACGAAATTTCGCTTTCGGCCGGCGAGATGTGCCTGTTCTGGGGTGGCCTGCCGCACCAGATGGACGATTTGTCCGACGACGCCATCTATGCCGGAGCGCATCTGCCGCTGGTGCATTTCTTCCGGCTGCACCTGCCCACGGATATAAGGCACCGGCTGATGACAGGCGCAACACTGGTGACATCAGCCACCGACCAGTCCGACAACCATAATTTCGAGCGCTGGAACCGCTACGCCCGGTCCGGCGACCAGGCCAAGGCCGAACATGCCGTCAACGAATTGCTGCTGCGGCTGGAGCGGGTGCGGTTCGAGCCTTACCAACTGGTATCCGCAACTCCGACCGACCAGGAAACAGGCAGCCCCTTCGACCAGCAATCGTCGCGCAATGTCGGACGCATGTGCGATTTCATCGCCGAAAACTTCCTCTACGACATCGATTGCGTGAACATCGCGGCGGCCGCCGACATCCATCCCAAATATGCCATGAGCCTGTTCAAGAAATCCACCGGCATGACACTCAACGAGTATGTGAACCTGTTGCGGTTGAGCTATGCGCAGGCGCTTTTGATGCATCAGGACGCCAATGTGCTGCGCGTCGCCATGGATTCGGGCTTCGGCTCGCTCAGCGCCTTCAACAAGTCGTTCCGCAAGCTCGCCGGCATGTCGCCTTCCGATTTTCGCCGCGGCGTGACCGGCGTCAGATAGATGGCGGCGACCTGTGGCGCGTCTGGCGCCGCGAAGCATTGTGCGCCGCGATTGTCGGCTGAAAGACATGTCACGGCGTTTCAGCCTGCAATAAGGACGCGGACAAGGGTGACGAGGGCCGGATCGTGCCATGGCGTGCGCGATTCCAGCCTGCAAGCAGCATGGAAACCGGGGCACCGCACGGCATCGCTTTTCCTGCCTGAAATCGCCACCTAGGCGCTGGACAGGCCGAATTCCCGTGCTATAACCCACGCGCTTTCAAGGGGCGCCCCACAGCGCCTCGATGAATTCCGGTCAACGCGTTTTCGTTTGCCGGAACAGGCCCAGATAGCTCAGTTGGTAGAGCAGCGGACTGAAAATCCGCGTGTCGGTGGTTCGAATCCGCCTCTGGGCACCATTCTCCCAAGGTCCGTTCTGGACACACCACGTCGCGCTGCCGCCTGCATCGCCAAGTGGAATCACTTTGCGCACATTAGCCCGCCGGCGGATTTAATTTGCTTGGCCGCCCCTCAACCCTAGGGCAAACTGCCTGCCGGGGCTGCAGGAGGTGAAATGAGAGCACGCGCAGCAACGCTTGGGGATCTGGAGGATGTCTTTCGCGGTCTGTCCAAGCGGATGTCGGACGAATACGTCGCTGCCGGCAAGGACAGCAAGATCGCCTACGACAATCTGATGATGAATTTGAAGGAAGGCCGCGCGCACGCGCTTGTCGAGGGCGACAAGGCCGTGGCGATCATCGCCTGGCATGAGAACAGCGACGCCGCCGACACGCTGTTCGCCGCACGGGAGGACTTCTTCCGTGCCACGACCGTTCGCTTCTGCAAGCGGCATATCAGGCACATCCAGGCGCTCGCCGGCAACCTCGCCATCCACTCGCGCAGCTGGCTGCAGGGGCCGGACGTCGCAAGATGGTTTGGCGTCATCGGCTATGTCGAGCGCGGCCGGGAGAACGGCGCCACTTTGTTCGAGCTGCCGCCGGCTCGCATCGGCTAGGGAACCTTGGGCTGGTGAAGATCCCTTGCCGGAAACACCGCCACCCCCTCGCCATCGCCCGTACAGGTTCGTCGATGCGGGTCACCTTCTTCGGCTCCAGGCGCCCTTGCTCGGCGGCCTTTTGAACGGCCTTGGCAAGCGGCTTGCGCCGAGCGCCGATTGGCGGGATGTTATGGGAGGGCAACCGGGGGCAAACCGGCACGCTGAGACAGATATGGCTGCTGGAAATGTCACGAGCTTGCTTCGCCTTTCTTGCCTTTGTTGCCTTGATGAAGCCGGTAGAGGCAGGCGAGTGGACGTCTCATCTGCTTGACCGGCCAAGCCTGGCAACCGCCTATTTTCGCCAAGCGGATCTTGTGACTGCATACGCGACCGCAATGGCGCGCTTCCGTCTGCAGCTCGCGGGGCGAGCCGGCGAAAACAACCTTGCGGTTGCTCTCGAACCACTGCTTTTGCGGGCGGAATTCCGTGCGCGGACATGGCGCTCGGCGGACGGCAGCCTGTTGCAAGGCTTCGCCGGCAAGGGCGGCTTCCGGCTGACTATCGGGAACTGCCTGGCGCGCATCTGCGCTGCCAGCGAATGCAGCGATGCCGGTTGGCCGGTTTACGCCTGCAGCGACGGAGGCAAGCGCAAGATGTCCGTCACAGATTTTGTGACGGCAAACTTCGGCGGCGTCTCCTACCGCCGATTGAGCGCCTCCCCCTTACAGGAATGACAGCGCGAGGCGCCGACCGCCTTGCTGCGGCGTTCAGCAAAGGGCGGTATCCTTCCGCACCGCAAACGCAGCCTGCACCGCGCGATTGACCGTCACCGGCAGGATCGACATGTGGTTCTCGCCGGCGTGCAGCTCGAAGCGCGCACGCACGCCCGGGAGAGCATCAAGACGCTGCGCCATCGCCCGCGCGAATTCATGGGTGCGTGTCACCTTCTTCTGTTGCAGGCGCTTTTCCTCGTCCTCGGCGCCAATCTGGAACGGCGCCAGCTTCTCGGTTTCGTACTCGCCGGCCGACAGGATCATGGTCGCCACCAAACCATCGGGAATGGCGGCCTCGAAGGTTTCGAGGAAGCGGTCGATGGCCTGCTCTTCCCAATAGATGGCGGGGCTCGCCGCGATCCAGGTCTGGAAGGAAGAAGGCCGCGTGAACAGGGCGTAGAGCGCGAATAGGCCACCGAAAGAATGGCCGTAAAGCGCCTGGCGGCTTGTGTCGATCGTAACCCGACTGGCGACCCACGGCTTCAGCTCGTCCTCGATGAAGGCAAGGAACGCCCCTGCGCCACCGGTCCGGACCTCGGGCGTGCCCTCGTAGAAGGGCGGATAGGTCTTGCCCGGCGGGGGGCCGAGATCCCATGAGCGGCGCAGCGGATCGTAGCCGCCGTCGATGGGATAGCCGATGGCGACGATGACGCCCCAGCCGACATTGGTGCCCGTGGGATAGAAGGCCTGCGCGCGCATGGCGTCGACCGCCGTGCCGATGACGGCGTTGCCGTCGGTCATGTAGAGGACCGGCCAGCCGGCTTCGGGCACCGGCCCTGACGGCACGTGCAGGAATATCCGCCAGGGCGCGCCGCCATGCACCGGGACAAGATCGTGGACCGTGGTGTCGGCGATCAGGGCGGGCGTCGACTTCGACATCGATATCTCCACAGGCAAAAGGTCAGCGGCGGCGCAGCAGCCACATCAGCACCGGGCCGCCGATGAGCGTGGCGACGAGACCGGCCGGGATCTGGCGCGGGAAGATGGCGGTGCGGCCCACCCAGTCGGCGGCGACCATGATCAGCGCGCCGGCGAGCACCGCGCCAACGGCCTGCGGCAGCGCACGGGAGAGGCCAAGGCGACGGGCAAGGTGCGGCGCCATCAGGCCGATGAAGGTCAGCGGACCGACGATCAGCGTCGAGGCTGCGGTGAGTGCCGCGACCACCAGCAGCACGAAAAGCCGCGTCCTCTTCAGGTCAATGCCCAGGCCTTGAACGGCGGCCGAGCCGAGCGGCAGGATATCGAGCCAGCGCATGAAGAGAGGCGCGAGCGCGAAGAGGCAGACGGCGATGCCGCCGGTCAGCAGGGCAGCGCCGGCATCGACGCCGTAGGTCGAGCCGGTCAGCCAGTTGAGCAGCAGCATGGCACGCGGATCGCCGGTGGCAGTGAGCACCAGGATCAGCGCGTCGAACAAGGCCGTCAGGGCAACGCCGGCAAGCAGCAGCCGCTCCGGCGCATAGGCGGCACGGCGGCCGATCGCCAGCGTCACCAGCAAAGCGGCGAAGGCGCCGATGGTCGCCGCCGCCGTCTGAACCGGGCGTCCGGCATCGGAGAGCGCAAACAGCGCCACCATCATGCCAAGCGCGGCGCCGGCGCTGATGCCCAGAATTTCAGGGCTGGCCATCGGATTGCCGGTCAGCCGCTGCATCATCAGCCCGGCGAGCGCCAGCATCGCGCCGGCACTCAGCGCGGCAAGCACGCGAGGCCACCGCCACGACAGCAGTGGCTGAAGCTCGTCGCCGAGAGCGAAGGTCCAGCCATGCGGGCCCGGCCCATAGAGCAAGGCCAGCCCCAGCAGCAAAAGCAGAGCCACGCTGATCGCCGCCAGCATAAGGCCGGGCCGGCTTGCGCGCGGCAGGCGCGCGGCCATCAAGGTCGGGGCTTCCGAGCCAAGAGCAAGGCGCGGCAGCAGCCAGAGCAGCAGCGGCGCGCCGAGAAGTGCCGTGATCGCTCCGGTCGGCAGCAGGTCGCCTTGCGGCCCGGTGGCGATCTGCACGGCCTGGTCGGCAGCCCACAACAGCGCCCCGCCGATCAGCGGCGCCATCACCAGTTGCTGGCCGAGCCGCCGGGCACCGCCGATGCGCGCGAGCGTCGCCGCGGCCAGGCCGACGAAACCGATGACGCCGACAGCGGCAACGACAAAGGCAATCAGCGCGACTGCGGCCGCCAGTCCGGCGAAGCGATAGGCGCCGAGCGGCACGCCAAGGCTGCGCGCGCCTTCATCGTCGAGGCCAAGCAAGGTCAGGGGCCGCACCATGAGGAAGATCGCCAGCGCAGCAGTGCCGATGCGTGGCAAAAGCCACAGCGTCGTCGACCAGTCCTGCTGGCCGAGCGAACCGGCGCCCCAGACGAACAGGCTGGCCAGCCATTCATGCCGCAACACAATGAGCGCGGCCCCGATGGCGCCGGCATAAAGGCTGACCACAAGCCCCGCCAGCACGACCGAAAGCGGCGACAGGCCCTTGTGCCAGGAGAGAGCGAAGACGGCGGCAAGGGCCATGAATGCGCCAGCCAGCGCCACCCATTCGCGGCCGAAGGCAAGCAGGGAAGGCGACAGAAGCGTCGCCAGTGCCAGCGCCAGATAGGCACCGGCCGAGACGCCCACCGTTTCGGGCGAGGCAAGCGGGTTGCGTAGAACCTGTTGCAGGACGGTGCCGGCAAGCCCGAGCGCCGCACCGCACAGAAGACTGACGGCAAGCCTGGGCAGGAAGGCGTAGTGGATGAGAACCTGCCGCATGTCATCGATGTCGGGGGCGGCGAGCGATTGGAGCCAGAGCGTCGATGGCAGCTGCACGGTGAGGTTCGAGACGGTTGCCGCTGACGCTGCCGCGAGCAGCACCGCGCAAAGCAGGATCGCGCCTACCGGCTGATTGCTGAAAAAGCTCCACGCGGAGGCCCGGCCGGCAGATGCATGCTTTCCCCCTTGGGCAATGGCCGCAGCATCCTCAGCCACGGGCGGCCTCCACAGTCATCGCCGACGCCAGGACCCGAGCAAAACGGGTGGCGGACGGAAGCGCGCCAAACATCAGGACGGCAGGAAGACGCATGATCGAGCGGTTCCGCACGAAGGGCATGGCATTCCAGACCGGACTTTCGGTCAGCGTGCCGCCGGCCCCCTCAGGCAAGGGTTCGAGATAGGCGAGGCGCGCATTGCTGGCTGTTGCCAGCCCGTCGATGCCGACGGTCGAAAACCCCCAGTAATTGGTCTCGGCCGTCCAGGCGTTGCTGAGCCCGATGCGGTCGAACACCTCCTGAAACAGGCTTTTTGCGCCGTAGACGCGCGCATTGCGCGGGTCGAGGAAGCTGACGACATAGATCGGCCGTGCCGAAAGCGGCTCCAGTTGCTGGCGAACCTCCGAGAAATACCCATCTGTCGCCGCGATCAGCGCCTCGCCTTCGCTTTCCTTGCCGACAAGCCCGGCGAGCTGGCGCGTCGCCTCGAGCGCGCGCCGATAGGGCTGCCCGGCTTCGGTGTAGAGACCGATCGTCGTCACCGGAGCCACGCGTTCGAGCAGCGGCTTGATGCCGTCGAGATATGGCATGGACAGGATGATGTCGGGCCTGAGCTGCTGCAGGAATTCGAGATTGGGCTCGAGCAGCGTGCCGAGATCGGCGATGTCGGGCGGCAGCGGCGGCTCGACCACCCATTTCTCCCAGACCTCCCGATCGGCAATGGCCACCGGGCTGACGCCGAGCATGAGCAAGGTCTCGGTCAGGCCGTCATCCAGGCAGACGATGCGCAACGGACGGGCTTCAGCCGTGGAGGTGCCGGCGAACGGCAGCGTGAAAAGCCCGAGCGCCTGGCGCCGGGTCATCCGGCTGCGCAAGGGATCGGGCACGGCTCTCGACTGGGGCTGTTGGTCTCTCTGCAATGCGGCGTGCCCTGCTTTTGGGATATGGTCTCCAGTGACCACTGCCCGGTGACTATGAAACATGAGTTTACTAGTCAACATTTAGATGGCCTGGCAAGTCAACTTTCATGCACCGCTTGTCAGGCGCAGCCGCCCACAGGCCGCAAAGCGATTCGCCCGTACAACAGTCCTGTGCGACGTCACGCTCACCGAAAATCGCTGCCCCGCGAAGTACAATCCACGTCGCGCATCATTTTTCCTCCACGAATGCATTCCAGGATGGATGGTCCCACGCGTGCCATCGGGCAGGCGCGCTCTGGATTGGGTTGCCTGAAAAGGCAACGAATCAAAAAACCGGCGGCGGCCGTCGCCAGAAGGTGTAGAAGACCGTACCGAACGCATTGAAGGGAGTGCGATCGGGTTGCGCTCGGCAAGGCTTGATGGTTTGTTGCCGCTATACGGAGAATGAATGATGCGAGAGCCTGCCGGTCAAGACGAATACGGGTCGACGAACCCTTTCGATCCGGACGACCTGCCAACCTTGAACGCAATCGGCCCGAGCATGGGAAGCGGCAATGATTTCGAGAGATATGCCGTTGCCGTGATCATCGTGTTCGGTGCGCTGATCATCGGCGGGCTGATGGCCGCATCGATGGTCTTCGGGCACCGCAACGGCTTCCTCTTCGCGCTTGGCGGCGCCACGTCCGCCTGGATATCCGGAAACGCGCTGCTGCTCGACCGGCCGCGCATCTATGCGCTGTTCGTCGGCATTGCGGCCTTGATGCTGGTTGCGTCCACCCTCACGCTGGTCTTGTGACGGCCACATCGGTGTGAGCCGATCCACTTGAGCAGCGGGCGATTAACCCGAATCGCCACGCTGCACCAAGCTTTTCCTCCGAGCTATCAGTATCCGAGCGCCTCGCCGGAGGCCGCCCGGCTGTCGATGGCGCCGTTGTAGCGCGCGCCGCCGCCTTTCTCGATTTCCGCCAGGCTCTTGCCGCCGACCAGGATGCCGGCCGCCTGCCCCCAGGTCTGGTCAGCGAGATCGAGGTGATATCCCATGCCGGCCAGAAGCTTTTCTGTGTCCGGCGACAGGCCGAACGGCTCGACATAGACCTTGTCGGGCAGCCATTGATGGTGGATGCGGGGAGCGTCGATCGCCTCCTGGATGTTCATACCGTGGTCGATGACGTTGACGATCGCTTCCAGCGTGATGGTGATGATGCGCGAGCCGCCGGGACTGCCGATGACCATGAACGGCTTGCCGTCCTTGGCCACCACGGTCGGGCTCATCGACGACAGCGGCGTCTTCTTCGGCTGGATGGCGTTGGCCTCGCCCTGGACCAGGCCATAGAGGTTGGGCACGCCGGGCTTCTGGGTAAAGTCGTCCATCTCGTTGTTGAGCAGGATGCCGGTGCCGTCGGCGACGACGCCGGCTCCGAAGGAGCCATTCAGCGTATAGGTGACCGCGACCGCATTGCCTTCATCGTCGATGATCGAATAATGCGTCGTCTCCTTGCTCTCGCCAAAGCCTTTCGGCATCAGATCCTGCGACACGCCGGCCCGGAACGGGTCGATCTTGTCGCGGATATCCCTGGCATAGGCCTTATCAAGCAATTTCGAGACCGGATTGTCGACGAAATCGGGATCGCCGAGCGCGGAATTGCGGTCGACATAGGCGTAGCGCATCGCCTCGACCATGACGTGGACCGTGTCGGCCGAACCCGCACCGAGATAGGACAAGGGATAGCCCTCCAGAACGTTGAGGATTTCGCAGATAATGACGCCGCCGGAGCTGGGCGGCGGCGAGGAGGTGATCTCGTAGCCGCGATAGGTGCAGGTGACGGGCTTGAGTTCACGCACCGCATATTGCTCGAAGTCGGGCTTGGCGAGAATGCCGCCCTTGGCGCCGCCCGCCTTGACGATGGCATCGGCGATGGCGCCCTTGTAAAAGGCGTCCGTACCCTTTTCGGAAATGGCGGCGAGCGACGCCGCGAGATCGGGCTGGACCAGCCGCTCGCCGATGCCATAGGGCTTGCCGTCGGGTTTCAGGAATATGGCGGCGGCCGCGGGATCCTTCGCCAGCCTGTCGGCGCTGCCAGCAAAAGAGGCGGCGTCGCCCTGGTTGAGGATGAAGCCGTCCCTGGCATAGCCGATTGCCGGCGCCATCAGATCCTGTCGGGACAATTTGCCGTATTTTTCACGGGCCATCTCCAAACCGGCGACGGAACCCGGCACGCCGACTGCGAGATAGCCGTCAAGGCTGGCGCCCTTCACCGGGTTGCCGTCCTTGTCGAGATACATGGTCTTGGTGGCCGCCAGCGGCGCCCGTTCGCGGAAATCGAGAAAGGTCGATTTGCCGTCCTTGAAGCGGATGGTCATGAAGCCGCCGCCGCCGATATTGCCGGCATTGGGGTAGACGACTGCGAGCGCATAGCCGACGGCAACCGCCGCGTCGACAGCATTGCCGCCCTTCTTCAAAACGTCGATGCCGACTTCGGATGCCAAGTGCTGGGCCGTCACCACCATGCCGTGCTCGCCCTTGGCTGGCGCCGGCGATGCGGCGAAGACGCTCGTCAACGGGGCGAGCGCGAAGGTGATGGAAAGACTGGCGGCGATCAGTGTCCGACGGTTGAGAGGCATGGCGGTTCTCCGGGCGGGGATGCGCCTAGAAGACCGTGTTGGACTGGTCGAGTCCACTAACAATTAAAGGAGCGCGAGAAAGAGCCCCCCTCACCCGGCTGTCGGCGCTGACGCCAGTCTCTTCTCCCCAGCGGAGGTGAGGCGTGGTCCGCGCAGCGGGCGAAAAGCCAACTGCTTGGCTTTTCGAACAACGAACGCCCGGAGGGCGGTGGCCGCGAAGCGGCCGGATGAGGGGGCCGGCTCGGCCTCAGACAATCCCGCCGCTCCCGCCGGCGACCGCCGGCCGTTCTGCCGCGACTTTCGTCCGGTAACCCGCCGCTCGATAGGCGGCGACCGGATCGATGGCGCCGCCCGTCTTCAGCCGCGCCATAGCGAGGATCGGCTCGACATCGGTGCGGTAGGCGGCTTTCAGCGTCTGCGTCGCCATCAGCGCGTCGTTCAAGTCCTGAAAACCTTCCAGCGCCTTGCGGTCGACGAGCAGCGCCTGCGCATAGGCGCGCTGCACTTCGGCCGCCGACAGCATCAGGCTTTCGATCGGATCGGTGACGTTGTGGCTCTGGTCGAGCATGTGGGCCGGGTCGAAACCCTCGGCGCCGGAAAGCTCGGCGTCGACCAGTTCGTTGAAGACGAGGAACAGCCGGTAGGGGTCGATCGAACCGGCGTCGAGGTCATCGTCGCCATACTTCGAGTCGTTGAAGTGGAAGCCGCCGAGTTTCTTGAACTGGATCAGCCGCGAGACGATCATCTCGATGTTGACGTTGGGGGCATGGTGGCCGAGGTCGACGAGACAGAACGCCTTGTCGCCCAACTCCTGCGCGATCATGTAGTTGGTGCCCCAGTCCTGCACGACGGTGGAATAGAAGGCCGGCTCGTACATCTTGTGCTCGCTGAACAGCTTCCAGTCGGCGGGCAGTCCGGCGTAGATCTCCTTCATGGCGTCGAGATAGCGCTCGAACGCCTTGGCGAAATTCACCTGGCCCGGGAAGTTCGAGCCGTCGCCGATCCATACCGTCAGCGCCTTGGAGCCCAGCGCCCTGCCGATCTCGATGCATTCGAGATTGTGCTCGACCGCTTGCCGGCGCGTGCCGGCATCGGCATGCGACAGCGAGCCGAATTTGTACGAGAGCTTCTGGTCCCTGGCGTCGGAAAAGGTGTTGGAGTTCATGGCGTCGAAGCCGAGGCCAAAGCGCGAGGCGGCCTGCTTCAGCCGGTTCGGGTCGGCCTTGTCCCACGGAATGTGCAGGGAAACGGTCGGCGTCGCCTGCGTCAATTGCTGGATGACGGCGCAATCCTCGATCTTGTCGAAGATGTCGCGTGGCTCGCCGGCACCCGGAAAGCGGGCAAAGCGCGTGCCGCCGGTGCCGACGCCCCAGGACGGGATCGCCACCGCGAATTTCTCGACCTTGTCACGGATGGCATCGATGGCGATGCCGCGACGGTCGAGCCGCTCGCCGAGCGAGGCGTAGTCGCGCTCGAGGTTGGCCTTGCGCGCGGCGTTGTCCGTGTCGACGAGGTCGGCGGAGATGATGGATTCGGACAAGTGCTGGTTCCTCCCAAATATGTTCGGGCAGCGCTGCCCCTCATCCGCCTGCCGGCACCTTCTCCCCGTATAGTGACGGGGAGAAGGGCGAAGCGGCTAGCGTGTAAAGCTCTGGGCGTTGCCCGCGTCGACATTGATGATGTTGCCGGTCGACTTGGCCGACATGTCGGACGCCAGGAAATAGATCGCCTCTGCGATGTCTTCCGGGAAGACCGAGCGCTTCAGCATCGAACGCGAGCGGTAGTGTTCCTCCAGATCGTCGGTCGACATCTTGTAGGCGGCGGCGCGCTGTTCCTTCCACTCGCCGGTCCAGATCTTCGAGCCGCGAAGCACCGCGTCCGGGTTGACGACATTGACCCTGATCTGCGCCTCCGCGCCCTCCAGCGCCAGGCAGCGGGCGAGATGGATCTCGGCGGCCTTGGCGGTGCAATAGGCGGCGGCGTTGGGCGATGCGGCAAGGCCGTTCTTGGAGGCGACGAAGACGACGTTGCCGCCAATCTTCTGCGCGCGGAACAGCCGGAACGCTTCCCGCGAGACCAGGAAATAACCGGTCGACAGGATGTCCATGTTCTTGTTCCACAGCGCCAGCGTCGTCTCCTCGATCGGCGCCGAGGAGGCCAGCCCTGCATTCGATACCAGAATGTCGATGCCGCCGAACTCGACCGCTGTCTCGGCAAAGCCCGAAATGACCTGCTCCTCCGAGGTGACATTGATCAGCACCGGCCGCACGAAGTCCCTGCCGTAGACTTTCGCCAGTTCGTCATTGGCGCTGGCCAGTGCTGTCTCGTCGATGTCGGCCAGCACCACGCAGGCGCCCTCGCGCAGCAGCCGGTTGGCCGTGGCGCGGCCGATGCCGCCGGCGCCACCGGTGACCAGCGCGATCTGGCCGGCAAGCGACTTCGCCTTCGGCATACGCTGCAGCTTCAGGTCCTCGAGCAGCCAGTATTCGATGTCGAAGGCTTCCTGTGCAGGCAGCCCGACATAGGACGAGACGGTGGAGGCGCCGCGCATGACGTTGATGGCGTTGACATAGAATTCGCCCGAAATGCGCGCCGTCGCCTTGTCGCCGGCGAAGGTGAACATGCCGACGCCGGGCATCAGGTAGACCACGGCATTGGGATCGCGGATGGCGGGCGAATCCGGATGCTTGCAGCTGTCGTAATAGGCCTGGTAGCCAACGCGATAGGCTGCGATGTCGTCGGCAAGCCGCGCAATCACCGCATCGACATCGGGCTTGGCCGGATCGAATTCGATGACCAGCGGGCGGATCTTGGTGCGCAGGAAATGGTCGGGGCACGACGTGCCGAGTGCCGCCAGCGGGCGCAGATCCCTGGAATTGACGAATTCGAGCACAGCGGCGGAATCGTCGAAATGGCCTGTTTTGTGGCTCTTTTCCGAGATCAGGCCGCGAATCCTCGGCATCAGTTTGGCCGCGATGGCACGGCGCTCGGCGGCGTCGAGTGCCTTGACCACTTCACCGCCGAAGATAGCGACACCCTCGGAGCGGCGCTCGAACCATTCGATCGCCTGGTTGATCACCGAGATCGTCGTCTCGTAGCATTCCCTGGGGGTGTCGCCCCAGGTGAACAGGCCGTGGCTTTCCAGGATGACGCCCTTGGCGGCGGGATGTTCGAGGCAGAATTTCTCCAGCCACAGGCCGAGTTCGAAGCCCGGGCGCTTCCACGGCAGCCAGCCGATGGCGTCGACGAAGATTTCCTTGGTCAGCGCCTTCGAATCCTTCGCGGCGGCAATGGCGATGATGGCATCGGGATGCATGTGGTCGACAAAAGGCTTCGGCACGTAGGCATGCAACGGCGTGTCGATAGAGGCCGCGCGCGGATTGAGGTTGAAGGTGCAGTGCGGCAGGAAGCCGACCATTTCATCTTCGTGCTCGACGCCGCGATAGAGGCCTTTGAGCGCGCGCAGCTTGTCCATGTAGAGCGTGGCAAAGCCGTCCAGCTTGATCGAGGCGCTGTCGCCGCCCGATCCCTTGACCCAAAGCACTTCGACATCCTCGCCGGTGAGCGGGTCTCTCTGCCAGATCTTCGACGACGTGTTGCCGCCGCCATAGTTGGTGACGCGCTTGTCGGAACCAAGCGTGTTCGAACGGTAGACCAGAAGTTCCGGCCCGCTCATCGCGTGAGCCTTGGCCTCGTCCCACAGATTGGCGAGGCGCGCGCCGGTGCGCTTGTCGAGCATAAGAAATCCTCCCGAAGGCACGCAAAAGGCGCGGCCATTTGGCCCCGAATTTCCACGGAAGCGGTCGGCTTGTCAATCACAAACGATCAATATCGATCATATTGCACTGCACAATGAAATTATATGATCGGAAATGATTGACACTGCGCGTTTTGGGTGCCTAGATGCTCAGGCAGGGAGGAACCATGCACGAAAAAGAGCGCCACAGGATCATTCTGTCCGCCGTCCAGGAAAAGCCTGTGGTGACGGTGCAGGAGATGGTCGACCTGACGGAGTCTTCCGAGGCGACGATCCGGCGTGATATTGCGGCTCTCCACGTCCAGAAGCGCCTGCGCCGCGTGCGCGGCGGCGCCGAGGCAATCTCGCCGCCGCAGTTCATCGGGCTGGCCGGCCGGCCCTTTTCCGTCAACGAAACGATCAACGCCTCGCAGAAGCGGGCGATTGCGCGTGAAGCGGTCGAGTTGTGCAAGGACGGCGAACCAATCATCATCAATGGCGGCACCACCACGTTCCAGATGGTGCATTTCCTGACCGGCCGCCGCATGCCGATCTTCACCAATTCGTTCCCGATCGCCGAGCACCTGCTCAAGCACTCCAAGAATACGGTGATGCTGTCGGGCGGCACCATTTATCGCGAGCAGAACATCATTCTGTCGCCCTTCGACAATGACGTGACGCGCAATTTCTATGCGCGCCGCATGTTCATGGGCGCGCAGGGGCTGGGGCCGCTCGGCCTGATGGAAGGCGATCCGCTTTTGATCCAGGCGGAACAGAAACTGATCGACCAGGCCGACGAGTTGGTGGTGCTGGTCGATTCCTCGAAATTCCGCAAACGCTCCAGCCTGATCCTGTGCGGCCTGTCGCGCATCGCCACCGTCATCACCGATGACGGCATCGAGGATCGCGAAGCCAAGATGCTGGAGACCGCCGGCGTGACGCTGATCGTCGCCCGGACATCCGCAACCAACAAGGAAGAATCCTCACTGCAGGCCTGAGACACCCTCACGCCCGCAGCGACGATGGAATGCAACGCTCAAGGGAGGAAATTCGATGAGCTTCTTGAAGAAACTGATGGTAACGGCGGCATTCTCGGCCGCCATGTTCGTGAATGCCGCCTATGCCGAAAACGTCAAGATCGCACTGGTGGTGAAATCGCTCGGCAACGGCTTCTTCGATGCCGCCAACAAGGGCGCCGAAGAGGCGGCCAAGGAACTCGGCGATGTCGACATCATCTACACCGGCCCGACCAAGGCGACCGCCGAAGCGCAGATCGAAGTGGTCAATTCGCTGATCGCGCAGAAGGTCAACGCCATCGCCATTTCGGCCAATGACGCCGACGCTCTGGTGCCGGTGCTGAAGAAGGCCATGGAACGCGGCATCACCGTCATCTCGTGGGATTCGGGCGTCGCCAAGGAAGGCCGCCAGCTTCACCTCAACCCGTCCGATACCGGCCTGATCGGCGAGACCATCATCAAGCTTGCCGCCGACCACCTGCCGGAAGGCGGCGAGGTCGCCATCCTGTCGGCCTCCTCGACCGCGACCAACCAGAACGCCTGGATCGACGCGGCCAAGAAGATCCTGCCGGAGAAGTTCCCCAAGATCAAACTCGTCGCCACCGTCTATGGCGATGACGATTCGGCCAAGAGCACCGATGAAGCCAAGGGCCTGCTGAAGTCCTATCCGAACCTCAAGGCGATCATCGCGCCGACCACCGTCGGCGTCGTTGCCGCCGCCCAGGTCGTCACCGACGAGAACCTGATCGGCAAAGTCAATGTCACCGGTCTCGCGCTGCCGTCCGAGTTCAAGAAGTTCATCGACAACGGTTCCAGCCAGGCGGTTGCCCTGTGGAACCCGATCGACCTCGGCTACTCGGCCGTCTACCTCGCCCATGATCTGGCGGTGAAGAAGGAAGAGGCGAAGCCCGGCGCCACGCTCTCGATCGGCCGCGTCGGCAAGGTCACGCTCGACGACACCAACTCGGCTGCGATGGCTCCGCCCTTCCAGTTCGACAAGTCGAACATCGAAAAGTTCTCCAAGATCTATTGATCTGGAGTTCTCTAGAGCTGACGCGGCGGGGCTCACGTCCCGCCGCGACTTTAAACGAACCTTGTTTCAGGGCTTGATACGACTATGGACACGACAGCCCAACACGGCGCGGTGAAGGAGCGGCCTCCGGCCCCGGCTCCACGCCTGACGCTGTCCGGCATCTCCAAGAGCTTTCCCGGCGTGCGCGCGCTGCACAATGTCAGCCTGTCGCTCTATCCGGGGCAGGTGACGGCGCTGATCGGCGAAAATGGCGCCGGCAAGTCGACGCTGGTCAAGATCATGACCGGTATCTACCAGCCCGACGGGGGTACCATCAGCATCGAAGGCCAGGCCGTCACTTTGCCCAGCGCGCATGCCGCCTTCGGCCATGGCGTCACCGCCATCCACCAGGAAACCGTGCTGTTCGACGATCTGAGCGTGGCCGAAAACATCTTTCTCGGCCACGCGCCACGCACGCGTTTCGGCATCATCGACTGGCGCACGATGCGCAAGAATGCGCGCGAAGTACTCGACACCATGCATGCCGGCCATATCGACGCCGACGCGCGGTTGAAGGATCTCGGCATCGCCAACAAGCATCTGGTCGCCGTTGCTCGCGCGATGTCGATCGACGCGCAGATCGTCATCATGGACGAGCCGACCGCAGCACTCTCGATGAAGGAGATCGAGGAGCTCTTTTTGCTGATCGAGTTCCTCAAGAGCGATGGCAAGGCGATCCTGTTCATCAGCCACAAGTTCGACGAGATCTACCGTATCGCCGACCGCTACACGGTGTTTCGCGATGGCGAGATGGTCGGCGAAGGCCTGATCAGGGATGCCGGCCAAAGCCAGATCGTGCGCCTGATGGTTGGCCGCGCGGTCGATCACATCTTCCCGCAACGCAAGGCCGAGATCGGGGCGCCGGTGCTCTCCGTTTCCGGCCTGTCGCATCCGACCGAATTCAACGATATCGGCTTCGAACTGCACAAGGGCGAGATCCTCGGCTTCTACGGCCTGGTCGGCGCCGGCCGCAGCGAGGTGATGCAGGCGATATCGGGCATCACCCGCACATCAGCCGGCACGATCACGCTGGAAGGCAAGACGCTCGCGCCGAAATCGGCTGCGGATTCGATCGATGCCGGCATCGTCTACGTGCCCGAAGAACGCGGCAAGCAAGGCGTGGTGATCGGCCTGCCGATCTTCCAGAACGTCTCGCTGCCTTCGCTCAAGCGCACGTCGAAGTCCGGCCTGCTGCGGCTGTCGGAGGAGTTCGATCTGGCCCGCTCCTACACCGAGCGGCTCGACCTCAGGGCCTCCTCGCTCAGCCAGGACGTCGGCACGCTGTCGGGCGGCAACCAGCAGAAGATCGTCATCGCCAAATGGCTGGCGACCTCGCCCAAGGTGATCATCCTGGACGAGCCGACCAAGGGCATCGACATCGGCTCCAAGGCCGCCGTGCACGGCTTCATGGCCGAGTTGGTGGCGCAAGGCCTGTCGGTGATCATGGTATCGTCCGAGCTGCCTGAAATCCTCGGCATGTCCGACCGCGTCGTGGTCATGCGCGAGGGGCTTGTCGCGGCGGTCTACGACAACAAGGGGCTGGACGCCGAGACGCTGGTTCGGACGGCAGCAGGGATCGCGGCATGAAGGCTTTCCTCAAATACCGTGAAATCTGGCTGTTGGCGGCCATCGTCGTGCTGATCGGCCTGATATCCACGCGCTTCCCGGCCTTTGCCGACCCTGGCAATCTGCGTCAGGTGTTCAACGACACCTCGATCCTGATGATCCTGGCGCTGGGCCAGATGGTGGTCATCCTGACCCGGTCGATCGACCTGTCGATGGCGTCCAATCTCTGCTTCACCGGCATGGTGGTGGCGATGCTGAACGCCGCGCATCCGGCAATCCCGATCCCGCTGCTGATCGTCGTCGCGCTGGCTGTCGGGCTGATGCTCGGCGCCATCAACGGCCTGCTGGTCTGGCGGCTGAACATTCCCTCGATCGTGGTGACATTGGGCACGCTGACCATCTATCGCGGCGCCACCTTCGTCCTGTCCGGCGGCGCCTGGGTCAATGCCGACAAGATGAGCCCGGACTTCATCGGCTTTCAGCGCGCCGCCTTCCTCGGCATTCCGGTGCTGTCGTGGATCGCCATCCTGGTCATTGCGCTGTTCTTCGTCCTGATGACGCGCACCGCACTCGGCCGCTCGATCTACGCGATCGGCGTCAACCCGACGGCTTCCGTCTATGCCGGCATCGATGTCGGCCGCACGAAATTCATCGTCTTCTGCATCTCCGGCATGATCGGCGGCCTCTCAGGCTATCTCTGGATCTCGCGCTATGTGATCGCGTCGGTCGAGGTCGCCAATGGCTATGAGCTCAACATCATCGCCGCCTGTGTCATCGGCGGCATCTCGATCGCCGGCGGCATCGGCTCGGTCGGCGGCGCGGTGCTCGGCGCACTGTTCCTCGGCATTATCTCCAACGCGCTGCCGGTCATCAACATCTCGCCCTTCTGGCAGATGGCGATTTCGGGCAGCGCCATCATTCTGGCCGTCGTGCTCAATGCGCGCGGCGAACGCCAGCAAGGCCGCATCATCCTCAGAAAGGTGGAGGCGTGACCGACATCCCTGCCCCGCGCCACATTCCCGACCGGCTCGACAAGCCGCTGCGTTCGGCGATCTTTTCCTGGGAAGCGCTGCTCGTCGTCGTGGCTATCGCCATCTTCGCCATCAACAGCTTCGCCTCGCCGTATTTCCTCGACCCGTATTCGCTGTCGGATCTGACCTTCAATTTCACCGAGAAGGGCCTGATCGCCTTCGCCATGGCGTTGCTGATCATTTCGGGCGAGATCGACCTGTCGGTGGCCGCCATCATTGCGCTGGCGTCGACCATGATGGGCATGGCTGTGCAGGCCGGCGCCGGCACGCCGGTGCTGGTGGCGATCGGCATCGTCGTCGGGCTCGGCTGCGGCGCCTTCAACGGTCTGCTGGTGACAAGGCTCGGCCTGCCGTCGATCGTCGTCACCATCGGCACGATGAGCCTGTTTCGCGGCATCGCCTTCATCATCCTCGGCGACCAGGCCTACAAGGGCTATCCCGCAAGCTTCGCCTTCTTCGGTCAGGGCTATGTCTGGTGGGTGGTGTCGTTCGAGCTGGTGCTCTTCCTGATTGCGGCCGTCGTCTACTGGTTCTTGCTGCATCGTACGAGTTTCGGCCGACGCGTCTTTGCCATCGGCAACAATCCGGTGGCGGCGCAGTTCTCCGGCGTGCGTGTCGGCCGCACCAAGTTCATCCTGTTTTGCCTGACCGGGCTGATGTCGGGCATCGCCTCGGTGCTGATCACCTCGCGGCTCGGTTCGACGCGGCCCTCGATCGCGCAGGGCTACGAACTGGAAGTCATCACCATGGTGGTGCTCGGCGGCGTCAGTATCCTCGGTGGCGCCGGCAGCATTCTTGGGGTCGTGCTCGCCGCCTTCATCATGGGGCTGGTGACCTTCGGACTTGGCCTGCTCAACGTGCCCGGCATCGTCATGTCGATCTTCATCGGCCTGCTGCTGATCATCGTCATCGCCTTGCCGATCGTCTGGCGACGGCTGCGCGGAGGGCGTTGATGGCCGAGAAATACGCATTCAAGATGAAGCTCAAGCCCGGCATGAAGGCCGAGTACAAGAAGCGCCATGACGAGATCTGGCCGTCGCTGGTCGCGCTGCTGAAGCAGGCTGGCGTCTCCGACTATTCCATCCATCTCGACGAGGAGACCAATATCCTGTTCGGTGTGCTGTGGCGGCGAGACGACCATGGCATGGACGAATTGCCCGGGCATTCGGTGATGCAGCGCTGGTGGGCTGAAATGGCCGACATCATGGAAACCAGAGAGGACAACGAGCCGGTGGCCGTGAAGCTGGAAACAATGTTCCATATGGCATGAGCGCGATGCGCCACATCGCCGTCATCGACATCGGCAAGACCAACGCCAAGGTGGCGCTGGTCGACCTCGCGACGTTGAGCGAGGTGGCGCTGCGCCGCATGTCCAATGCGCCGGTGCGACAGGCGTCCTACCCGCACCACGATGTCGAGGCCTTGTGGGCATTCATCCTTGAAAGCCTTGCCGGCCTCAACCGCGAACAGCGCATCGACGCCATTTCGATCACCACCCATGGCGCGACGGGCGTGCTGGTCGACGCGGCGGGTGAACTGGTGCTGCCGGTGCTCGACTATGAGTTCGACGGCCCCGACGGGCTGGCCGAGGATTATGATGCGATCCGCCCGCCCTTTGCCGAGACCGGCACGCCGCGACTGCCGCTCGGCCTCAATCTCGGAGCACAATTCTTCTGGCAGCAGAAGAGCTTCCCGGCCGAATTCGCCAGGGCCGCCGCGATGCTGATGTACCCACAATACTGGGCGTTGCGCCTGACCGGTGTCGTCGCCAACGAGGTCACCTCGCTCGGCTGCCACACCGACCTGTGGAACCCGTGGACGGCGGATTTTTCATCATTGGTCGACAGGCTGGACTGGCGCGGCCTGATGGCGCCGGTGCGGCCGGCCAGGGACCGCCTCGGCCCGATCCTGCCCAGTGTTGCGATGCGAACCGGACTGGATCCGCAAACGCCGGTGTTCTGCGGCCTGCATGATTCCAACGCCTCGCTGCTGCCGCATCTGCTGTCCGACAAGCCGCCTTTCTCCGTCGTCTCGACCGGCACCTGGGTGGTGTCGATGGCGGTCGGCGGCAAACAGATTGCGCTGGATGCCGCGCGCGACACGTTGGTCAATGTCAACGCACTCGGCGATCCCGTTCCCTCGGCGCGCTTCATGGGCGGCCGCGAATTTTCCGTGCTGACAAAGGACCAGCCGGAGCAGTGGACCGAGGATGATGTCGGCGCCGTGCTGGCGCGAAAGATGCTGCTGCTGCCATCGACCCAGCAAGGCTCGGGGCCGTTCCCGCATCATGCCGTGGCATGGGTCAACGCCGACGGCCTGAACAGTGGCCCGCGCTTTGCCGCCATCTCGTTCTATCTGGCTCTGATGACGGCAACCTGCCTCGACTTGATCGGCGCGGACGGCCCGACCACTGTCGAGGGGCCATTTGCCCGCAATCGGCTCTTTGTCGGCATGCTGGCGGCAGCCACGGCGCGCGCCGTGGTTGCGTCCGAGGCCGCCACCGGCACCAGCATCGGCGCCGCGCTGCTGGCCTGCGATCGGCCGGCGACGCACGGCAAGGGGGAAAGAATAGAACCGCCTATAGACCCTGCCTGGGTCGACTATGTCAGCGCATGGCGGGCGGCAGTGGACGTGCAGGGCTGATCAGAGTATCCGTTTGCCGAAGGCAGACATGACGAAGTTGACCGCGTCGGTGCCGATCCGCGGCTCCAGATCCGCCGTCAGGCCCGAAACATCCATAGATAGCAAGCCGCCGGAGAGCGCGATCGCCTCCATCGCCTGATGCGTCTCGCGCACGGTCAGCCCACCGGAGCCCGCAGCCCAGCCGGCGAATTCGGTAACGGTCGGCGAATAGCTGACATGAAAGCCTTGCGTTCCCGACGTGGCGATGCGTATCGCCTCATGCATCAGGTCGCGCATGCCCATGGCGTCGATATCGGTCATGGTGAAGGCCGACACCCGCGAATCCTTCAGCACCCGTGCTTCAGCCGGATCGGCGTGGCGCAGGCCGACGATGACGACATTTTCCGGTGACAGCTGCGGCTGCAGCGCACCCGCCTTGTGGTCGAGGCCAAGCGCTCGCGCGAGGACCGAACATTCCGGCAGGTCGATCCCCTCCTCGTCCTCGGGCATCAGGGCGGCGATGGAATCGATCCAGATCAGGCCGAAAGAATGCGTCGCGCGCGCCGTTGCGGTCAGCGCCTTGTGGGCGATGCGACGGTCGGCGCCGGCAGTCAACCGGATCAGCCCCGATGGCGGCCGCTCAATATCGGCCAACTCGACGACGTCGAAATTCATCGCTTCCAGCCGCGCGCCGGTCCCTTCCCGGGCCAGGATGCCGGCAGCCCCCTGCCCGGCCGTGATCTGCACCATCTTGCGGCCGGAAAAATCCTCGACGTCATGCATCGGGGCCTTCTCGACATATTCCGAGGTCATCGCCAGCAGCATGGCGCCATAGCTCATGCGAAAGGCGACGCGGTCGCCGACAGCAGGCCTCGGATCGGCATCGGCGACATCCAAAAGCAGATGGTCGCTGGAGGCGCCCAGCACCCGTATCCCCTTGGCGATCGGCGTCAGCCCCTCGACCAGCACGTCCTCGCGGCCGATATTGGCGATGGCGCGCAGCCTGTAACCCTCGTCGGGGAAGACCGGCTGGTTGCCGAAGGCGTCGTAGCCCGATTGGCCGATCGGCCGTGACGGCTTGAGCTTGACCTCGATGATGTCGCTGGTCAGCCGGCAGGCATCGGGTTCGAGCTCCGCCCACGGCGTGTCGCGGAAGGTCTCGACGCCACCCTGCAGGATCGCCTCGCCGACGCGCAGATTGTTGATGCCGGCCGGCAGCCTGCCTTCGAGCAGCAGCGGCAGCGACGACGAGGCGCCGCCGGAAATCACGTCGAGGCTTTTGCCGGACAGACGCTCGGTCTTGTAGGCATGAGCGACGAGCTGGCCGAGATTTTCCGGCGTCGGCATGATGGCGCCGAAGCAGCCGAGATTGGTGCCGATACCGGCGATGCGCACGCCCTTGAATTGCAGGATCTGTTCGACCGTGGGAATAAGGTCGTTCGGCCAGATGCCTTCGCGCAGGTCGCCGAGATCGATCATCAGCATGATGTCGTGGACGCGGCCCATGCGCTCGGCGATGCGCGAAATCTCGCGGATGGTGGTGAGTTCCGACTGCAGGCTGATGTCGACGGTGCGCACCACCTCCTCGACCCGCGCCATTGGCGGGCTGCGCAACAGCATGATCGGCGCGTTGATGCCGCTGTCGCGCAGCCGGCGGATGTTCTCGAAGCGCGATTCGGCGATGCCGGCGACACCGCCGCGCAACATGGCGCGCGCCACTTGCGGCATGCCGCAAGTGCCCTTGGTGACGCCGAACACCTTTATGCCAGACAGGGCGCAGCGTTCGACGATGGTGCGGGCGTTGCGCTCGATGCGGCCAAGATCGATAGCGACTTGCGGTCCCGACATCCTAGCCCCCGTAAACCAGCCCTTGCGGGTCGATCTCCGGCTTGCGGCCGGCAACGAGGTCGGCGAGCAATTTGCCGGAGCCGCAGGCCATGGTCCAGCCGACATGGCCGTGGCCGGTGTCGAGATAGAGATTTTTGTAGCGCGCCTGGCCGATGACCGGCACCGAGTTGGGCATCATCGGCCGCAGGCCGGCCCACAGCTCGGCCTTCCTCTCGTCGAAGGCACCGGGGAACAGATCCTTGCCGGTCCTGAACATGGCGGCGAAATCGCTTGGCTTATGGCTGCGGTCGAAGCCGGTGAATTCGGCCGTCGAGGCGAGCCGCAGCCGGCTGCCAAGCCTGGAATAGGCGATCAACTGGTCCTCGTCGGCGCCGCCCATGGTCGGGCCTTTGCTCTCGTCCTCGAGTGGAATGGTCGCGGTATAACCCTTCACCGGATAGACAGGCAGGTCGATGCCGTAGCGGCGGCCGAGCAGGCCGCTCTCCGGTCCCATCGAGATGACCACGGCATCGCCGGCGACCGGTCCGGCCGAGGTCATCACCGCGCGCACCCGGCCGCCCTCGATGTCGAGGCCCTCGACCGCGGTGCCGTAGAGAAACCGCACGCCGAGTTTTTCTGCCGCGTGGGCGGCGAGCCTTTCCACGAACTGCCGGGAATCGCCGGTCTGGTCGATCGGCGAATAGACGCCGCCGGCGATCTTTTCCTTCACGCCTGCAAGACCAGGTTCGAGCTCGATCAGCCGCTCGCGGCCGACGATCTCGATCGGCAGGCCGTGCTCGGCCAGGTAGCGATAATTGTCGGTGCCGGTGTCGAGGCTGTGCTGCGTCCGGAAGAAATAGAGGATGCCCTTCTTGCGCTCGTCATAGTGAATGCCGGTCTCGGCCGAGATGGCGTTGATGCAGTCGCGCGAATAGAGCGCCAGGCGCAGCTTGACCCGGCTGTTGGCGCGCAGGCGCTCTTTCGTGCATTGGCGCAGGAAGCGCAGGCTCCAGGCAAGGAAGTAGGGATCGAAGCGCAGCCGGACCTTGATGCCGAGATCATGGTTGTAGAGCGCGCGCAGGAATGTCTTCAGCGCCGCCGGCGAGGCCCAGGCGGTGGCATCGCCTGGCGAGACCAGGCCGGCGTTCGACTGGCTGGTGCCGCGCGCCGGCGCCGCATGGCGCTCGATCACGGTGATCTCGTGGCCGTCGCTGGCCAGATAATAGGCGGCCGCCGTACCGACGACACCGGCCCCGAGCACCGTTATCTTCATGCCATCCCCCAAAGACTCCTCGCGGCGCAGCGCCTCCACGCCGTGCCGCGAACGCCTTCATTAGCGCTTCACTGCCCGCCTTGCGAGCCCTTCGGAGAACCCGGCTCAGCCGCGCGCGGAGTTCTTGCCGGTCAGGATGCGCTCCCAGGCGAGGGCGTCGGCAACGATCTGGTCAAGATCGTCGCGCTGCGGGGTCCAGCCGAGCTCGGCGCGGGCGAGATCCGAATTGGCGACAATCGCCGCGGCATCGCCGGGACGGCGATCGCCCATCTTCACCTCGAAATCATGGCCGAAGGCGCGGCGCACGCTGTCGATGACCTCTAGCACCGAATAGCCATGGCTGTAGCCGCAATTTGCGACAAGGCTGGTGCCCCCGGCACGCAGCCGCTGCAGGGCCAGGCGATGCGCCGCCGCCAGATCGCTGACATGGATGTAGTCGCGCATGCAGGTGCCGTCCGGCGTCGGATAATCGGTGCCGAACACCTGCATGAACGGCCGCTTGCCGAGTGCGGTCTCGCAGGCGACCTTGATCAGATGGGTGGCGCCGGGCGTCGACTGGCCGGTGCGGCCCTTCGGGTCGGCGCCGGCGACGTTGAAGTAGCGCAGCGCGGTATAGCGCAGGCCATGCGCGATCGACGCGTCGCGCAGCATCCACTCACTCATCAGCTTGGACAGGCCGTAGGGCGATTCCGGCACCAGGCGGGCGTCCTCGCGCACCGGCTCCAGCCCGGCGCCGCCATAGACGGCGGCGGTCGAGGAAAAGATGAAATTGGGCACGCCTTCGCGCACCGCGGTTTCGATCAGCGTGCGCGTCTTCGAGGTGTTGTTCTCATAGTAGCTGAGCGGGTCGGCGACCGATTCCGGAACCACGATCGAGCCGGCGAAATGAATGATCGCGTCGACATGATTGTCACGGATGATCGAACCGACCAACTCCCTGTCGGCGACATCGCCAACCACCAGCCTTGCCTCCGGCGCCACCGCCCATTCGAAACCGGTGGAAAGGCGATCGAGGACGACCACGCTCTCGCCGGCATCAAGCAACTCCCAGACCATATGGCTGCCGATGTAACCGGCGCCGCCTGTAACCAAAACCGTCATCCGCGTCCTCGCTTATCCAAGATTTATCGGAAACTGTCTCAACCCCCGCTCTACTGGAAAGCCCGCCGCATGACCATTGGAACCCGTCGTAACCGGCATCGCCGGCTAGTGGCATCGTCCTGAAACAAAGTTGATCCACATCAAGGGAATAGGCCACGATCCGTAATCGTTAGGAACAGGTCCGGGGCGTGGCATTTTGACCAAAAAGGCCAGGTGGACGACCAACAGGCCAATGATTATGATCCCGCGCAAAAATTAGGAAGTCGACATGAACTATCAGCGGTTCTTCGAGGAAGCGATCGACCAGCTCCATGCCGAGCGTCGCTACCGCGTTTTCGCCGACCTGGAGCGGATCGCGGGCAAGTTCCCGCGCGCCATCTGGCGTTCCAATGGCCGCGCCGAGGAAATCACCGTCTGGTGCTCCAACGACTATCTCGGCATGGGGCAGCATGCCGACGTCATCGCCGCGTTCCAGAATACTGCTGGCAAGATGGGTTCGGGCGCCGGCGGCACCCGCAACATTTCCGGCACCTCGAACCCGCTGGTCGAGCTCGAGGTGGAGCTTGCGGACCTGCACGACAAGGAAGCGGCACTGGTCTTCACCTCCGGTTTCGTCTCCAACGAGGCCTCGATCTCGACCATCGCGAAGCTTTTGCCCAACTGCCTGATCATCTCGGACGAATTGAACCACGCCTCGATGATCGAAGGCGTGCGGCGTTCCGGCGCCGAGAAGAAGATCTTCCGCCACAACGACGTGGCGCATCTGGAAAGCCTTTTGCAGGCGGCGGGGCGCGAACGCGCCAAGCTGATCGTCTTCGAAAGCGTCTATTCGATGGACGGCGACATTGCGCCAATCAAGCAGATCGTCGAGCTCGCCGAGCGCTACAACGCCATGACCTATATCGACGAGGTCCATGCCGTCGGCATGTACGGGCCGCGCGGCGGCGGCATCACCGAGCGCGAAGGCCTGGCTGACCGCATCGACATCATCGAAGGCACGCTGGCCAAGGCATTCGGCACGCTGGGCGGCTACATCACCGGCACCAGCGCCGTGATCGACGCCGTGCGCTCCTATGCGCCGGGCTTCATCTTCACCACGGCACTGCCGCCGGCGATCGCTGCCGCCGCGACCGCGTCGATCCGCCATCTCAAGCGCTCGCAGGCCGAGCGTGACGCCCAGCAGCAGCAGGCGACACGAACCAAGCAGATCCTGTCGGCCGCCGGCTTGCCGGTGATGGACTCGCCGACGCATATCGTGCCGCTGCTGGTCGGCGATCCGGAGGCCTGCAAGATGGCCAGCGACCGCCTGCTCGGCGTGCACGGCATCTACATCCAGCCGATCAACTACCCGACCGTGCCGCGCGGCACCGAGCGGCTGCGCATCACGCCGACGCCATTCCATTCCGATGCGCTGATCGCCGAATTACAGGATGCACTGGTCGAGACCTGGGATGCGCTCGGCATCCCCTATGGCTCCGCCGGCCGGCCTTCGGTGGCCAAGAGCGACCGCATCATTCCCCTGCTGGTGCCCAAGTCAGGCGGCTGAAGCCCGTTGCTGTTTGCGCCTGTCGATTGCTTCCAACGCCGCGACGCTCCGATGTCACGGCATGGATCCTAGGGTCTCCGCGACGTCGCTTCGCGACTGCTACGCCCTAGGATGACGAAGGCGCGGGGGCTTCTGGCTAGTCACGGAAGTTGGAGTCTGGCATCGTAGCAATGGCCGACCTTCGAGATTAGCCGAGGCATCTTTCTCTTCGTCATCCTAGGGCGGAGCAAGGAGCGAAGCGACGCGGCGCAGACCCTAGGATCCATGCCGTTACCGCAGCCGAGGAGTGAGGCGGTCCAGGACCTTCAAATGCGCCGGCTTTCCTGTCCAGCCCAATCCTCAAATAGCCTTCATCCAATTTGCCAGCCGGTGTGCCGCTTCCTCGACCTGGTCGAGGCGGCGGTGGAAACACAGCCGCAAAAACGCCTCGCCGCCGGAGCCGAAAGCGGTGCCTGGCGCTAGGCCGACATTGGCCTTGTCGACGATGTCGAAGGCAGCGGTGCGTGAATCGGTGATGCCGTCGACAGTGAAAAACAGATAGAACGCGCCCTGCGGCACCGTGAACCGGGCTCGGCCGGTGGCGCCGAGGATGCTGCAGACAAGGTCGCGCGCCTTGCGCGCCCGCTCCACCTGTTCGGCAACGAAGGCATCGCCCCCGTCAAGGGCGGCGGCCGCGCCGCGCTGCATGAACTGGGCGACGCCGGAGTTCGAATACTGGATCAGGTTCTCGAACACCTGCTGCAAGCTCGGATGCGTCTTGATCCAGCCGACGCGCCAGCCGGTCATCGCCCAGTTCTTGGAGAAGGAGTTGACGTACAGGATGCGGTCTTCCGCCGACGCGATGTCGAGGAAGGACGGCGCGCGGCCGTGGCCATAGTGGAAAAGCGAATAGATCTCGTCGGCGATGATCCACAGGTTTTTGGCGCGCGCCAGATCGAGGATGGCCTGCAAGGTCTCATGATCGGCGGTCCAGCCGGTCGGGTTCGACGGCGTGTTGATGAACAGCGCCTTGGTGCGCGGCGTGATCGAAGCCGCGATCTTCTCGACGTCGCAGGACCAGCCATTGCCGGAATGATCGAGCGTGACCGCGACTGGAATGGCTCCCGCTATCGCTGCCGCGGCATCGAAATTCGGCCAGGCCGGCGACAGATAGACAACCTCGTCGCCGGCACCGGCGAGCGCGTCGAGCGCCAGCTGGATGGCATGCATGCCGGAGCCGGTGACGATGAATTCTTCCTCCGGGAAGGTCTTGCCGAAATGCCTGGCATAGTAACGGGAGAGCGCCTGCCTAAGATCGGGGATGCCCCTTTGCCAGGTGTAGAATGTCTCGCCGCCGGCCAGCGCCTTCGACGCGGCATCGGTGATAAAGGCCGGCGTCGGCAGGTCGCCCTCGCCGGCCCAGAGCGGGATCATGCCTTCGCGCAGGCGGCCGTAATTGACGACGGCGACAATGCCGCTTTCGGGTGCCGCACGGGCCTCGGTGCGCAAGCTGTCGATCAGGGTCATGGGCGGATCCGTTTGGTCTGCGGTTTTCGTCAGCGGTCCTTACCAGATGCGAAAACAGAAAACCCCGGCCGCGAACGACCGGGGTTTTGGTCCAGCAAATGCCGCCGGTGGTCAGCGCCTGGCGAGCAGATCGCGAATTTCGGTGAGCAGCGCGACGTCGGCTGGCGGCGGGGCGGCCGGTGCAGCGGGCTTCTCGCGCTCAAGCCGCTTGCGCAGATTGTTCACAGCCTTGACCATCAGGAAGATGATGAAAGCCAGGATGATGAAATTCAGCGCTACGGTGATGAAGCTGCCATAGGCCAGAACCGCGCCCTGCTTTTTGGCGTCCACCAGTGAGGTGGCGTTGACGGCCGAGGAAAGCCCTATGAAATAGTTGTTGAAGTCCAAGCCGCCGAAAATCGCACCGACGATCGGCATGATCACGTCGTTGACAAGGGAATCGACGATCTTGGCGAAGGCCGCGCCGATGATGACGCCGACCGCAAGGTCCATCACATTACCCTTGGAAATAAATTCCTGGAATTCTTTCAGCATTCGACCCTCCTTGTCGTGACTGGCCGAGCTGCCGTTTCCGTCCTTGCGGCATCGACCTGAGGCAACATAACAAAAACCTGCTGACGCAACATGGGTAAAAGGGAGAAAACAACCGCTTTCTCCTTACCTTACGGCACTTTGAGCGGCATCTTGACTAATGCTGGCAGAATATCGTGGCCGCGATCATGCTGCCAAAGCCGCAATGGACTCGGACGCCAAGCTGTGGTTGCGTCCGGGCAAGCCGGATAAAACGCGGCAGAGGAGGAAAGTCCAGGCGTGCAGGGCTTGTTCATCGTCATCATCGCGGTCGCCTATGTGACGCTGCTGTTTGCCATCGCCAGCCTCGGCGACCGCCGCTCGGCCATCTCCGAGCCGAGCCGGGGGCGGCCTTTCATCTACGCACTCAGCCTCGCGATCTACTGCACATCCTGGACTTTCTTCGGCTCGGTCGGTCTCTCTTCCGAACGCGGCCTCGAATTCCTCGGCATCTATACGGGCCCGGTGCTCGTCTTCGTGTTCGGCTTCCCGCTGCTCAACCGCATCGTGCGGCTGGCCAAGACCGAGAAGATCACCTCGATCGCGGATTTCCTCGGCGCACGCTACGGCAAGAGTTTTACAGTTGCGGCGATCGCCACGCTGATCGCCACCATCGGCGCGGTGCCCTATATCGCGCTGCAGTTGAAGGCTATCTCCGGTTCGGTCAGCCTGATGGTCGAGCACTATACGGGATCGCCGCCTTCGTTCGATCCCTTCGTCAGCGACATCTCGCTGGTCGTCGCCATGCTCCTGGCGCTGTTTGCGGTGCTGTTTGGAACCCGTCATGCCGACGCCACCGAACACCAGGACGGGCTGGTGCTGGCGGTGGCGGTCGAAACCGTGGTCAAGCTCGCCGCCTTCCTGGCGATCGGCCTGATGGTCACCTTCCTGATCTTCGGCGGCCCGGGCGACATGTTCGACAAGCTCGCCGAGAACGCGCAGGTCCGGCAGGCGATGAGCTACAACACCTCGCTCGCCACCTGGCTGGTGCTGACTTGCCTCAGCGGCTTTGCCATCATCATGCTGCCGCGGCAGTTCTACGTCACCATCGTCGAGAACCGTGGCGAGGCCGAACTGCGCACCGCGACTTGGGTGTTCCCGCTCTACCTCGTGGCGATCAACCTGTTCGTGCTGCCGATCGCCTTCGCCGGCCTTTCGCTGGTCGGCACTGGAACCAGCAGCGATCTCTACGTGCTGTCGCTGCCCCTGTTCAGCGGCCATGACGTGCTGGCGATGGCGGCCTTCATCGGCGGGCTGTCGGCGGCGACGGCGATGGTGATCGTCGAAAGCGTGGCGCTGTCGATCATGATCTCCAACGACCTCGTCATTCCGCTGTTCGTGCGCCGCCTGCTCAAGACCTCGACCTCCGAGACCGAAGACTGGTCGACGCTCATCCTCAATGTACGGCGCGGGGCGATCTTCATCCTGTTGTTCATCGCCTTCCTCTACTACCGCGAGAGCACAAACAGCGCGCGGCTGTCGTCGATCGGCCTGATGTCGTTCGCGGCCATCGCGCAGTTCGCGCCGGCGCTGATCGGCGGGCTGATCTGGCGCGGCGCCAACGGCAGGGGTGCCGCACTCGGCATGATCGCCGGCATCATCGTCTGGGGCTACACGCTGCTGTTTCCATCGCTTGCCGCACCCGATACCGGCATCATCGTGCACGGCCTGTTCGGCTTCGAGGCGCTGCGGCCGCAGGCATTGTTCGGCACCGTCGCCGAACCGCTGAACCACGGCGTGCTGTGGAGCCTGTCGATCAACGCGGTGTTCTTTGTGCTCGGTTCGCTCTCGCGCGCATCGGTGCCGCTGGAACGCATCCAGGCGTCGATCTTCGTGCCGCGCGATGCCGGCCCGATGCCAAGCCTGCGCCGCTTCCGCACCGCCATCACCGTCAACGACCTCAAGGACACGATCGGGCGCTATCTCGGCGTCGAGCGCACCGAGCGCTCTTTCCAGTCGTTCGAAAAGACCAACGGAACCTCGCTGCACGGCAACGAGCAGGCGAGCATGGACGTCATCCGCTTTTCCGAGCAGTTGCTGGCCAGCGCCGTCGGTTCCTCCTCGGCACGCCTGATCCTGTCGCTGCTGTTTCGGCGCCACGACCGCGAATCCCGGGATGCTTTCCGATTGCTCGACGACGCCACCGAGGCGCTGCAACACAACCGCGATCTGCTGCAGATCGCGCTCGACCAGATGGAACAGGGCATCACCGTCTTCGATCGCGATTTCCGCCTGATCTGCTGGAACCGCCAGTACCGGGCGCTGTTCGACCTGCCCGACGAGATGGGCCAGGTCGGCGTCTCGCTCGACCGCATCCTGCGCCATCTCGCCGAACGCGGCGACATCCCTGCCGATCAGCGTGTGGCCATGCTCAACCGGCTGACCAGTTTCGTCAGCCCGTGGCAGATGGAGCTGAAAACCTCGGGCCGCATCCTGGAACTGCGTTCCAACCCGATGCCGGACGGCGGCATCGTCGCCACCTATGCCGACATTTCCGGACGCGTCGAGCAGGATCTGGCACTGAAGAGGGCCAATGAATCGCTGGAGCAGCGCGTCAAGACCCGCACCATCGAACTGACCCGGGTCAATGAGGAGCTGGCGCAGGCGCAGATGCTGGCCGAGGAGGCCAATCTCGGCAAGACGCGCTTCCTCGCCGCCGCCGGCCACGACATCCTGCAGCCGCTGAACGCCGCCCGGCTCTATTGCTCCTCGCTGATAGAGAAGGCCGGCAAGGGACCTGCCGGCAAGGCGGCCGTGAACATCGAATCCTCGCTGGAATCGGTCGAGACGATTCTCGGCGCCGTGCTCGACATCTCCCGCCTCGATGCCGGCGCGATGAAGCCGGACGATACCGCCTTCAACCTCGACGGATTGCTGCGCCAGATCGGCAACGACTTCCGGCCGCTGGCCGCCGAAAAGAAGCTTGAGCTGACCATCATGGCGTCATCGCTGACGGTCACGACGGACCGCAATTTGCTGCGCCGCCTGATCCAGAATCTCGTCTCCAACGCCATCAAATACACGCGCCACGGCCGCGTGCTGGTTGGCGTCAGGCGGCGCGGCGAACTGGCCGAGATCCAGGTGGTCGACACCGGCATCGGCATCGCCGGCGACAAGCTGAACACCGTCTTTCGCGAATTCACCCGGCTCGACGAGGGCGCGCGCGAGGCCGAGGGCCTCGGTCTCGGCCTCTCCATCGTCGACCGCATCGCCCGGGTGTTGCGCCTGGAGATCCGGATCTTTTCCAACCCTGGCAAGGGCACGCGCTTCTCCGTCATCCTGCCCGTGGCGGCCGTGCAGGAGCCGCGGCGCGAGATCGAAACCAGGGTACCTGCCCGCGCGACGGCTTCGCTGGCCGGGCTGCACGTGCTGTGCATCGACAACGACGCCCGCATCCTCGAGGGCATGCGGCTCCTGCTCGAAGGCTGGGGTTGCAACGTCGACACCGCGTCCGGTTCAAAGGATCCGGAGACCGCGAAGATACACCGCCCGGACATCGTCCTTGCCGACTACCATCTCGACGGCGAAACCGGTCTCGATATCATCGTCAGGCTGCGCGCGATCCATGGCGACACCCTGCCGGCCGTGCTGGTCACCGCCGACCGCTCCAACGAGGTGCGCACGGCCGCGGGCGGGCTCGAGATTGCGGTGATCAACAAACCGCTCAGACCAGCGGTGCTGCGTTCGATGATGGCCAGGGTCAGGCCGCTGGCACCGGCGGCCGAATAGGGGTCTAACTTGCCGGCTGCAGCGGGTCGCTGCCGATCTTGGACAGCAGGATCACCGCCTGGGTGCGGCTGTCGACGCCGAGCTTCTGCAGGATGGCGGAGACATGCGCCTTGATGGTGGCCTCGGAGACGCCGAGTTCATAGGCGATCTGTTTGTTGAGCAGGCCCTCGGCCAGCATGCCGAGCACCCGGGTCTGCTGCGGCGTCAACGCCTGCAGGCGCTTGATCAGGTCTGATATTTCAGGATCGCGCTCGATGCCGAGATCGACGCCGACGGGTGCTGCAATATCGCCGGCAAGCACCGACTGCACGGCGCTGCGGATCTCTTCCATGCTGGCCGATTTGGAGATGAAGCCGGACGCGCCGAGATCGAGCGCCCGCCTGATGGTCGCCGGATCGTCATGCGCCGACACCACGACCAGCGGCACCGCCGGATGGATGCCGCGCAGCGAGATCAGGCCGGAGAGGCCGCTGGCGCCCGGCATCGACAGGTCGAGCAGCACCAGATCGACGTCCTCGTTGGCCACGACCAGCGCCTTGGCGCTCTCGAAATCGCCGGCTTCATGGATGGCGGCGACGTTGCCTATGCCGGCGAGCGCTTCGCGCAGCGCACCGCGAAACAGCGGGTGGTCGTCGGCGATGACGAAAGAATAGCCTGCCGGCAAATGTTCCTCCCCGAATCCCCTATGGGCTAAGCTTTTTTTTCGGGATCAGTGGACGATTATGAGGGGCGGCGCGCTGTTTTCAAGCGGCAAAGCCAGCGCACCGCGTTTTCCCTTGATTGAAACGCTCAGGTCTTCTGCGAATTGGGCTGGGCGCCGTTGTCCTTGTCCATATCCCTGACGATGCCCATGAAGCCGCGAAGGAAGCGCTCCATGTAGCCCATCGTCTTGTTGAAATCCTCCTCGCTCGGCAGTTTCGATTCGAGGCGGGCGGAGAGCGAATTCTCGAGCTTGGTGACGCGCTCGTCCATTGCCTTCATCGAGGTCTGCAAGCGGTCGACCTCGTCCTGGAAAGCAGCGCGTTCGTCGGCCGCCATCTTGCAGACGAGCTGGCCCGAACGCTCCTCGCAAATCGACATGGCGCCGGTCTGCGTATCGATACGGACAAAGCCGTTATCGGACTTTTCCAGCCGGTAGCGGTCGGTTTCTTCCGAGTAAGCTGAAGCCGCGATCAGCGAAACGAGCGCGGCGGGGATCAAGATGTGCTGCAGACGCATGTTGTCCTCCATGGCCAAGGCCTCAGATATCACATGTTTGCGCCGGAAATGGGGAAGACCCTTGGCATGGCCTTTCCCGAATGGCTGGTTCGGAATCTTTTTGACGCAATTCCCAAGGGAAAGCGCTATGCGCTTTTCCCGGGAAAACCGTTTCACACTTTTCCTGGAACTGCTCTATAGCGCAACCATGTCTCAGATTATCTACAAGATAACCCCGCAAGCGCCATGGCGCGAGGCCGAAACGCATGGCGGCTTCACCGGCGCGCCGATCGATGTCGCAGACGGCTTCATTCATTTCTCAACGGCGGCGCAGGTCAGGGAAACGGCGGCAAAGCACTTTGCCGGCCAGACGGACCTTTTGCTGGTCGCCATCGACGGCGCCGGCCTAGGCGCTGCGCTGAGATACGAGGTCTCGCGCGGCGGTGCGCTGTTTCCGCATCTTTATGGTCCGCTGGACCTCAAGGCCGTGCTGTGGGTCCGGCCACTGCCGCTTGGCGCCGATGGTGTGCATCAATTCCCGGCACTGGAGGGGCAATGAGCGTGCTCGACCGGCTCGGCCAGAAGCTGCTGTTCGCCTTCGATCCGGAAACCGCGCATGGTATGTCGATCGCGGCGCTGCGATGCGGCGTTCCGGTTGGTGCGCCGGCGGTCCGCGATGACAGGCTGAAGGTTACGGTCTGCGGCCTCGAGTTTCCGAACCCGCTCGGCATGGCAGCGGGCTACGACAAGAATGCCGAAGTGCCCGACGCGCTGATTGGCCTGGGCTTCGGCTTCACGGAGGTCGGTACCATCACGCCGCTGCCGCAAGCCGGCAACCCGAAGCCGCGTATTTTCCGGCTGACGGCCGATGATGCGGTGATCAACCGATTGGGCTTCAACAATGAAGGCCATGCAGCGGCCGAAAAGCGCCTTGCCGCGCGCAAGGAGCGCCCCGGCATCGTCGGCGTCAACATCGGCGCCAACAAGGACAGCAGCGACCGCATCGGCGATTATGAGCGCGGCGTCGCCCGGTTTGCGCAGTACGCCAGCTATCTGACCGTCAACATCTCCTCGCCCAACACGCCGGGCCTGCGCAACATGCAGGCGCGCGAGCAGCTTGGCGAACTTTTGTCACGGGTCATGGCCGCGCGCGCCACGGCATCAACCCAGTCGCCGGTGTTCCTGAAGATCGCGCCGGATCTGGTCGAGGCCGAGCTGGAGGACATCGCCGCCGAGGTGGCCGAGAAGCGGATCGACGGCGTCATCGTCTCCAACACTACCATCTCCCGGCCGCCGCTGCGCAGCGGCGACACCGCGCGCGAGACCGGGGGGCTCTCCGGCAAGCCGCTGTTCGAGCGTTCGACCATCGTGCTGGCGAAGATGCGCAAGCTGCTCGGACCGGACCGCGCCATCATCGGCGTCGGCGGCGTCGATTCCGCCGAGACCGCGCTGGACAAGATCCGTGCGGGTGCTGATCTGGTGCAGCTCTACACCGGCATGATCTATGCCGGGCCTTCTCTGCCAGGCCGTATTCTTTCCGGAATGGTCCGTTTCGTCGAAAAAGAACGGCTGAAGTCGATTTGCGAATTGCGCGACAGCCGCCTCGACTTCTGGGCGTCCAGGCAACTCTGAACTGCTCTCAGGAGCGTAGATTGCGACTGACGGCCCGCTCGCAGATGGTGCCGCCGATGGCAGGCAGCACCCCGAAGAGAAGCAACTGTGCGGTTCCGCCGATGCCAGAAACCACGGAGAGAATGAACGCAGTGAGCAATCCCAGCGCCGCGCCCAAGACATATGGCAGGTAGCTTCGCATAAGCTCGCCCTGGAACAATTGGTGCATCAAGTCTGTTGGAAATCGACTGAAAGTGCAAGTGCATCCGACCGCACCGCAGCGCAACGAATTCGAGTCAATGGTTCCTTCGGAGCCTCGTCGGGGCATTGGCTGACGGAGCATCAAACGAAAAACCCGCCTGTGCGGCGGGTCACTGGCGCAAATCAGCACCATGGCCAAATATGTACCATAGCTGAGATCACCGGGTCAAGAAAAAATTCCTATCGCGAACAGCTGCCGTTCGGTGCCTGGACGGCGCAAGGCCTTCCGGGGACACCGCCTAAAACGCCGTCCGCACCCTGAGCCGCAGGATCGTCAGCAGGCTGAAGCCTCGCACCAGCAGGAAGACGTGCAGCGCCGCCCAAAGTCCATTGTTGCCGAAGGCGGGCGCTAGGGTCAGCAGCGCGGCCGCGAAAACCAGGAACGACAGCAGCATCATGTTGCGCATGTCGCGAGACCAGGTCGCGCCGATGAAGACGCCATCCATCTGGAACGCCAGCACACCGCTCAGCGCCGTGAATGCCGCCCACGGCAGGTAGATGTCGGCCACCGAACGGACTTCCTCCGATGTCGTCACGAGAGCGACCAGATTGGCGCCACCAGACAGCATTACCAGCGTCGCGGCTGCCGCCAGTCCGAAACCCCAGAACAGCGTCAGCCGCACGGCCTTGCGGAACGGTGCGGCGGCACGTGCGCCGACGGCACGGCCCGCCAACTGTTCGGCGGCGGTGGCAAAGCCGTCGAGGAAATAGCCGGCGACGAGAAAGAAATTCATCAGCACGGCGTTGGCGGCCAGCGTCACCGTGCCGAACTGCGCGCCCTGGCGGGTGAACAATGCGAAGGCGGCGAGCAGCGAGAACGAGCGGATCATGATGTCACGGTTGAGCGACATCATGCGCAGGAAGGCGGCCATGTCGAGCAGGCGGTGGCGCGGCAAGGATGGGGCCGCCCGGAACCGGCGGATCACGATCGCCAGGCCGAGCAGCATGGCCAGGAACTCGCCGCTGACGGTCGCCCAGGCAACGCCGGCGACACCCCAGCCAAGTTTCAGCCCAAGTAGGAAACACAGCGCGATGTTGATACCGTTCAGGACCAATTGCAGCACCAGCCCAAGCCCGCCCTCGCCGCGCCCCAGCACATAGCCAAGGATGGCATAGTTGATCAGCGAGAACGGTGCCGCGAGCAGCCTGATCCTGATGTAGACGCCCATTGCCTCGCTGACGCGCGGTTCGGCGCCCATGAACTTTTGCCCGGCGATGGCGACCAGCGGCGCAAGGGCAGCGAGCACGATGCCGGCGATAACCGCGATCAGCACGGCTCGCCAGAACACCGCCTGTTCCTCCAGGGCATCGCCACGCCCAAATGCCTGTGCGACAAGGCCGGTGGTGCCCGAGCGCAGGAAATTGAAAGAGGTGAAGACGACGTCGAAGATCAATGCGCCGGCCGCCAGGCCGCCCAGCAAGGCGGCATCGCCGAACTGGCCGACGACAGCCGTGTCGACCAGGCCGAGCATCGGCGTCGTCAGATAGGCAAGCGTCATCGGCACGGCGATGGCGAGCACGGAGCGGTTGGTGACGACAAATGATCCGGGGTGAACCGGGGATCCCGAGAGGATCGGGGATCCGGCGTCGGCTGGAGTTGCACCTTTGTCCAAGGATTGCTGCCTTGCTGATTGCGGCTTGATGGAACCGTCGATGTGCCCCATTTTCCAGCCACCGCGCAATCATTCATACCGTGACGGCCAACCGAAATCCCGGTCTGGCGCGAGCCCGCCGGATACGAGTTCATGCCCCTGCAGATCGTCCATCACCCCGACTACGACGCCGGCTTCGCCGTCAACCATCGCTTTCCGATGAGCAAATATCCGTTGCTGATGGACGCCTTGCGCGCCCGCGGACTGGCCGGACCCGACGCGCTCAACACCGCCGAGGCGGCGCCGGCGTCATGGCTGGAGCTTGCCCATGCGGCGGGCTATGTCGACCAGGTCGTCAACTGCTGCGTGCCCGAGAAGATCGAACGCGAGATCGGTTTTCCGATCGGACCCCGCGTCTCGCTGCGCGCACAGCTTGCCGCCGGCGGCACGGTGCTGGCGGCGCGGCTGGCCTTGCGCCACGGTATCGCCTGCAACACCGCAGGCGGCAGCCATCATGCGCGGCGCGCGCAAGGCGCGGGCTTCTGCACCTTCAACGATGTCGCCGTCGCCGCGCTGGTCCTGCTCGCCGAAGGCGCGGCACAAAACATCCTGGTCGTCGATCTCGACGTGCACCAGGGCGACGGCACCGCGGATATTCTCGCCGATGATCCGCGCGTCTTCACCTTTTCCATGCATGGCGACCGCAACTACCCCGTGCGCAAGATCGCCTCCGACCTCGATGTCGCGCTGCTCGATGGCACGGGTGACGTTGCCTATCTCGAGAGGCTCGCCACCATCTTGCCGGAGCTGTCCGCACAGGCCCATTGGGACATCGTGTTCTACAATGCCGGCGTCGATGTCCATGCCGAGGATCGGCTTGGCAGGCTGTCGCTATCGGATGACGGCCTGCGCGCCCGCGACGACATGGTCATCAGCCATTTTCGCGCGCAGGGCGTTCCGGTCTGCGGCGTCATCGGGGGTGGCTATTCCACCGATGTGCCTGCACTCGCGGCGCGCCACGCCATCCTGTTCGAGATGGCCGCGGGCTACGCCCGATAGTTCTTCAAGCATGATCTCTGGACAAACGGTTTCCGTTTGTCCGAGAAAACCGGGTGCCAGGGTTCGCTGACGCGGACCTGCGGTTCGGGATACTGCCCTACTTCCGGTAATTGGCGATCCTGAGCAGGATGAAGGCCGGCACGACGATAGCCGCGCCCAGCAGGATATAGCCGAGGAAGCGGTCGATGGCGTGGAAGCCGAGATTCCACAGGTCCATGAAGAACTTCCGGATGCCGTAGAGCACATCCATCGGCGACCAGCCGAAGGCATTCATGACCAGGCCGACGAGGAAAGACACCACCAGCAGTTTCAGGATCACCTTGAGCGGCGAGTCGCCAAGAAAGCGCGTCAATGCGGACAAGGCTCGTCTCCAGATTGAGGTACCCAGGCTCGAGGGCGTCGGCCCAGACATACGCACTTGGCTTGTCCGCTTCAAGCCGGGAGTTTTGCGGGATGCCGAAGGCCTCTACCGAGCGATTGCATGGCAGGGTTGTGCTGCCAACCTGGCCAAACCCGCGCCAGACGGTTAAATTTACGTAAACAGAATCGCTTTAATATGTTGAAAATAAAGCGAAAAATCTTCATTTTTCGGCTTCCCGCAATGTGCGTGCAATTTTCGGCTGCGAGACAGTCGGCGTCTTTCAGGTGATTGGCCGCGCGGGCACTCTGACCCCTACCCCAGCTGGCGAAAGCCAGCCCCAGGACCGCGCAACCATCCCTGAAAGACACCAAATCGGAACCCGACCGCCCAACGGTCGAGTTCTTCGGGAAACCTGCGCATCGATTGCCGGATGCGCGCGTGTGTTGGAGTAATGCAGTGTTCTCTCAAGCAAAGATCATCCTGACGGCAAGTGCCCTTGCCGTGTGCCTCCTCGGGCCGGCGATGGCCGCCGACCTTCTGCCAACCTACAATGATCCCCCCGCCTTCCAGTGGAGCGGCGCCTATGTCGGCGTGCATGGCGGCACGGCGTTCACCGGGATGCCGAACCCGTTTTCCGGCCGCAACGGCCTCAGCGGCGGCGTTCAGGCCGGCTACAACCAGCAGATGGGTCCAGCGGTTCTCGGTGCCGAGATCGAAGGTTCGTATCTGGGTGGCGCCGAGCACGATGTCCGGGGTGGCAAGATCAAGGAAAAGTGGCGCGGTGCCGCCAAGGCCAAAGCCGGCTTGAGCTTCGACCAGACGCTGCTGTTTGGAACCGGCGGCGTCGCCATGACCAAATTCGACAAGGGCGACAAGGTGAACGATATCGACGGATGGAAACTCGGCTATCTGGTCGGCGGCGGCATCGAGCAGGGTTTTGCCGGCGGCCTGTCAGCCAAGGTCGAATATGACTATGTGCGCACCCCAGGCGTCGAAACGACGTCCGCCCTGGGCAAATCCAAGGCGACGATCGGCAGCCATGAACTGAAGGCCGGCATCAACTACCGGTTCTAGGGCAGGCCATGGGTTCCGTTGAACCCGTCTTGTATTTTGCTCGAACGAGCTTGCGCGGCGCCCGGATGCAACGGGGCCGCGCAATTGCTTTGCCTCCATCCGCACCGGCATCGACGCGTGTTGGCAGACCGTATTTGTGTGCCAGGTCCTGCGTAATGTCGATGCAATCTTCACGTCCTAAAGCGCGCCGCATCGAAACGGATCATGCGGCGCGCTTCAGGTTTTTTTTATGCATGTCGTTGTCCCAAAACCGGGGCCACTTTTGGGCGACATGCATTCGGTGCCGCGGATGACCTTGATGACGGGAATCGGATATGTCCAAACGCGGCGCAAACCATCTGGTGTGGATCTCCAAGGCGTTCTTCGTCGCAATCGCGCTGGCGCTGACGGGATGCGCCTCCGACATCATGAAGAACTACATCGGGCAACCGGTCGAGTCGGTCATTCTGGACTACGGGCCGCCGACCGCCGTCGTTGATCTCGGCCGGGGCGAGCGGGCCTATCAGTGGCGCAAGATCTCCACCAATGTGGTTTCCGGGACCTCCAGCGGCGAGGTCCGCCACACAAAACACGGAACCGTCTACGAAGAAACCGAAACGCCTGGCTATATCGAGCGCCAGGAATGCTTCTATACGTTCTACGCCCGCGCCACGGGCGGCCGATGGTTCATCACCAATTTTCGTCAACCGAAGCTGGAATGCGAATGAATTGCCACAGCGTGCCGGCTGCCTGTGACGGAGAGTGCGCATGCGCATCCTGCTGATCGAGGACGAGCCGGAAATGGCCTCGGTGCTGAAGACCGCGCTCGAACGCCAGGACATCATCGTCGACCATGCCGCGACACTGGCGGATGCCGAAGCCGTGGCGCGGCTCGGCCACCATGACGCGGTGGTGCTGGACCGCCGGCTGCCGGATGGCGATGGCCTCAGCCTGATCCCGCGCCTGCGGGCCCTGCATCTGGACGTGCCGGTGATCGCGCTGACCGCGCTCAGCGGGCTCGACGATCGCGTGGCGGGGCTCGATGCCGGCGCCGACGACTACATGGTCAAACCGTTCGCAACGGTGGAACTGGTTGCCAGGCTCAATGCCTTGCACCGGCGTTCGTTCACCACGCGTGCCAATCAGGTGATGGTCGGCCGCCTCACCTATGATTTCCGCCATCGCGAGGCGCTTGTCGAGGACCAGACGCTGGAGCTTCCGCGGCGCGAACGGCTGGTGCTGGAAACGCTCATCCGCAGGCCGGGCCGGACCATCATGCGCGGGGCGCTGGAAGAAGCCGTCTATGCTCTCGACGACGAGATCGGCTCCAATGCATTGGATGCGCACATTTCGCGGCTGCGCCGCAAGCTCGACGACGTCGCTGCCGGCATCGAGATCAGGGCGATCCGCAACCTCGGTTATCTCTTGCGGGCCGCCTCGTGAAGAAGCCGCGCACGCGATCGCTGCAATGGGTGCTGGTGCGGCGGCTGATCCTGCTGCAGGCGGCGACGCTCCTCATCTTCATCGTGCTGTGCGCGGTCGCGTTTTGGATCGCCAATCCGCGACTTCTTGTCGACAACGAAGCTGCCGTCGCCGCCCTCAAGGATGCCGTCGATCGTGATGGCAACGGCAGATTGATCGTCCATGAGACCGACGGGCTGCGTTCGTTTCGTGAGGGTTTCCCCAATGTCTGGTACATCATCCGCGACAACAGCGGCCAGAGCATCCGCTTCGGCAGCATCCCCGACGTCTACACCAGGAATTTTGGCGATCTGCTGGGCCAGGCCGATCACGCCACCATCGGATTTTCCAGAGATGATTTGAGGCCGGAGGCCTATCTCGAAAGGGTTTCGACCAAGGCCGGCACGGTTCAGATCATCGCCGCGACACGGTCGTCGCGGGAAGAGAGCGAGGGCCTCGAGGTCAACATTTCGGCCACCATCGACGTCGCCAAGAACCCGGACGGCAGCAGGAACTGGGAGAAGGCGCTTCCCGCTCTCGCGGTCATCATCGTTATCCTGCTGCTGCCGATCGTCCTCGTCATGGGAGCCACGACCCTGGTGACGACGCCAGCCGTCGTGCGCCGGTCGTTTGCCGGCCTCGTCGACACCGTCCAGCAGGCCGCGCGCATCGACATCGGCACCCGTGCGATGCAGCTGCCGGTCAAGAATGTGCCGCAGGAGATCGCGCCGCTGGTGCATGCCTTCAACCAGACGCTGGCGCGCCTCGCCCAGGGCTATGACCGGCACAATCGCTTCCTCACCGACGCCGCGCACGAACTGCGCACGCCGATCGCCATCCTGCGCACGCGCGCCGAATTGCTGAAACAGGAACCGCAGAGCGCGCGCCTGCTGCATGACATCGAGCGCCTGTCACATCTTGCGCAGCAGCTGCTAGACCACCAGCTGCTCGACCGCCCGGCGGACCAGCGGCAGATCATCGACCTCTGCGATCTTGCCAGCCGGGTTGCTGCCGACTTAGCCCCGCTCGCCATCGAAGCAGGCTACGATCTTGCCTTCGAGCCGCCAGCCAACAAGGTCCATGTCGAGATCAACGTGCTGCAGATCGAGCGCGCGCTGGCAAATCTCGTGCGCAATGCCATCGATCATGGCGGCGGTTCCGGCACGATCACCATAGCGGTCGATGAAACCGGCGGCGTCGAAATCCGCGACGAAGGCCCAGGCATTCCGGCCGATGAGCACGAGAATGTTTTCGAGCCCTTCTACCGCCTGCAGCCGCAATCGCGCGGCGCGGGCCTGGGATTGAACCTTGCCCGGCAGATCGCACTGCTGCACGATGGCTCGATCCGGATAGTGGCGGGCTCCTGGCAAGGCGCCCGCATCCGCATGGAGTTGCCGGTTCGGCCGGTGGCCGCGTGCGGCAGAAATGATGGCCGACCGACGGTTGCGGCCGATCCCGCTGGCTTATCTGTTTTCTAACCAATTGCCGCTATTCCAATCGAATAGCGGGAGCAAGGCTTTGGTGGAGACGGAGAAAAACACCGCGCGACGCGGCGTCATGCTGTCGGTGGTCATCCCATGCTACAACGAGCTGGATGGCGTGGCCGAACTGCATCGGCGCGTAACGGCCGCATGCCTTGAACAAGGCCCTTCCTACGAGATCGTCCTTGTCATCGATGGCGCGACCGACGGTACGCGCGAGGCCATTCTGCAGCTGGCCGAAAAGGACGACCATGTCGTCGCCATCGACCTCGCCCGCAATTACGGCCACCAGATCGCGTTGAGCGCCGGGCTCGAATTCTGTCGCGGCCAGCGCATTCTCATTCTCGATGCAGACCTGCAGGATCCGCCTGAACTGCTCGGCGCGATGATGACGAAGATGAACGAAGGCTTCGATGTGGTCTACGGCCAGAGGCTGACGCGCGATGGCGAAAGCTGGTTCAAGCTCGCCTCCGCGTCCATGTTCTATCGCTTGCTGCGCCGCATGGTCGACGTCGACATAGCCCCGAATACCGGTGATTTCCGGCTGATGAACCGTCGCGCGCTCGACCATCTGAACGCGATGCCAGAACGTTACAGGTTCATTCGCGGCATGGTGAGCTGGATCGGGCTGAGACAGGTGGCTTTCCCCTATGAGCGGCACCGCCGCTTTGCTGGAACCACCCATTATCCGCTGAAGAAAATGCTTCTTCTGGCGGTTGACGCCATGACCAGCTTCTCCATCGTGCCGTTGCGGTTCGCCTCGCTGCTCGGAATGGTGTTCGGGCTTCTGGGGCTGGTCGTGCTCGGCTACACGCTGCTCGAATGGTCGGTCGGAAACGTGTTGCCCGGCTGGACCAGCCTTGCCGCGATCGTGCTGATCCTCGGCAGCGTTCAGCTTATGGTGCTCGGAATCTTCGGCGAGTATCTCGGGCGCATGTACATGGAGACAAAGCGACGGCCGCTCTACTTCGTCAACGAGATCGTTTCGCGCAGCCAGGCAGTGGAGGACGGCGAATTGCCGGTCCATCGCCTGCAGGAGATGGCAAAGAGGGCCGCACGTGCTTGAGGCGGAGTTCGACCAGTTTGCGCGGGAATATCAGGAGCAGCATGCCGCAAGCATAAGGCTGAGCGGCGAAAACCCGGATTTCTTCGCCAGGTACAAGATCGACGACGTCGCCGCGACGCTGCGGCGGGCCGGTGTCAAACCGCGACGAATACTGGATTTCGGCGCCGGCGTTGGCAATTCGCTCGGCCATATGCGCAACGCATTTCCCGACGCGGAGATGACCTTGCTCGATCCTTCGCGGGAATCGCTCGACATCGCCAGCAAGCGTTTTCCCGGCCAGGCCGCCTTCATGCATTTCGACGGCAAGACAATTCCCTTTGCCGACGGCAGCTTCGACCTGGCCTTCGCGGCCTGCGTCTTCCACCATATCCCCGAGAACCTGCAGATCGGACTGTTCGCCGAGATCGGCAGGGTGCTGGCCGATGGCGGCAGCTTCTTCGTCTTCGAACACAATCCCTGGAATCCGCTGACCACGCACGCGGTGAGGAACTGTGCCTTCGACGAAAACGCGGTTTTGATAAATTCGCGCGAGATGCGCGGGCGCATGGCCGAGGCGGGCCTTGCCAATACGAGGATCGTCTACCGGATTTTCTTTCCTCGGATGCTTGCGAGACTGAGGCCGTTCGAGCGCTTCCTCACCGAGGTACCTGTCGGAGCCCAATATTTTGCGCATGTGGTCAAGCCTGCCGTTTGACTTCCCGAGGATGCTGCGATTTGGCGCCGTCGGTCTGTTGAACACGGCGCTGGGATACGCGGTCATCCTGGCCGGGCTTGCGCTTGGTCTGGGCGACATCCTCGCCAACGCCACGGGGTATGCCGCCGGCCTTGTCCTCGGCTTCTTCCTCAACCGCCAATGGACCTTCAGCAGAGCCGATGGCTTCCAGCCCGGGACCGCGCTGCGCTATGGGGGTGTCTTTCTGGTCGCCTACAGCATCAATCTGGCCGTCGTGATCGCCGCCCGTTCAGCAGGCATCGTCGAAAACCCGCTGGTCCACCTCGCGGGAATCTGCGTCTATTCGGTTGTTTTCTATCTTGGCTCGGCTCGCTTCGTGTTTGTGGGACGTGGGGACGACAGCACCGACCGCACAGTTCGGGTGGCCGACAAGCCTCGGCGGCAGCCCGCCAATCCAACACCTTGAACCCAACTGTCACCGGAACCGATCAGAGGCGGCGCACCATGAACGACGCTCAGGCCAGTGCGGAGGCCGCGACGTACAACGAGCGGAACAGGCTGATCTTCTGCCTGCTCGCCGCCTTGGCGATGGCGGGTGCGTTGAGTGCCCAGGCAGGCGCCACCCTGCAGGATCCCGACAGCTGGTGGCAAGTGAAGGTCGGTCTGGATTTCCTGACTAACCGGACATTCCCCACCGTCGATCCTTATTCCTACACCTTTGCCGGCCAGCCCTGGATTGCCAAGGAATGGCTGGGACAGGTCCTGCTGGCCCTTGCCTACCGGGCGGGCGGCTGGAACGGGGTCGTCACCGCGATCATCGCCTCGATCTCCCTGACGGTTTTCCTCATGGGGTGGTTTCTCAGCGCATGGCTGAAACCGATCCTGGCGATTACACTGGCGTTCGCGGCGGTGTTCCTGATCAACCCGATCTTCACGGCGCGTCCGCATGTCTTCACCTTCCCGATCATCGTCATCTGGACAGCGGTCCTCTTCGGTGCGGCAAGGGAAGAACGGGCGCCGCCCTGGTGGCTGCTTGTGCTGGTCGTATTATGGGCGAACCTGCACGCCACCTTCACCTTGAGCTTCGTCATCGCGGCTTTCGCCGGTCTCGATCTGCTGGCGCGCACGGGCCTGTCGAAACCGGCCCTGCTGGCGAAGTGGATCGCGTTCGGTCTGCTTTGCCCGCTGGTCAGCCTGATCCACCCCTACGGCGTCCAGGCCATCCTGGCGACGCTCGCCGTGGCTTACGGCAATGAGGCAGTGTCGCTGATCATGGAATGGAAGCCATTCAATCCGCCGGACAGTCCCGTCCAGGAAGCGGCGATGCTGCTGGCGCTTTTCGGGTTGCTGGTGTCCCGATTGCGAATTGACTGGGCCAAGGCGTTGTTCGTCGTCTTCACCTTGCATGTCTATCTCGCCCATGTGCGCTTCATGTATCTGTTCTTCCTGCTGATTCCGCTGGTGATGGCGGCCGAGGTCGCACAGCAATATCCCTCGCTTTCAGCCACCGCATGGCTGGCCGAAAAGCGCGACGGACTGGAGAGATTCTTCGCCAGGCGGTTCTACGCCATCTGCGGCTCGGCAGCCGTTCTGCTGATCGGCGGGGTCGCCGTGCTCGGCAGCACCTATCAGGTTGCGCCGAGCCCGAAGACATCGGCCAGCGGGGCGCTGGCCTTCGCGCAAAGCCATCATCTATCCGGCAATTTGCTGAATTCCTACAATTTCGGCGGCACGCTTATTTTCCACGGGTTCAAGACCTATATCGACGGACGGACGGACCAGCTGTTCCTGGGCGGTTTCACGAAGAGCGACAACGACACCGGACGCGGCGACGGCAAGCCGCTCCTCGAAGCCCGCCTGAAGAAATACGCAATAGATTGGGCGCTGCTATCGGCCGACGACAGCCGCATTCCCTTCTTCGACCAGTTGGGCTGGAAACGGGCCTATTCGGACGACTATGCAGTGATCTATCTGCCTGGCGCCTGATCCTTGGCGGGCCTTCATGGCGAATTTCGCGACGGCCAATATATGCCTTGACACCCATGTTGCAGCGCAGCAAAATTGCTGCCTGAGGGTGAGCCAGTGACATCGACGAGCCGGGATTTTCAGCACGACCGAAGGCATCGCCGCATGAGGGTATCGGGTGCGGCCGCACGGATCCTGGTGGTCGCGCGCGAGCCGGCCGGATGAACTACCGGCGCGACATCGACGGCCTGCGGGCCGTCGCGGTGCTGCCCGTCGTGCTGTTCCATTTCGGCGTGACCGCCATTCCTGGCGGCTTCACCGGTGTCGACATCTTCTTCGTCATATCGGGCTATCTGATCAGCGGCAGCCTGCTCGATGATCTTGAGCGGGGCCAGTTCTCGATCGGCCGCTTCTACTGGCGCCGCGCACGGCGCATCCTGCCGGCGCTGACCTTCGTCATCCTGCTCGCGAGCATTGCCGCCTGGTTCATCCTTCTGCCCTCGGATCTCCACGAATTCAGCCTTAGTGTGATCGCCGCCTCGACCTTCTGGTCGAACATCTATTTCTGGAAAACGACGAATTATTTCTCCATCGATGCCGAACTGCGGCCGCTCCTGCACACATGGTCGCTTTCGGTGGAAGAGCAGTATTATATCTTCGCGCCGATCCTCCTTTATCTGATCCACCGATACGTCTCGAAGCGCTGGCTGACGGTACTTCTGCCGATGGCCATCGGCAGCTTTGCCCTGGCAGTCATAGCAACCTCGCTGGCACCGACGGCCGGCTTCTATCTCTTGCCGACGCGCATATGGGAGCTGGCGCTGGGCGCCATGCTGATGTTGCGGAAGCCTCCGGTCCTAGCCAGTCGGCTGGCGATGGACCTGATCGGCCTCGCCGGCTTTGCCCTGATTGCATTTGGCTTTGTGATGATTTCGGACAGCGATCCGTTTCCAGGCTACAACGCCCTATTCCCCTGCCTCGGAACAGCTCTGCTGATCTATGCTGGCCAGGATAACGCCGACAGGCCGGCACCTGTCGCCACTCGCGTGCTTCGGTTGGCGCCGCTGGTCTGGGTCGGCCTCATTTCCTATTCGCTTTACCTCGTCCACTGGCCGATCAACTCGTTCGTCCATTATCTCTCCCTGAAGACTGTCGGTGTGCCAACGATTATCGCGATGACGGTGGCCAGTTTCGCCTTGGCGGCATTCTCCTGGAAATATGTCGAGCAACCCTTCCGCCACAAACGAGCCTATACCGCCCCGCTGCCTATCTTCGCCTTTTCGGCGACGGCAATCGCGCTGCTGTGCGCCGGTGGCTTGGCCGGTGCACTGGGCAACGGTTTCCCGCAACGGTTTCCGGATTTCTCGACCGAACGTATCCGGGTCGGCGACTGGCGCAACGGCATCTGCTTCAACGAGAACGGGACCCGCATCGAAGACTGGAACCTCGCCGACTGCACCCGTACAACGGGCTTTGCCACCAATGTGCTGCTGTGGGGCGATTCTTTCGCTGCCCATTATGTTTCGGGACTTGAGCCCAACGCCCAGAAAATCCAGGCCAATGTCATCCAATACACCTATGCCGGCTGTCCGCCCGACCTGACCTATTTTTCCTATGCTCGGCCCGCCTGCACCCGCTTCAACGAACGGGCCTTGTCGATCATTCGCGACGCCAACATCCAGGCGGTGATCCTGAGCGGCCGATGGACCGACTACCAGGCCAGGGGCTTCGACGGCCTGCAGAAGACGATCGACCGGCTTCGCGAGATGGGGGTCAAGGTCTATACCGTCGGCCAGTCTCCGGAATTCATCGCCGACGTCCAGAAGATCGCTTTCCTGGTGAAACGGGAGCATGCCGGAACCACATCATGGCCGATGGCTATGGATCCGAACATCAACGCACGGGTTCTGCCGTTCACCAAAGGGGCCGATTTCATAGATCCGCTGACGTATCTGTGCGACTCGGCCGGTTGTTCATACGCCGATGCCGAGACCAATGAATTTCTCTACTTCGATTATGGCCACTTCTCTTCCGCCGGCGCGACGCTGGCCATTTCGAAATACTGGCCAAGCTTCGCCACCAGCAATAAGGTCGCGGAGGCAAAACGGCAGTTCACGGCCGCGGGCGCGCCATGATCCGCGGCACGACCGTCGTGAGAACAGACCGCTTTGCGATTGCCCGAAGGCTAACCCTCATGGTAACGAGGGCGCACGCGGGTATGATGTAATGGTAGCTTGTCAGCTTCCCAAGCTGAACGCGAGGGTTCGATTCCCTCTACCCGCTCCAGTCTAAGGCGTCAGAACCATTTCCGCGCCTGCCTGTTCGTCGAACACAACCGAGCAGCCTCGCGCAAGCGCCACCGTTGCGAGGGCATTTGCCGCCGCGTCATCCGATGAAACGAAATCGCCGGTCAACACCCGCAATTCTTCCACGCTTTCAGCCATGGACACGAAATTCCCGACCGACCGATCGTGCTTGCAGGCCTCGATCACGCAAAGCAGATCGATGATTTCGAAGCTGCGCATGTTCAGCCTCCAAAAGAAATCGTCCCTTGCAAGATCATGAACGCATCGGCGGGAAATAATGTTCCCAGTTCGGTTTCGCTGGCCTCGGCCTGGCGGTGCTTTCGCCGGACAACCTTGCCCAGCGAGCCATCATCCCACTTCCCTCAGAATGAAGTCGTGCAGCATCTTTGCGGCCGGCGACAGTGCGCGATTCCTGACTGTGATCAGGCTGTAGGGCCTGACCTCGATGTCGAATTCGGTCTGGACGACGTCGATGGCGCCGGCCAGCCCGTCAGGGTTCTGGATGAATTTCGCCACCTGGACAGAGACCGGTGCGATGGCATCGGATTGCGCGACCATGACCAGGGTCAGGAGCAGCGAACTGGTGTTCAGGATACGGTCCGGCAAAGCGATGTTGCGGTTGAGGAAGTTGCTCTCCATCGCCTGGCGCAAGGGCGAGCCGCCAGACTGGAAGACCCAGTCATAGGCGGCGGTCTCTTCCAGCCGCACCGCCTCGCCCTTGGTGAGCGGATGGCCCCGGCGCACGATCAGGCAGGCCTTCTCGACGCCGATGACGCGCGACTCGAACAGCCGCGGATTGAGATCGTCGGGGATGCGCGCGATGATGAAGTCATGGCGCGTGGCGATCAGCTCGCGTGCCAGCACATTGGAGGTTTCGACCTGCATGGTGATCTCGATGCGCGGATAGATGCGGCGGATTTCACGAATTGCCGGCACCGCCAGCTCGATTGCCGGCGCGGTCACGGCACCCAGGAAAACCGAACCACCCTTGCCCGCCTTGAGCTCGGAAATCTCGCGGTCGACCTCGCGCATCTCCAGCAGGATCGAGCGCGCGCGCCTGGCCAAAGCCTTGCCGTATGGCGTCAAGGTGATGCCGCGCGGCAGCCTCTCGCACAGCTTGACCTCCAGCACCGCCTCCATCTCCGCGATCATGCGCGAGGCCGCCGGCTGCGAAATGTTCAGAACCTGGGCTGCCGCGCTGACCCGGCCATGGTCGTCGAGCGCGACGATCATGCGCATGTGGCGCAGACTGAGACCGCTGCGCAGCAGGGTTTCGCCATCGCCCGGTGCTTCTCTGTAACCATTTGAAGCTGTTGTCGGATTCCCGGGCCGCGCCATCGCTTTCCCTGCCTTCTGCTCGTGCAAGGCCGACATTGGGGTCAGCCCGTCACATCCCAATACATATACCAACCATGATATAGCAACCATCAAAGATCGCATTTGACAGTTATGGCAAAGACCCACACCCTCCGCGCGTTCCAAGACGTGACGGTCGCTGACGAGAAAAATCGTATCGATTGAATCAGCGTCTCGGGGCCATGGGAGGATACCGGAGATCGATATGACGGCAGCGGTGCCTTGGCGCTTCTGCACGATTGCGCGGCCCGCGACCCCCGGGGTGCCGCGTCCATCAAACAGGGAGAGTTAAAGTGAAAATCATCAAGACACTGGCCGCCGTCGCGGCCCTTGGCATCGCTGCCATGACCTACTCGGCGCACGCAGCCGACAAGGGTCTTGTCGGCGTGCTGATGCCGACCAAGACCTCGCAGCGCTGGATCAACGACGGCGATGCCGTCAAGTCCCAGCTCGAGGCTCTCGGCTACACCGTCGACCTGCAATACGCGCAGGACGACATCCCCAACCAGCTCAGCCAGCTGGAAAACGAAATCACCAAAGGCCCGAAGGCGCTGATCATCGCTTCGATCGACGGCACCACCCTGTCGGATGCGCTGCAGAAGGCCGCTGACGCGGGCGTCGTCGTCGTCGCCTATGACCGTCTGATCAAGAAGACCGCCAATGTCGACTACTACACCACCTTCGACAATTTCGGCGTCGGCGTGATCCAGGCGAATTCGTTGGTCAAGGGCCTCAAGGAGCGCTTCCCGAACACCAAGCCGTGGAACGTCGAACTGTTCGGCGGCTCGCCCGACGACAACAACGCCTTCTTCTTCTACAATGGCGCCATCTCCGTCCTGCAGCCGCTGATCGACGACGGCTCGATCAAGATCAAGTCCGGCCAGACCGGCATGGACAAGGTCGGCACGCTGCGTTGGCTCGCCGCCACCGCCCAGGCGCGCATGGACAACCTGCTGTCGGCCAACTATTCGGACGGCAGCCGCGTCGATGGCGTTCTTTCGCCCTATGACGGCCTGTCGCGCGGCATCACCGCCTCGCTGCGCGCCGTCGGCTACGGCACCGAGGCTCAGCCGTGGCCGATCGTGACCGGCCAGGACGCCGAGACCGCTTCGGTCAAGCTGATCATCACGGGCGAGCAGTATTCGACCGTGTTCAAGGACACCCGCGAACTGGCCAAGGCCACCGTCGAACTCGTCGACAAGGTGCTCTCGGGCGGCAAGCCGGACGGCCTCGATGAAAAGACCTACAACAACGACGTCAAGGTCGTTCCCTCGATCCTGTTGACGCCGCATGAGGTCGACAAGTCGAACTACCAGGCGCTGGTCGTCGACTCCGGCTACATCAAGGCCGACGAACTGAAGTAATCCCGGTTACAAAGTCAGGGGGTCCTGCGCAACGCAGGGCCCCTTTTCGTTCACCAGCGAGCCCGGTATTGTCACTGACCTCGCCGGCAATGTTTGCCGAGCTCTCAAGGAGCGGTAGTCCCCATGGCCCCGACGATTTTGGAGATGCGCGACATCACCAAGACGTTCCCCGGCGTGAAGGCGCTGTCGAACGTCAATCTCAGCGTCGAGGAAGGCGAGATCCATGCCGTGGTCGGCGAAAACGGCGCCGGCAAGTCGACGCTGATGAAGGTGCTGTCGGGCGTCTATCCCACAGGCACCTATGACGGCCAGATCATCTTCCAAGACCAGGAATGCCAGTTCAAAGGCATCCATGACAGTGAACACAAGGGCATCGTCATCATCCACCAGGAGCTTGCGCTGGTGCCGATGCTGTCGATCGCGGAAAACATCTTCCTCGGCAACGAAAACGCCCGCTACGGCGTCATCGACTGGGATGCCAACGAGGCGCGCACCGCCGCTTTGTTGAAGAAGGTGGGCCTCAAGGAGGACCCCAAGACACTGATCACCAATATCGGCGTCGGCAAGCAGCAGCTGGTCGAGATCGCCAAGGCACTGAGCAAGGACGTCAAGCTTTTGATCCTCGACGAGCCGACCGCGTCGCTCAGCGAGAAGGACAGCCAGGCGCTGCTCGACCTTTTGCTCGAATTCAAGAAGCAAGGCATGACCTCGATCCTGATCTCGCACAAGCTCAACGAGATCAACCGGGTCGCCGACAAGGTGACAGTGATCCGGGACGGGCGCACCATCGAGACGCTGGCCAAGAAAGACATATCGGAAGACCGCATCATCACTTCGATGGTCGGCCGCTCACTCGACGACCGCTATCCGCCGCGCGAGCCGAAGATCGGCGAAATCGTGTTCGAAGTGAAGAACTGGTCGGTCTATCACCCGCTCCATGCCGAACGGCAGGTGATCAAGGGCATCGACATCAATGTGCGCAAGGGCGAGGTGGTCGGCATTGCCGGCCTGATGGGCGCCGGCCGCACCGAATTCGCCATGAGCCTGTTCGGGCGCTCCTACGGCCGCCGCATCACAGGCGAGGTGCTGCTCAAGGGCAAGCCGGTCGACGTATCCTCTGTGAGCAAGGCGGTCCAGCACGGCATCGCCTACGTCACCGAGGATCGCAAGACTTACGGTCTCAATCTCATCGACCATATCAAGCACAACATCACACTGGCCAATCTTGGCGGCGTCTCGCGCCACAGCGTGATCGACGACATGCGCGAGCTCGCCGTTGCCAACGACTATCGCAAGAAGACCAATATCCGCGCTTCCAGCGTCTATCAGTTGACCGGCAATCTTTCCGGCGGCAACCAGCAGAAGGTGGTGCTGTCGAAATGGCTGTTCGCCGACCCGGACGTGCTGATCCTCGACGAGCCGACACGCGGCATCGACGTCGGCGCCAAGTACGAAATCTATACGATCATCGCGCGACTCGCCTCGGAGGGTAAGGCGATCGTGGTCATCTCGTCGGAAATGCCGGAATTGCTCGGCATCACCGACCGCATCTACGTCATGAACGAAGGGCGCATCGTGGGCGAAATGCCCGCGGCGGAAGCAAGCCAGGAAAAAATAATGCGCGCCATCGTTCGTGGAGAAGGAAAAGCAGCATGAGCACCGAAAGCGCCCCCGCCCCGCACGGCAACGTCGCCGAAGAGCAGCGCCCACGCATCGCCGTCTCGGCGCTGGCGACGAACCTGCGCGAATACGGCCTGATCATCGCGCTGATCGTCATCATGCTGTTCTTCCAGTTCACCACGTCGGGAACGCTGTTCAAGCCGGTCAACCTCAGCAACCTGGTGCAGCAGAACTCGTTCATCATCGTGATGGCGCTGGGCATGCTGCTGGTGATCGTTTCCGGCTATATCGACCTCAGCGTCGGATCGGTCGCCGGCTTCATCGGCGCGCTGGCGGCAAACATGATGGTCATCTGGCAACTTGGACCGCTCAGCAATCCGCTGGTGGTTTCGATCATCTGCCTCGTCGTGGGCGGCCTGATCGGTGCGGCGCAAGGCTACTGGATCGCCTATCACCGAATACCGAGCTTCATCGTGACACTGGCCGGCATGCTGATCTTCCGCGGCATCTGCCAGGCGCTGCTGGGCGGCGGATCCTCGGTCGGTCCGCTTCCGGACGACTTCAAAATGCTCAGCTCCGGCTTCATCCCCGATGTCATCGGCCCGCTGACGCTGATCCCGCCGACGGTGAACGCGGCCGGCAAGACCATCATGGGCAGCGGCCTGACGCTGCACATGACGACGATCGTGCTGGGCCTGATCGCCGTGCTTGCCTATGCCTATTTCGGGGTGAGGACGCGCCGCAAGCGCGAACGCCATGGCTATGAGGCCGAGCCCTTTGCCCTGTTCGTCGTCAAGACGCTGGTCGCAAGCGCGCTGGCACTGTTCCTGGTCTATGAGTTCGCCAGCTACCGAGGCCTGCCGGTAGTGCTGCTCGTCATGGGCGTTCTGATCTCGCTGTTCGTCTTCGTCACCAAGCGCATGACCATCGGCCGCCGTATCTACGCCATGGGCGGCAATGCCAAGGCCGCGCAACTGTCAGGCATCAACACCGAGCGGCTGACGCTGATGGTGTTCATCAATATGGGCGTGCTGTCGGCGCTCGGCGGCCTGATCATCGCGGCGCGACTGGGACAGGCGGTGCCGGCCGCGGGCCTCGGCAGCGAGCTCGACGTCATCGCCGCCGTCTTCATCGGCGGCGCCTCGGCGATGGGCGGCGTCGGTCAGGTCATCGGTGCGGTGGTTGGCGGCTTCATCATGGGCGTGATGAACAACGGCATGTCGATCATGGGCGTCAATGTCGACTGGCAGCAGGTGGTCAAAGGCCTGGTGCTGCTCGGCGCCGTGATCTTCGACGTCTACAACAAGAACAAGGCTTGAACGGGCTTAAGAGCAATTCCAGGAAAAGTGTGAAACGGTTTTCCGCCCGGAATTGCGCCAAGACAATGAGTTAGAGCGGTCGCCGTCTCCGTGAAACGGTGAACTGCTCTAGTCGGCAAGCAGGAGGCATACGATCGCGGCGCTGCCGGCAACCCGCCGGTAACAGAAGTCCCTGAGGGACCAGGCCCGCGAGCGCAATCCGAACTGAGAATTTAAACCGTGGCATGGACGAGGTCCCGGCCGCGCTGAGCAAGGTCTGCCGTTTTGGCAGTCCTGCCAAGGCAAATGAGAGAGGATTCATCATGCTGATCTCCCAGATCCTTGACGACGCCGAGACCATCCGCGTCGTCGCCCGCAATAGCGGCAAGACCCGGATCATCAATGGCGCCCGCAGCGTCTATTCGCTGGCGATGGAGGCCGCCCGCACCGGCGTCGGCCTCATCGCGCTGATCGAACGCAAAGGACTTGGCGAGACGGTCGATCTCGAGGCCGCTTACAAGAAGGGGCGGTTGCTGTCGCCGATCAACCACCCCGATCCGGCGCATTTGCACCTGACCGGCACCGGGCTGACGCATCTCGGCTCGGCGGCGACGCGCGATTCCATGCACAAGAAGCTGAGCGCCGACGGCGAGGAGCAGCTCACCGATTCCATGAAGATGTTC
>NZ_RZQL01000121.1 GCF_003997935.1 Mesorhizobium sp. M7A.F.Ca.US.006.01.1.1
GATCAAGATCGAGCCGAGCGAAGCGCTGCGGGAGCTTATCATCCAGCAACTGAATGCTCCGGCCGATGGGATCGACGGGGCTCCGCGCAAGACCGAAGATCCGGACCTTGGCGAAGGTGAAGCCGGCCGCCAGGTTTTCGGCGCCGACGATCGCGAGCAGGTCAAGAACACCAAGACCTATCCGTTCTCGGCAATAGGCTATCTCGAAGCCAAGTCGCCGAAGACGGGCAGCTTCGGCAGCTGTTCGGCAACGCTGATCGGCCCGCGCACGGTGCTCACCGCCGCGCACTGCCTCTACAGCCATGAGGACAAGGATTGGCTCTCCGACTATTTGTTCGTGCCAGGTCTTAACGGCAGCACGGCCGACGACGCACCGTTCGGCGCTTTCGGCTTCGAAAGCGCCTATGTGCTGCAAGGCTTCATCGACAACTACCAGGGTTATTATGGTTCGGTCCTGCTGTGGGATCTCGGCATCGTCACGCTGAAGCAGGATGTCGGCACCAACCTCGGCTGGCTGGGCTATGCCAACTATGAGGATCTCGGCGACTTCACCGCCAACCTCGTTGGCTATCCCGGCGACAAGCCGATGGGCACGATGTGGAAGGCAAACTGCGAAGTGCATGCCGAAAACATCGCCCCGGAATATTTCCAGTATGACTGCGATACGTTCCCGGGGTCGAGCGGCAGCTCGGTCTATGCCTACGACAACAAGGCCAAGCAGCGCATCATCACCGGTGTCAACGTGGCGGAAAGCCCCGACGCGAACACCGCCGTGCGCCTGAATGCTGCCAACGTCCAGTGGATCAACAGCCTGTATAAGTAATCGCTGCGCATTCGCGGTGGAGAAAAAGGCGGCGGCGCAATCCCGCCGCCTTTTTTCTGGCGGATGCATTCGTTGCGACCCTTGCACGCGGCCAGCAGCAGCGCGCATTTCGCGTCGCTATTTGGCTTCGGTTGCAGGCGTGCCGTTGCGCACGTAGCTCTCGATTGCCGAAGCGAAAGTGGGAGAACCCGCCTTGCGCTGCTTGTCTATGTAGCCGGCAAAATAGCTCCAGAAAGAGACGGCATAGTCGCGGAAATACGCATCGGTCACCTTGCGTGAACACAAATCGCCGTCGACACAGAAGGACAGACGGTTGAGGAAATAGACGATGCGGTCGAAATTCTCGCTGAAATCGGCGAGCGGCATGTCGCCGCCGGAGGCGGTCATCGCCTCGATGCCGATGCGTTGCCGGAACACCTGCTCCTCGGTGGGCGAGGGGTTGGCGCTGAGCAGATTGTCATATTTGGCGTTGAGGCCCGTCAGACGATCCTTCAGGGCACGCTGCGCCTGCTGGTAGTCCTTGTTTTCCCAGAGCTCGACAAGCGACATGGTCTGCTCGACGCGCTTCTGCTCCTGGTTGGCCAGGAACTGGTAGACCGAGAACATCAAGGTGAAGATGATGGCGAGACGCACGGCCATGCCCGACCAGGCATAGACCAGCATGCGCCAATCGCGGTCTGTGAAGGGGTTGCTCTCCTTCTTGATCTCGTGGCTGCTTGGCCACGGGAAACCTTCGGTGGTTTCCTGCAGGGCCGGTTTGCCGGCCTGCGCCTTTGCGGGTGCGGTCATTGCTGTCTGCCTGGTGTTGCCCGCCGGCTTCTTCATCCGCAGCTGTCCAGTTCAATGGTGGCGGAGGGATCAAGCACGATGCCCGGCGTCTCCAGCTTCTTTTTCAGGCATTGCAACTGCAGGCGCGAAATCATGAACTGTACATCGGGCTCCGCCGCTCCCTTGTTCGGTGACGGCAAGGCTTCGACGACGCCGCGCGAGGCGCAGTTGCTGAGATCGACGACAACCGCGTCGCTATCGCTTTTGGCGAACTGGTCGTACTGATCGAGAAAACACGTCGCCAGTTCCGAGTTGGTGACTATCTGCTTGACGCACAGGCCGCAGGCCTCGTCCGCCGAAGCGTTGGCGATCAGCAACAGGCCGCCGGCAAGGCCAGCCACCGTTCCACGCCAGGAAAACACAGAATTCTTCACAATCGATCCTATCCGTTTCATCTGGCCGTCATGCGTCAAGACGCGGCCGGGAATGTTCTCATATCGCGCCGATCGCGCAAGATCCGGCAGAGCCATGCGGCGGCGGCATCCGCTCAGGTGCGCGGCACCGTCTCCATCGGGAAGATCATCACCGCGCCTTTCGGGCCACTCTTGTCGGCAAGCCGCATCACCGAGCGGGTTGCCGGCGCCATCCCGAGATCGGTCAGCATGTCGGAGAAGCCGGCGGAGCCCGTTCCGCGTGTCGCCGAGGCGACGCCGTCCTGCGCCAGGAAACCCAGGTCCTCCTTTTCGCTCTCCGGCGGCGCCTCGGTCAAAACCGCGATCATCCGTTCCATGCCGAAACTGGTGTCGGTGAAGGCCAGCAGTCCCTCTTCGAGCGTGGCCTTCGGGGCGAGGCGTTCGGCAACGATGTGGGTGATCGAGTAGTCGCTGCCGACATAGAGCACGTTGATGTCGATCAGAAGGTCCGAGCTGTTCTTGGCCAGCACATGCACTTCGTCGCCCGGCGAGACGCGCGGCACCACCGAAGCCTGCAACGGTTCGAGGCCATCCTTGTCGCGGCGTTTGACCTGGAACTGGACGTCGACGTCCTCGGGCTTGTAGTCGGAGGCCGCCGCCAGCCGCGAAAGCCCGGTGGCGCGGAAGATGGTGCGCAGGTTCCGGGTCGTTGCATCGACCAGCTTCGGGCGGTCATCCAGGTGGATGATGATCAGCGGCGGCTTGCTTCCGTCCTTAAGGCTCACGTCGCCCGACGCCGACAGGAACCACAGCGCCGGCTTGTCGGTCGCATCCTTGGCGGCGCCGGGAACAGCATTCTCGCGCATCGCCGCAAAGCGGAGCTCGGCGCCTTGCCCGGGCTCGACCAGCTCGATGTTGAAGCCGGTTTCCCTGGCTGTGGCCAGTTCGTCGAGAACAGAATTGACCAGAGCGGCTTCCTTCTCAAGTCCCTTGGTGGCGGCCGGCCGCGCCACTGTGAGCTTATAGTCGACGGCGATCTCCGCCACCCGCGCATAGGCATTGGCCGGAATATCGGCCAGCTTCAGTGCCGGCTTCTTGTCGAACTCGACCGGTTTGACGCGGCTTTCCAGGTTCCTGGCCGACCGCACTTCCAGAAATCCGACCGCGTCGGAAAGTGGCGACAGTGCTGAGGGCAGGATGGCAAGCTTGCTGCCCGGAGCGAGGCGATGCAGCAGCCCGGCACCGATCGTCGCTTCGCCGTCCTTGATGGCGACAGGCCACTGCATGACTGCATCGGTCTTGTCGGTGCCGAACACCCGCGCGTCGAGTTCGCCTTCGAACAGCGGCGTCGGCCGGGTGCGGCCGTCGGCCGAATATTGCTGCAGCACGGCCTGCCCAAGCTGGCGATAGGTGACGTTGGGATTCTCAGCCAGTTTCGACAGGATGGTGAAGGTGAACAGGCCGAACCGGGGCGCATCCGCTGTGCCCTTGGGCAACGGCATTTCCGGCGTCGTCTCCACCGTCTGCGCGGCATAGAAGGCGACCAGCTTGCCCTTGGCGATCGGTTCGCCGCCGGTCGGGGTCAGGTTGAAGGCGGGCTTGCGCGTGCCATTGTCGTCGACGCCGCGCGAGCCGGCGGCTGAAATCACTTCGTCATAGGCCTTGATCGCAGCGGCCCGCTCGGCCTCGTTGCCGCCAACGAGGTCGGCGAACTCGACTTTGCGCTCCAGCTCGTCATCGACCTCGACGGCGCGTGTCGCGGTGCCGGAATGGCAGCAGTCGAAGACAACCCAGACGAAAGCGCCCTTGTCGCGAATGGTGTCGAGTGCCGCGCCGATCTCGTTGTCGATCAGCGCATTGGGCACGCCGGCATCGCGGTTGATCCATTTGCCGATATCGACGGGCAGGAAGATCTCGTCGAGCCCGTCGGTCTCGTCGCCCTTGACCATCTGCGGCTGCTGGGCGCCGTGACCGGACAGATGCAGATAGACGAAATCGTCGCGCTGAACCTTGGCGGCAAGGTCGGCCAATGCGGCCTCGATGGCCGCATGGGTCGGCAGGCCACTGGCGCCGGGGACATCCTTGGCGAGCAGCGTGACGTTCTCGGGCGCGAACCGCACGGGGTCGGGCACATTCTTCAGCAGATAGTCGCGGACGAGGGCTGCATCATTCTTCGGCCCGACCAGCCAGTTCCTCTGCGGCAGGTTGGGATATTCGGTGCAGGCGATCAGCAGCGCATGGTAGGTGCGCGATGCGGCCATGGTCCGGAACGAAACCATGCCGGCCATGGTCAAGGCGGACGTGCCGACCAGCAGCGCCCGCCGCGTCAATTTGATCATGATTGCTTCCCCAAGCCCGACCGAATTTCCAAGCGCGGCAATCCTCGCCGAAGATATTGTCAGTATTTTGAACGTCACATCGCAGAGCAGCCTGCCTGTTGCCCCGCTCCGATCGATGTTCTCGACCGCCTTGCAGGCAGAATGCTGGAAACAGTAGCAAAGATGCCTGTTCGTCGCTATCTGGATGGGACATGGATCGTTTGTGCGCGGCACAAGCGACGCAAGGCGAGTTGGAAACAGGATCATGGCGGCAAGGGATGTGCTGACGAAGAACCAGCTGTGCGTGCTCGAGAAACTCGAGACCGCCAGCGGACCGCTCAGTGCCTACACCTTGCTCGACCAGCTGCGTGAGCGCGGTTTTCGCGCGCCTCTGCAGGTCTATCGAGCGCTCGACACGCTGGTGAAGTCAGGTTTCGTGCATCGGCTCGAAAGCATCAATTCCTTCGTCGCCTGCGCCGAGCCGCATGACCACAGCCATTCGATGACTGCCTTCGCCATTTGCGACACATGCGGGCAGGTCACCGAAATGTCCGACCACGATGTCGGCCACCGGTTGGACGAATGGGTGCGCTCCACCGGCTTCGCCGCCAAGAAGGCGGTGATCGAGTTTCGCGGGACGTGTGCCAAGTGTTTGGCCGAAGCGGCCTAAGGTGCGTTGATATTCAGGTGATGCCGGCCTGCAAATGGCGGTTTCCTGCGCTTCCGGTGCTCACGTACCCAAACGTACGCTCCGCTCCGGTTCTCGGAACCCACCCTTTTCGGCTCGGCCTGACCTGAATCTCAACACACCTTGCGTTGGCGCTAATGCGCCTCGTCCCAGTTGTTGGCGGCCCGCGCATCGACATGCAGCGGCACCGACATCGATACCGCCGGCATCGCCGCGTTTTCCATGACGTGACGCACGACCGGGATCGTTGCCTCGACTTCCGCCTCGACTGTCTCGAAGATCAGTTCGTCATGCACCTGCAGCAGCATGCGTGCCGAAAGGCCTGCTTTTTCCAGCGCCTCCTCCATGCGGATCATAGCGCGGCGGATGATGTCGGCGGCGGTGCCTTGCAGGCGGGCGTTGATCGAGGCGCGCTCGTTGAAAGCGCGGAGCGAGGGGTTCGAGGACCGGATGTCCGGGTAATGGATGCGGCGGCCGAAGATCGTTTCGACAAAGCCATGCTCGCGGGCATAGGCCTTGGTCTCCTCGATATAGTCTCGGATGCCAGGGAAGCGCTCGAAGTATTTCTTGATGTAGTTGCCGGCCTCCTCGCGCGGGATCGACAGCTGGTTGGCGAGGCCGAAGGCCGAGATGCCGTAGATGATGCCGAAATTGATCGCCTTGGCGCGGCGACGGACTTCCGAAGGCATGCCCTCGACCGGCACGTTGAACATCTCCGACGCGGTGATGGCGTGGATATCGGCGCCGTCGGCGAAAGCCTGTCGCAATTGCGGGATCTCGGCGACATGGGCGAGCACCCGCAATTCGATCTGGCTGTAGTCGGCCGAGACCAGCCGATGGCTCTTGTCGGTGATGAAGGCGGTCCTGATCTTGCGGCCTTCGGCGGTGCGCACCGGGATGTTCTGCAGGTTCGGGTCGGAGGATGACAGGCGTCCCGTCGTCGTCGCCGCCAACGCGTAGGAGGTGTGGACGCGCTTGGTGTCGGGATGGATGAAGCCCGGCAGCGCATCGGTGTAGGTCGATTTCAGCTTGGTCAGCTGCCGCCAGTCGACGATCTTGCGCGGCAGTTCGTGACCTTCGGCGGCGAGATCTTCGAGAAGCTGCGCCGAGGTCGACCACTGGCCGGTCTTGGTCTTCGAACCGCCGGGCAGGCCCATGCGCCCGAACAGGATGTCGCCGAGCTGCTTTGGCGAACCGATGTTGATGCGTTCGCCGATGAGTTGGTAGATTTCCTCTTCGAGGCGAGCGGCGCCCTGCGCCAGTTCGCCGGAGAGCCGCGACAGGATCTGCCGGTCGACCGAGATGCCGCGCTGTTCCATGCGCGCCAGCACCGGCACCAGCGGCCGTTCCAGCCGCTCATAGACCGACACCAGGCCCTTGGCGGCAAGCCGCGGTTTCAGCACCAGCCAGAGCCGCAGCGTCATATCGGCGTCTTCGGCGGCATGAGCGGTCGCCTTGTCGATGTCGACCTGATCGAAACCGACGGAGCTTTTGCCGGAGCCGGTGACGTCCTTGAGCAGGAGCGGGGTATGACCCAGCCATTTCTCTGCTAGCGAGTCCAGGCCGTGACCATGGGGAGTGCCGGCATCGAGCACGTAGGAGATCAGCATGGTGTCGTCGAACGGTGCGACATCGATGCCGTAGCGGCTCATGATGACAAGATCGTATTTCAGGTTCTGCGCGATCTTGAGAACCGATCTGTCCTCCAGCAGCGGTTTCAGCACCGCCAGCGCGTCGCGCAGCGGAATCTGGTTTTCGAGCGCGCCACCACCGAGCAGGTCGCCATTGCCGCTCATGTGGGCAAAGGGAATATAGGCGGCGCGGCCGGGCGCCGTGGCGATTGATATGCCGATCAGTTCGGCCTGCATCGGATCGGCGGATGTCGCCCTGACGTCGAAGGCGGTTATGCCGGCCTCTCGCGCCTCGGCGACCCAGGCTTTCAGGGTCGAGATATCGCGGATGCAGTGATAGGCAGAAATATCGATCTTGCCGGTGGCCGCGCGCTCCAGTCTTAGGGCCGCGAGCAGGGAAGGGGTATCGCCTTGTTTTGACGTCTCCGCCGTCCCGCCGGGTTCGTCCGGTTCGGTGCCTGACGCGTTTCGGGCAACCGGCGGCAAACCGGCGCCAACGTCCGGACCATGGGCGTGATCGGCGCGTTCGACGGTGATCGCGACGGCCTGGACGTCGCCGGCCTCGGTGCTGGTCGCTTCCGCAACGCGGCGGGTCAGCGAGGTGAATTCCATGGTCTTGAGGAAGCCGATCAGCTTCGGGCCGTCCGGCGCGTGCAGGACGAAGTCGTCCAGTCCCTCGGCGACCGGCACATCGTTCATCAGCGCCACCAGCTGACGAGAAATGCGCGCCTTGTCGGCGTTGGCGATGATCGATTCGCGCCTCTTGTCCTGCTTGATCTCGCCGGCCCGGGCCAGCAGCGTGTCGAGGTCACCGAACTGTTCCAGCAGTTGCGCCGCCGTCTTCGGCCCTATGCCGGGCACACCAGGCACATTGTCGACCGAATCGCCGGTCAGTGCCTGCAGATCGACCATCTTCTCCGGCGGCACGCCCCATTTTTCGATGACCTCCGGAATGCCGATCTGGCGGTCCTTCATCGGGTCGTACATGCCGACCGTGTCGCCGACCAGCTGCATCAGGTCCTTGTCGGAGGAGATGATGGTGGTATCGCCACCGGCTTCGCAGGCCAGCCTCGCATAGGTGGCGATCAGATCGTCAGCCTCGTAACCTTCGATCTCGATGCAGGGCAGGTTGAACGCCCTGGTCGCCTGGCGGATCAGGCCGAATTGCGGGATCAAATCCTCCGGCGGTGCCGAGCGGTTGGCCTTGTATTCGGGGTAGAGGTCGTTGCGGAAGGTTTTCGACGAATAATCGAAAATGACGGCGAAATGCGTCGGCACAATGCCTACATCGGTGTTGCGGGCGTCGAGCATCAGCTTCCACAGCATGTTGCAGAAGCCGGAAACGGCGCCGACCGGCAGACCGTCGGACTTACGGGTCAGCGGCGGCAGCGCGTGATAGGCACGGAAGATGTAGCCGGAGCCGTCGACAAGGAAGAGATGATCGCCTTTTTTCATGTCGGCAGGGATAGCGCGGCGCGGCGGCTTGGTCCATGCCAAAGGCAGCCTCAACTATCGGTTCCGGCAACACCCTGACAGATCGCCATCACCCTGCTCACGCCCATGTTACAAAACTGTAATTTTCGTGCCCTTGAATCGCCACGTTCACAGACCCAAATACACGTCATCGGCAGTTTTCGCCGAGTCCGGAGCAAGGCCCGTCCCCCGCCTATCCCGGACACCTGCGGCAGCCTATCCCCCCTCTCCGGGCTGCCGCATCGTTTCGAGTAGAAGGCCGCCGTGGTTCCCCTCCACCACGGCGGTCTTTTTTACCTCAGACAGACGTTTGTAGCCCGTGGTCCAACGATCGCGGGCTTTTCGTTTTCCCATCATGCCTTTACGGTTCCGGCTCTGAATCGAAAGGCTTCACACATGTCCGCAGTTTCCCCCGTCCTCGACCGTCTCGACAAGAATCTCGACCAGAGCCTTGAGCGCCTGTTCGGCCTGCTGAAGATCAAGTCCATCTCCACCGATCCGGCCTATGCCGCCGACTGCCGCGAGGCGGCGGAATGGCTGGTGGCCGAACTCAAGCTGATCGGCTTCGATGCCAGCGTGCGCGACACATCAGGCCACCCGATGGTGGTTGCGCACCATGACGGCCCGGCCGGTTCGCCGCATGTGCTGTTTTACGGCCATTATGACGTGCAGCCGGTCGACCCGATCGAATTGTGGGAAAGCGATCCGTTCGCGCCTGCTGTCAAGGAGGTCGGACCGGACCACAAGGTGATCACCGGTCGGGGATCGGCCGACGACAAGGGCCAGTTGATGACCTTCGTCGAGGCTTGCCGCGCCTGGAAACAAGTGCACGGCAATCTGCCGTGCCGCATCACCATCCTGTTCGAGGGCGAGGAGGAATCCGGCTCGCCCTCGTTGAAGCCGTTCCTCGAAGCCAATGCCGACGAACTCAAGGCCGATTTCGCGCTGGTCTGCGATACCGGCATGTGGGACCGCGACACGCCGTCGGTCTGCGTGGGATTGCGCGGGCTGGTCGGCGAGGAGATCACGGTGAGGGCCGCCGACCGCGACCTTCATTCGGGCCTCTATGGTGGTGCCGCCGCCAACCCGATCCGCATCCTGGCCAAGGTGCTGGCCGATATCCACGATAAGGATGGCCACATCACCATTCCCGGCTTCTATGACGGCGTCGAGGAAACGCCGTCGCAGATCCTGAAATCATGGGAGACGCTCGGCGAGACGGCCGAGACGTTCCTCGGACCAGTCGGCCTGTCGATCCCGTCGGGCGAGAAGGGCCGTTCCGTGCTGGAGTTGACCTGGGCGCGGCCGACCGCCGAGTTCAACGGCATCATCGGCGGCTACACCGGCAAGGGCTTCAAGACGGTGATCGCGGCCGAAGCCTCGGCGAAGGTGTCGTTTCGCCTCGTCCACAAGCAGGACCCAAAGAAGATCCGGGCGGCGTTCCAGAAATTCGTCAAGGAGCGGATTCCGACCGACTGTTCGGTCGAATTCCACCCGCATGGCGGCTCGCCGGCAATCCAGCTTTCCTACGACTCGCCCTTCCTCGCCAAGGCCAAGGATGCGCTGTCCGACGAATGGCCAAAGCCGGCGGTGACGACGGGCAGCGGTGGGTCGATCCCGGTGGTCGGCGACTTCCAGACCTATCTCGGCATGGAATCGCTGCTGGTCGGGTTCGGCCTCGATGACGACCGCGTCCATTCGCCCAACGAGAAATACGAGCTCAGCTCCTTCCACAAGGGCCAGCGCTCCTGGGCGCGGATTCTCGATGCCTTGACGCGTTAAGCGGCGGAAACCCCTGTTTTCCTGTTGATTTTTCAGCGGATCGCGGCGAGGACGGGCCACAAGACAAAGCGCTGCAGCGTCCCTTGCGGGTCAGGGGGCACTGTAGGGCTCGACCGGAGAACACAATGGCCGATATCCGCTTCCATAAAAACGACCTGCCCGACCTCTCGCACTACAATGTCGGGGCGGTGGCCATCGACACCGAGACGCTGGGGCTCAATCCGCATCGCGACCGTTTGTGCGTGGTGCAGATTTCGCCTGGCGACGGCACGGCCGATGTCATCCAGATCGCGCCCGGCCAGAAGAAGGCGCCGAACCTCGTCAGCCTGCTGCGGAACCGCGGCGTAACCAAGCTGTTCCACTACGGACGCTTCGATCTTGCCGTGCTCTACAATGCGTTCGGCGTGATGCCGGAGCCGGTGTTCTGCACCAAGATCGCCTCGCGGCTCACCCGCACCTATACCGACCGCCACGGGCTGAAGGACATCTGCTTCGAGCTTCTTGGCGTTGGCCTCTCCAAGGCCCAGCAATCGTCGGACTGGGCGGCCGAGACGCTGTCGCCCGAACAGCTCGAATATGCCGCTTCCGATGTGCTCTATCTGCACCGGCTGCGCGATGTGCTGGCCGGACGACTGGCGCGCGACGGACGAACCAAGGAGGCCGATGCTTGCTTCCGCTTCCTGCCGACGCGTGCCAAGCTTGACCTGATGGGCTGGGACGAAGAGGATATCTTCGCCCATAGCTGACGGTCGTCGGTGCGCTCCGCTGCCGGTGACCGGTTGGAACCGGATGCAGGCGGCGGCGTTCTGTCGGCTCAGCTTTGCCGGCTCAAAGGGGATGACATGACGGACAGAAAGCCGATAGCGACCGCGCCGACAGACGGCTCCAAGGTCTCCGTGACCTGGAAGGACAGCGACGGCGTGATCAACGAATCCATCGCGCAATATCGCGACGACGGCTGGTGGGTCTACACCGACAGTCACACGCAAAAGAAGGTCGAGCCGACCAGTTGGCGCCCTGCCGCAAGCGACGATGACGATCAATAAGCGCGCCGCTGGTGAGGCCGGCTGCTTTCGAATAGCCTGAAGCTGTTGATATCGAGGCCGATTCGGGGCTTTCCGTTCCGCGGTCGCCCTCTTGCTCGGAGGAAATCGCTATGGGTGTCGAAAGCCTGCTCGTCTTCATCATCATCGGTGCCATTGCCGGCTGGCTCGCCGGTCTCATCGTTTCCGGCTTCGGCTTCGGCCTGATCGGCAACATCATCGTCGGCATCGTCGGTGCGTTCATCGCCGGCTGGCTGTTTCCGCGGATCGGCTTTTCCATCGGCGGCGGCACCCTCGCCGCGATCATCCATGCCACGATCGGCGCCATCATCCTGCTGGTGCTGGTCAAGGTCCTGAAAAGAGCCTGAGGCTCGACAACGCAAAGAGCGCGCCATGAAACAGAATACGCTCTATCTCGTCATCGGCGCGCTCGTCGTCGTGGTCATCGCGCTCGGTATCTATGTCTATCGCGAGCAGACCAAACCCAAGGGCGTCGAGCTCAAGATCGACGACAAGGGCATTTCGATCCAGCAGAACTAAGCCATGCGGGAGCGCGACATGGTGGCTTCTGACGCTCCGGAAGACGTCGATCGGCCTGGAATCACCGTGGCGGAATGGGAGAGGCTGAACAGGCCGCCGAGGCGTGAGGCGCTGCTGCGCTATCATTGGCGGGTGTTTCGCTTTTTGAGGACATCCGCGCCGGTCAGCGAATTGCAGGGGCAAGAGCAGGTATTCCGCGATGCGGTCGTCGCCACTGTGGCGTTCAACCGGCCCGAAATGATCGAATGGCAGATCCACCTGGCGCGCCGATACCTGGCCGAGCACGAAAGCTACATCGTCTTCGACAACAGCAACAAGGGCGAGGCAAGGGTAGCGATCCGTGATCTCTGCCGTCGCCAGCATGTCCCCTATGTGGCATTGCCGAAGAACAGGCTGGTCGTCAGCAGATCGCACGGTCAAGCGCTCAACTGGATCGTGCGGAATTTCTTGCCCAGGTTCGGGCCGAAGCTTTTCGGCTTCATCGATCATGACATCTTTCCGACTGAACCATTTTCGATCCGCGCCCGGATGGAGGGCAAGAGCCTCTACGGCAGCGCGCGGCGCGATACGCCGACGCCGGGCGGCTGGTTCCTGTGGCCCGGCTTCTGTTTTTTCGATGGAAGCCTGTTGCAGCGACGGCTGGATTTCGCCCCGAGCTACAAGTTTCATATGGATTCCGGCGGCGGCAACTGGCCGGTGCTCTACAGGTCGATCGACCCGGCGCTGGTTCGGTTTGCTGAAAACAAATCGCTTCGCTTCGGCGCGGGACATGATCAATCCGAGGATTTTTTCATGGTGGTCGATGGCTGGCTGCATGTAACGAATGCCTCGAACTGGAGACGACAGCAGCTTGACAGGGGCGAACACATTCTCGCGCTGTTGCGGCAAGCCGGCGGTCCCGACCAGCCGGATGTGAAGTTCGAGCCTATCTGAACGAGACGTCGAACAGCGTGGTGGCAGTGACCCGCAAAGAGCGGACGCTGGCCTTTTTGGCTGCCCAACCCCCAAGGCCGGCATTCGAACACGACTTAACCCGCCCTTAAATCGCCGCATCTACTCTTCAACCCGAACGCCATAGGCATCGGGGACATCAAGCACAGCGCATGGCGAACCGCAGAGACAGTCGCATCGAACCCAGTTTCGAGGGGCCGCCGCAGGCGCGGTCCTCGGCGGGTCTTTCGGTGAACGAGGAGGATCGCGTCGTGCCGAGCAATCGCAAAGCCTCTGCAAAACGCAAGCCAGCCAAAGGGAAATCGTCGCGGGTCAAGCGCGGCAGAAGCCGGCGCGGCCTGTTTGGCGTGCTCGGCCGGCTGTTCTACTGGTGCTTCGTGCTCGCCATCTGGGGCGGCATCGCCGTGGCCGGCATCGTCGTCTACTACGGCGCCAAGATGCCGGCGGCGACGACCTGGTCGATTCCCGACCGCGCCCCCAACATCAAGATCGTCTCGGCAGATGGCCAATTGCTCGCCAATCGCGGCATGAGCGGCGGCGAGGCCGTCGGCCTGCATGAAATGTCGCCCTATATCCCGGAAGCCGTCATCGCCATCGAAGACCGCCGCTTCTACTCGCATTTCGGTATCGACCCGATCGGGCTGTCGCGGGCCATGGTGACCAATGTGCTTGGCGGGCATTTCTCGCAGGGCGGCTCGACGCTGACCCAGCAATTGGCCAAGAACCTGTTCCTGACACCCGACCGCACGCTGGAGCGCAAGGTGCAGGAAGTGCTGCTGGCGCTGTGGCTGGAGCACAAGCACACCAAGGACCAGATCCTGGAAATGTACCTGAATCGGGTGTATTTCGGTTCCGGCGCCTATGGCGTCGAGGCCGCCTCGCGCCGCTATTTCGGCAAGAGCGCGCGCGACGTCACCCTGTCGGAAGCCGCATTGCTTGCCGGCCTGCTGAAGGCGCCGTCGCGGCTGTCGCCGGCACGCGATCCGAAGGCCGCCGAGGAGCGCTCACAGCTGGTGCTTGCCGCCATGCGCGACGAGGGCAAGATCAGCGCCAAGGAACTGACCTCGGCGATGAGCGCGCCGGCAACGCGTGCGCCGTCCTACTGGACCGGGTCGGAGAATTACGTCGCTGATACCATCATGGAGGAACTGCCCGATCTGATCGGCGACGTACGCGGCGATATCGTCATCGACAGCACCGTCGACCTGAACCTGCAGAAGCTCGCGGAGCAATCGATCCGCAGGCTGATAGACGACAGCGGCAAGAAGCTCAACGTCAGCCAGGGCGCGCTGGTGTCGATCGACGATTCCGGTGCGGTGCGCGCCATGGTCGGCGGCTACGACTATTCGACCAGCCAGTTCGACCGCGCTTCGGAGGCACGTCGCCAGCCGGGCTCGGCGTTCAAGCCGTTCGTCTATATGGCTGCGCTCGAGGCCGGCCGCACGCCCGACAGCATCCGCAACGATGCGCCGATCAAGATCGGTAACTGGACGCCCGACAATTACGGCGGCAAGTATTTCGGCAAGGTGACGCTGGCCACCGCGCTGGCCAAGTCTCTGAACTCGGTGGCCGCGCAACTGACCATGGAGGTGGGACCGAACGCGGTTGTCGAGGCGGCGCACCGCATGGGCATCCAGTCCGACCTGATAGCCAACACCTCGATCGCGCTCGGCACTTCGGAAGTGACGCCGCTTGAGCTGACCTCGGCCTTTGTCCCCTTTGCCAATGGCGGCTACAAGCCGGACATCCATTTCATCCGTCGCGTGACGACCACCGAAGGCAAGGTGCTCTACGATAGCGGCGGCGGCAGCGCGCCGCGTGTCGTCAAGCCTGAGATCGTCGGCATGATGAACTCGATGATGACGGGTACGGTTGAGATCGGCACTGCCCGGAAAGCGGCTTTCGCCTGGCCATCGGCCGGCAAGACCGGCACCAGTCAGAATTCGCGCGACGCCTGGTTCGTCGGCTACACCGCCAACCTCACCACCGGTGTGTGGTTCGGCAATGATGATGGCAGCCCGATGAAGAAGGTCACCGGCGGCGCACTGCCGGCACAGGCCTGGCACGAATTCATGGTTGCGGCCCACGAGGGTGTGCCGGTGCGGCCGCTGCCCGGCACCTGGAAATCGACGCCGGCCGACACAATCGTCCCCGACGAAATACCCTCGGCGAACAACACGGCACCGGTTCCATCCACGTCGGTCGGCCAGCAGGCACCGGCGCGGCCAGCAGCGCCGGTTGCCCAAGCGCCGGTCCGCGCGGCCCGTCCCGCCCAAACCGTCGATGCCGATGGCCTTTCCATGCCGGAGGATGACGGCGCCACCGCGTCGATCAAGCACCCGGTGCCACCAGGCGACGTCGGGGGTCCGCGCAAGAAGCGGCAGACCTCGATCCTCGACCTCCTTGGCGGTTGATCCGATCCGCTAATTCGCCTTTGGTTTGGCGCTGCCCAGCTTCTTGCTGTCAAAGGTCAGTTTGTCGCTGTGAATCTTGCCATCGCTGATGGTGAGGTGCTTGGCGCAGGAAAGCGCGCCGGACGACTTTGTCATCAAGTCATACATAAGCAGCGCCTGGTGATCATCTCCGAAGGCCGCGATCATGCGCACACCGGTCACATCCTGCGAAAGTTTGGTCAGGCCCTCAAGGTAGGGTTTCTTGCCGGTCGATTGCTGCATCGGCCCATCAAAGACGACGTCGTCGGCGACTAAGGATGCTGCCTTTTCGAGGTCGTGGCTCGTCCACGCCTTGGTGAAGGCGGTGGCTATGTCGAGGGGGGCTGTCTGTGTCATGGCTCTGTCCGATTGATTTTGAGCTGAAACCCCGCGCCCTTGTCCTGCACTCCCGAACCAACGGCGAGCCAGCTTCCCGGTTCCTCCTTTTGAGGTGAATGGTGACATTTCGGCCTCTCGCCACCTCGGCGGCGTTCGGCTACATCTGCCGGCCGGAGACCTTGAAATGACTGAACTCGACACCCGAAAGACCATCGTGCTGACCGGCGCCAGCCGCGGCATCGGCCACGCCACCGTCAAGCGTTTTTCGCGCGAGGGCTGGCGCGTCATCACCTGCTCCAGGCAGGCTTTCGCCGAGGACTGCCCGTGGCCGGCCGGGCCGGAAGACCACATCAAGGTCGATCTCGCCGATCAGGAGGATGTCGGCATCGCCGTCTCCGAAATCCGCCACCGGCTGGAAGCGCATGGCGGCCAGTTGCATGCGCTGGTCAACAATGCCGGTATTTCGCCGAAGCTCAAGGACGGCAACAGCCGCATGAACTCGATCGACACGCCGATGCATGTCTGGCGCGACGTGTTCCAGGTCAATTTCTTCGCGCCGATCATGCTGGCGCGCGGCCTGTTCAAGGAGCTGGCGGCGGCCAAGGGCTCGATCGTCAACGTAACCTCGATCGCCGGAACCCGCGTGCATCCCTTCGCCGGCACGGCCTACGCGACATCGAAGGCGGCACTTGGCTCGCTGACGCGCGAGATGGCACATGATTTCGGCCCGCACGGAATCCGCGTCAATGCCATTGCGCCCGGCGAGATCGACACCGCGATCCTGTCGCCGGGCACCGACAAGATCGTCGAGACCATCCCTCTCAGGCGCCTTGGCACCACGGCCGAAGTCGCCGACATCATCTTCTTCCTGTGTTCGCAGCAAGCGTCCTATGTGACGGGCTCGGAAATCCACATCAATGGCGGTCAGCACGTGTGACATAACAGGATGCTCATCCTGTTATGGTGAGAACGGCCTTGCCGCTGAAGCTGCGCTGTCGCAGTGCGTCCAGCGCTTGGGCCATGTCTGTCCATGGCACGGTCAAGGCCACGCGCGTTTCGAGCCGGCCGGCTGAGACCAGAGCGAGCAGCGAGGCGATGTCCTCGCCAATGCCTGGACCAGACGTGTAGTACGCAAACGTCTGAAGCCTCGCCCCTTCGTGATCCGGAACGAACTGGCGGAATCCAATGGGCGTCAGTTCGCCGCTGCTCGAACCGAACATGACGATGGTGCCGCCAGGTGCGACGCGTTCGATCGCGAGTGCGAGGCTTTTACCGCCCACCGACTCCGTGATCAGCGAGAACGGCCCCTCAGCCAGCTCGATCGTTTCGACAATCTGCTTGGCTCCCAGACCGCGGAGATCGTCGGCATGCCGGGCAGCGGCGATGGCGGTCACCGAGGCGCCTTGCTCGCGGGCGATCTGGATCTGGAAACGGCCGACCGCTCCACTTGCGCCGGTGATCAGGATCTGCTGGCCGGCCAGGTCGCCGCCATGGCGCAAAGTCCTCAGCGCCGTCGTGCCCGCGACTGGCAGCGTGGCGGCGGCGGCAAAGCTGACGTCATCCGGCAGGACTGCGAGACGGTCGGTTGGAACGGCGACACGTTGAGCCCATCCGGCCTGGTCGACCAGAGCGGCAACTCGGGCGCCCACGGCTGGCCCGGAACCATCGGTCGCTGCTTTGTCGACAATCCCAACGATGTCCTGACCCGGTATCCAGCCATTCGGACGGATGGCGAGGAGGCGCAATTCGCCGCGGTTCAACGAGGTCGCGTGGACCGAGACAAGCGCCTCGTTCGACGCCGGTTGAGGCTCGGCAAGCTCCGAGATCCTCAGTCCGGTCGCGCTGTCGGAGGAGATGACGAGGGCGAGCATGATTCATACCTCCTGGCTGCGCGGCGGTCGCACCGCTCATTCGCAAGTGTACCTTATCGACTTTTGCCTTTGAATAATTTAGATATGGAGGCAATTGATCGCTAAAAACCGTCAACCATGAAGCAGCCTCTCAGCTACCCCTGGCTCGATTTCGATGTGGATAACCTTTCCGCGCCTGCGATTGCCGTGCGCGTCGATATCCCAGAGACCAGAGCCGAGGTGCCCTCCCATTGGCACCGCAAGGGCCAACTCGTTTTCGCGCTTGCAGGCGGCGTCACATGCCGCGTCCCAAGCGGTCTATGGATGGTGCCGCCGCATTGCGGGGTATGGATCCCAGGCGGGATGGAGCACAGCAATGTCGCAACCGCCAACGCCCGGATTTTTTTCGTCTACATAGAGCCGGGAGCCGCCGATCTGCCGGAGCGGTGCTGCACGCTTTCGATCTCGCCACTGCTGCGCGAATTGATCATCGAGCTTTCCGATCGGGTGGAGGATGACGGGGCGAGGGGCGAACTCTTGACCAAAATGCTGCTCACCGAATTGCCACGCATGTCTGTCCAGCAGTTACACCTGCCGATCTCGTCCGAGCCGCGCTTGAACAGGATCGCCGAAGCGTTGGCGCAAGATCCTGCCGACCGCAGCACACTGGCGGAATGGGCCAACCGCGTGGCGCTCAGCGAGAGCAGCCTCGCCCGCCTTGTGGCAAAGGAGACAGGGCTGAGTTTCGGGCGGTGGCGCCAGCAATTGCACTTGATCGTTGCAATTCGGGAACTGGCTTCCGGCAAGAGTGTCCAGCAAGTCTCGGGCGATCTCGGCTATGGTTCGGTCACGGCCTTCATCACCATGTTCAAGAAGGCGCTTGGGAAGCCGCCGGCCAAATACCTTAGTGGTATCGCGCAAAATGGCGGCTCTGCATTCGTGGCGTAATGCTCACTTGAAAGGCTGGGTCGAGCCGATCACGTTGCCAGCGCGCGAGAGTGCAGCCTGGGCTTTGGGACTCAGGCCACCGATGGCTCGGCGGTTTCGCGCCTCAACTCCGGTTTGGAACCGAGAACTTCTTCCACAATCCCGCGCGCAATCTCGCGTTCGCCCATGATCACCGTATCGGCGCCCAAACCCTTGAGATGTTCGACCTCGGCGTCGGAATGGGCACGGGCGATGACGTTGATGCCGGGATTGGCGGCGCGGGCGCGAAGCACAATCTGGCCGGCTTCGAAGGCATTGGGGATGGCAAGGATCAGCCGGCTGGCGCCTTCGGGATTGGCGGCGGCGAACACTTCGGCATTGGCCGCATTGCCGGCGACGGTCTCGATGCTGTCCGCTTTCAGCTTCGCCAGCGTCTTGTCGGCGTCCTCAATGACCAGGAAGGGCAGTGCCGCGTCTTTCAGCGCCGAGCCGACCAGGCCACCGACACGGCCGTAGCCGATCAGGATGGCATGGCCGGTGAGTGCCGTCTTTGGCGGCGGCCCGTCCTCCTTTTTCGCCGTAGCCGCGACAGAGGCTACCTGGCCCGGCTCCGTCGCCGGACCAACCGGCTTTGCCTCGACCGGTGGTGCCGTCCTGGCGGCGCGCCGTTCCAGCCACGGCTTCATCCAGTCGATGGCCAGGAACATCAGCGGGTTGAGGACGATCGACAGGATCGCACCGGCCAGAATGAGGTCGCGGCCCTGTTCCGGCAGCAGCTTCAGCCCGACGCCGAGTTCAGCCAGGATGAAGGAGAACTCGCCGATCTGGGCAAGGCTTGCCGAGATTATCAGCGCCGTGGCGATGGGATAACCGAAGACGACAACGATGGCGAACGCGGCCAACGATTTGCCGATGACGATGATGGCGAGCGTTGCCAGGATCGGCCAGCCATTGCTGATCAGGCTGAACGGGTCGAACAGCATGCCGACCGAGACGAAGAACAGCACGGAGAAGGCATCGCGCAGCGGCAGCGATTCCTCGGCGGCGCGGTGGCTGAGTTCGGATTCGCTCATGATCATGCCGGCGAAGAAGGCGCCCAGCGCCAGCGAGACACCGAACAATTTTGCCGCACCGAAGGCGACGCCGAGTGCGATGGCGAGCACCGCCAGCCGGAACAGTTCGCGCGAGCCGGTATGGGCGACATAGTGCAGGATCCAGGGAATGACCCGGCGGCCGACCACCAGCATGACGACGACGAAAGCGGCGACCTTGGCCAGCGTGATGCCTACGACGCCCCAGATGCCGTAGCTGGCCGGCAGCGACAGCAGGCCGCTGGCATGGGCGTCGGCCTGCTCCTGACCGCCGAGCACGCCGGCGAGCGCCGGCAGCAGCACCAGCGCCAGCACCATGGCCAGATCCTCGACGATCAGCCAGCCAACGGCGATGCGGCCGCGTTCGGTCTCAATCATCCGCCGTTCCTGCAGGGCACGCAGCAGCACCACGGTCGAGGCGACCGACAGCGCCAAGCCGAACACCAGCCCCGCGCCCATCGACCAGCCGAGCATCCAGGCAAGGCCGGCGCCAAGCGTGGTGGCAAAGCCAATCTGGACGATGGCGCCCGGCACGGCGATGGCACGCACCGACAGCAGATCCTTGAGCGAGAAGTGCAGTCCGACGCCGAACATCAGGAGGATGACGCCGATTTCGGCCAGTTCGTTGGCAAGGCCGGCATCGGCGACGAAGCCAGGCGTGTTCGGCCCGACCAGCACGCCGGCTACGAGATAACCGACCAGCGGCGGAATGCGGAAGCGGTTGGCGAGAGCCCCGAAGACGAAAGCCAGCCCCAGACCGGCGACGATGGTGGCGATAAGGGGCGTGTCATGCGGCATTGTCTATGGAGCGCCTTTCAAAAAACAGCGATGTTGGATGAGCGCCGCCCAAGGCCGCCGCCTGTTTGCAATATGGTGGATGGTATGTCGGCGATGCAACCCGCAAAGGCATGAAATCGACGGCGCTGCCGCAAATATTTGACCGGCAGCTGAGAAAGCTACCGGTCGAATCGGAATTTGTGCGGTGCTATTCGTCTCGATCGGTCAGGGCCGATCGACCATGATCAGGCTGCTCGCAGCAAGGCCTCGATTTCCGGTATGGCATGGTTGGTCAATGTCTTGGGAATTTCGGCGGTCACCTTGTCCTCGACCTCCTTGTGCAGTTTTTTGCGCATTGTCCCAAGCACCACCGGCGGTGCGACGAGCACGATCTCGCGGAATTCGCCGTCATGCGCGAGCTTGTAGAGCCGGGCAGCGATTTCATCGGCGAAACGCTCCTTGCCGATGCGGTGCCAGTCCGTATCCTCGACTGCGCTGCGGTGTATGGAGGGACCGTCATTGTATCGGCCGGGGCTGTCGCTGCCTTGTTCGCGGGTGGGCGGGTTGTCCTGCTGCATTTCGTGCACCACCTCGAGATTCGGGTATTTGTTGTCACCGGCGTTCCTGAGGAAAAGCGCCTTCTCGCCATCGGCCACCATGACCCAGATACCGTGCTTGAGTAAGATTGTGTTCATGATGACAGGCTCCTTTTAGCCGCGTGGTGGCCTTTTCGCAGCCGGGTATCGATCCGACATGACGGGCATTTTGAGAACGCACCCCGAGCCGGTAATGTTCCAGTCGACACC
>NZ_RZQL01000122.1 GCF_003997935.1 Mesorhizobium sp. M7A.F.Ca.US.006.01.1.1
CTTCAACACAGACGATCCGGCGACCGGACGGCAGGCCTATGTCGGCGCCGATCTCAAGGAGGCGGGCGTCATCTGGGCCAAGTACCTTGTCGACCACAAGATGGTGAAGCAGGGCGACAAGGTGTTCCTGCCGGTGGAAGTGCCCGGCACCAGCTATCAGCAGCTCGAGACCGAAGGCATCGCCAGCGTCTTCGATCCGTTGGGGATCAAATATGATGTGGTCGATTGCGGCACCGACCCGGCCGGCATCATTGCCAAGATGACCGACTATATGGTGGCCAACAATCCGCCGGCGATCATCGCGCTCGGCGATTCCGTCGCGGCCAGCGTCAAGCGGGTGTTCGACGGCGCAGGCGTGCCGGCCGGCAAGATCCCGGTCGTCGGCTGGGGCAATTCGAAGGAAACCGCCGAGGCCGTCAAATCCGGCTTCGTCAACGCCGCCGCCTGGCAGTTCCCGTCTGCGCAAGGCTTCATGCCGGTGGCGCTGCTCGGGCTCGCCGCTTCGGGTGAGCCGATCGGCTACGACATCCACACGTTCAGCCTCTACGACGCCTCGAGCGTCGAACCGATCCTGAAACTCTACGACACGAAGTGAAAGCCGGTGCCCGCGGCGCAGGCCGCGGGCGTCTCTTCAAAGCATGGTTCAAGCAGTCATGATGATCGCCGCAGAAGACGAAATGCCTGTCGGGAAACGCAGATCGAGCCTTATGCGCTCGCCGCAATTCTCCTCGCTCGTCATCCTCGTTGTCCTGCTCGCGGTGTTCGCCATCGCCGATGCCAATTTCCTGTCGCCGCTCAACATCTCCAACATGATGGCGTTCCTGCCTGAGCTCGGCATCATCGCGCTCGGCATGACGCTGCTGTTGACGGCGGGTGAGTTCGACCTGTCGGTCGGCGCCGTGTTCGGGCTGGCGCCGGTCGTCGTCATGCTCCTGGTGCAGAATGGCGGCGTCGATATCGGCATCGCGCTTCTGGCCGGGCTTCTGTTGTGCGTCGCCATCGGCGCGATCAACGGGCTGATCGTCACCAAGATCGGCATTTCGTCCTTTCTGGTCACGCTGTCGATGCTGCTCGTGGTGCGTGGGGCGGCACTCTACATCACGCAGGGCTTTCCGCTGAAATCCTGGGACCAGCCAGGCTTCTTCGTGACCCTGCTGGCCGGCAGCTTCAATGTCGGGTCGTTCCGGTTCTACACCTCGCTGTGGTGGTTCATCGGTCTCTCGCTGCTGGCGATCTACGTGCTGCGATATGCCAAGCTCGGCAACTGGATCAGCGCCATCGGCTCGAACCGCAACGCGGCGGTGGCGCGTGGCGTGCCGGCGGACGCCGTCAAGGTGTGGCTGTTCATCCTGACTTCGGTTCTGGCGGGACTGGCGGGCATGATCAGCGCCTTCCGCATCTCGGCCGCCTCACCGGTGGCCGGCACCGGCTACGAGCTCGAAGTCATCGCCATGGTCGTGGTCGGCGGGACGGCGCTGACCGGCGGACGCGGCACGATCCTCGGCACCATCGTCGGCGCGCTGATGCTGCGCGCAATCCGCAACGGCATCGTGCTGATCGGCGTGCCGGGCCTCGCCTACAACATCTTCGTGGGCCTGATCATCCTCGCCATGCTCATCCTGCACGCTTTGCTGCAGAAGAACGCCGCAAGGGGCTGATCATGGAAGTTCTCCGGCTGCAGAATCTGCAAAAATCCTTCGGCAGCGTTCGGGCGCTGAAGAATGCGTCCTTTGCCCTCAAGGAGGGCGAGGTGGTGGCCTTGCTCGGCGACAATGGCGCCGGCAAATCGACATTGATCAAGGCGATTTCCGGCGTGTTTCCGATCGACCGTGGCGACATCTATGTGCGCGGCGAAAAGGTTTCGATCCGCTCGACACGCGATGCGATGGACCTCGGCATCGAGACCATCCACCAGGACACGTCGCTGGCGCCGGATCTCAGCATCGCGCGCAATCTTTTCCTTGGGCGCGAGCCGGTCAAGCTGAAATGGCTGGGCGTGTTCGCGCCGCTCGATTTCGCCAAATTGCGCGACGCGGCGTCGGCGCTGTTGAAGCGCGTCGGCATCTCGAAGAAACTCGACGCCGATGCGCTGGTCTCCACGCTTTCGGGCGGCGAGCGGCAGTCGATTGCGATTTCGCGCGCCATGCAGTTTGCCGCCAAGGTCATCATCCTCGACGAACCGACCAACAATCTCGGTGTCGAGGAAACCCATGGCGTGCTGCGCTTCGTCAAAGAGGTGCGTGACGCCGGCCATTCGGTGCTCTTGATCACCCACAACATCCATCACGTGTTCCAGGTCGCCGACCGCATCATCGTCATGCGCCGCGGCGAGATCGTCGCCGAGCAGACGGTTGCCGATACCGATCTTCTGACCGTGGAAAGCATCATCACCGGCGCCGACATGTCGGCCCTGCTGAAAGAGACGAGAGCGAAGTGAAGAAGTTGGCCGTCACATGGTAGAACTCTACGGCAAGACGCTTTCGCGCCGGCAGGTATCGGAACGTTCGGGCATGCTGTCGCAATTTGCCGGCGTGCGGCTGATGACGCTTGGCGACGGCGTGGAACGCGGCATCCGCATGCTCGAGTTCCGCACCGGCTCGGGCCTGCGCTTCACCGCGCTGGTCGACCGGGCGCTCGACATCGCCGATTGCGACTTCAAGGGCCAGGCGATCGGCTGGCATTCGCCGAGCGGCTTTCGCAACCCCGGCCTGCACGATTATGAGGGGGAAGGGGGCCTCGCCTGGGCGCGCTCGTTTTCAGGCCTGCTTGTCACCTGCGGCCTCGACCACATATTGGGCCGCGAAGAGGTGCCTGCCGATAGCTACAACTACCCGGGCAAGAAGACCGTGATCCATTCGCTGCATGGCCGCGTCGGCACCATCCCAGCGCGGTTGACCGGTTATGGCGAGGCCTGGGATGGCGACCGCTGCGTGCTTTGGGCTGAAGGTATCGTGCAGCAATCGGCGGTGTTCGGCGAGGATCTGCATCTGATCCGGCGTATCGAGGCCGATGTCGGCGGCAACGAGATCCGGCTGTCGGACCGCATCGTCAACCATGGCTTCAATCTCACGCCGCACATGTATTTCTACCACGTCAATGTCAGCCACCCCTTGCTCGACGAGGGTTCGCGCTATCTGGCACCGATCCGTGACGTTGTCTGGGCCGGCCATGTAGGCGAACGCTACGAGGCGCAGAAGGTCGGTTACCGCACCGTTCCGGCGCCGCGACTGGGCTTCAGCGAGCAGGTTTGGCAGCATGAGATGGCGGCGGACGGCGCAGGCGAAGTGCCTGTGGCGGTGGTCAACGACCGTCTTGGCCTCGGCTTCGAAGTGGTGACGCGCAAGGACCAGCTGCCTTGCGCCTATCAATGGCAGAATTTCCAGGCGGGGCAGTATGCGCTGGGCATCGAACCCTCGACACACCATGTCTTGGGCAATCTCGCGGCGCGCGAGCGTGGCGAGATGATCTGGCTGGAGCATGGCGAAAGCCGTTCTTACGACGCGGTGTTCCGAGTGCTCGACGGCGCCGGCGCGATCGCGGCGGCCGAAGCAAAGATCGCGTCGATCGCCAGGCAGCCGCAACAGGATTATCCTGTGCCGTCGGGCAATTTTCCGGGATTGGCGGACAGGGCATGATGCGAAACGAATGCTCCGGCTGGCGGGCCGGAAATCGGAGGTCGATGTGATGGAGAAAAAGCGCGACTACAGCCTGGTCGGGGAAAGCACGCGCATCGCGATCGAGACCGGGCTGGCCTCGGCCGAGTGGTACCACACCGATGTGCCGCGCAAGGCGATGAAAGAGCTGATGCAACGCTCGGATGGGCCGGCGATCCGCGACACGATCATCTGGATCGTTGCCATATTGGGTTCCGCCGCCGGGATCGCCTGGTTCTGGGGGACGTGGTGGGTGGTGCCGTTCCTGCTCGTCTATGGCGTGCTCTATGGCTCGTCCAGCGACTCGCGTTGGCACGAGTGCGGCCACGGCACAGCCTTCCGTACGCGCTGGATGAACGATGCCGTCTACCAGATCGCCAGCTTCATGCTGATGCGCAACCCGGTGACCTGGCGCTGGAGCCATGCCCGCCATCACACCGACACGATTATCGTCGGCCGCGACGCCGAGATCGCGGTGATGCGTCCGCCGGACCTGCTGCGCGCCGCACTCGCCTTCACCGGCATTCTCGATTTCCGCTATTCGCTGCCGACGCTGGTGCGCAATGCGTTCGGCAGCATCTCGCCCGACGAGAAAAGCTTTATTCCCGAGATGGAGCTTCACAAGGTGGTCACAGCCGCGCGCTGGCATGTGGCCATCTATGTCGCGGCGATCGGGCTGGCGCTTTATCTGTGGTCGTTCCTGCCGCTGGTGCTGATCGGCCTGCCGCGCCTCTACGGCAGCTGGCACATGGTGCTGACCGGCCTGCTGCAGCATATCGGCCTGGCCGATAATGTCACCGACCACCGGCTGAACACGCGCACCGTCTACATGAACCCGATCAGCCGCTTCATCTACTGGAACATGAACTACCATGTCGAGCATCACATGTTCCCGATGGTGCCCTATCACGCGCTGCCGAGGCTGCACGAATTGATCAAGCACGATCTGCCCGAGCCGAACCCTTCGATGTGGCATGCCTATCGCGAGGTCTGGCCGGTGCTGCTGAAGCAGCTTCAGTACGAGGACTATTTTCTCAAGCGTGAATTGCCGCCGACGGCCAGGCCGTACCGGGACGAGTTCCATGCGCTGACCGTCCCGGCGGCGGCGGAATAGGGGAGAAGCAGATGGTCGACTGGGTTGAAGCGTGCGGCGTCGACGATGTCGAGGAAGAGGATGTCATCCGCTTCGATCATGGCGGCCGTACCTTCGCCATCTATCGCAGTCCCGATGACGAGTACTTCGCAACCGACGGATACTGCACGCATGAGAAGGCGCACCTGGCCGATGGGCTGGTGATGGACGACATCATCGAATGCCCCAAGCACAATGGCCGCTTCAACTACAAGACGGGTGTGGCCCGGGGCGCACCGGTATGCGTCAATCTCGCCACCTATCCGGTGAAGGTCGAGGCTGGCAAAGTGATGATCCAGATCGGCTGACCTGCCGCCGAATGCAACTGAGGGAACCCTTTTGATGAGCCGAAGAAGACCGACGGTGGCGGATTTGCGCGCCATGAAAGGCAAGCGTCAGCTGACCATGTTGCGCGTGCTGACGATGGACGAGGCAGAGGCCGCGGAGCGCGCGGGGGTCGACATCGTCTCGGTGCCGCCCGAACTGGTGCTCAACCCGCAATACCGCGACGCCGCACCCAGCCTGTTCACCATGCCGGGCGACAATTTCTACGAGATCGGCACATCGGACGATTTCGTGCGCTGGGCCTTCCGGCTCTACAAGGCTGGCGCCGACGCGGTCTATTGCAGCGCCGGCTACGCCACGATCAAACGGATGGCCGATGACAATATCCCGGTGATCGGCCATGTTGGCCTCATTCCTTCCCGCGCGACCTGGACTGGCGGCTTCAAGGCGGTCGGTAAGACCGCCGACACCGCCATGGAGGTCTTCGCGGCGGTGAAGCAGCTGGAGACTGCAGGCGCCATCGGCGGCGGAATCCAAGTGGTGCCGGTCGAGGTGGCCAAGGCGATCTCGGAGCGGACGTCGCTGATCATGCTGTCGATGGGAGCGGGCACCGGTTGCGACGCGCAATATCTGTTCGCCGACGACATCCTCGGGCAGAACCGTGGCCACATGCCCCGCCACTCCAAGGTCTATCGCAACTTCGCTGCCGAATATGATCGTTTGCAGGCCGAGCGTATCGCCGCGTTTTCGGAATATGTTGCCGACGTGAACAGTCTCGCCTATCCCGAAGACAAGCATGTGGTGCATATGGATCCGGCTGAACTCAGCCTGTTCATGAAGAGGGTCGACGGGGCGTGAAATCTCAAGGCAATGATGCGACGGACGAGGCCGCGCCGGTTCATATTCTCACGCTTTCCTGCGAGGATCGGCCGGGGATCGTCGCCGCCGTCACTGCGGAGCTTGCCGCGAACGGCGCCAACATCGCCGAAAGCAGCCAGTTCTGGGACCGGCAGACCAATCGCTTTTTCATGCGGATCGCCTTCATCAGCCCGCCAGGCTCGACCAGGGACAGCCTGGAGCGGGCCTTGAAATCGAGCGTCGACCGCTTCGGCATGAAAACCGCGCTGGTCGATCAGGGACGCCGCCCGAAGATCATCGTCATGGTCTCCAAGTTCGACCACGCGCTTCTCCATCTGCTGTACCAGATCAGGGTCGGCTGGCTGAACGCGGAGGTTGCAGCCGTGGTCTCCAACCACGAGGATGCCCGCCGCTTCGCCGAGCTGGAGGGCATTCCCTACCACCATTGGCCGACCACCAAGGAGAACAAGGCCGAACAGGAACAGAAGCTGCTGGACCTGGTGCAGCGGACGGGGGCCGAACTGGTCATCCTGGCGCGCTACATGCAGGTCTTCTCGAAAGGCCTGTCGGACCGGCTGTTCGGGCGGGCGATCAACATCCACCATTCGTTCCTGCCGAGCTTCAAGGGCGCCAAGCCCTATCACCAGGCCTTCGACCGCGGCGTCAAGCTGATCGGTGCGACAGCGCATTACGTCACCTCCGACCTCGACGAGGGCCCGATCATCGATCAGGAGACCGAACGCGTCACCCATGCGATGAGCGCCGAGGATTTCGTCGCTGTCGGGCGCGACATCGAAAGCCGGGTGCTGGCGCGCGCCGTCAAGCTGCATCTCGAAGCCCGCGTCATGCTCAACGGCCACAAGACCGTCGTCTTCTGAGAAGCCGCGTCAGGCCGGCCAACTGCCGCCGGCGAGCGCGGCGTAGAGCGCCTCGGCGTCGATGCCGAGCGGCCGGTCCTCTTTCAGCATGGGGACGAGAGCGCGTATCGCCGCGTGAAGTGCTGATGTGCGCGGCGCCAATGTGAGGCCGTCGCGCAGGTCGATGGCCTGTGCCGCCGCCATCAGTTCGCCGCCACAGCTCGATCATCCCGGCGCATTTCGCAACCGCCAGAGGTGTCTGCGTGGCGTGATCCTCGACGCCTTCCGAAACCGGAAGAAAGTCGAGCATCACCGGATTGGCCTTGTGGCGGATGGCGGCCAGGATCGACGTCACCGTCTTCTGCAACGGTACGAAGCCGGCCGAGGCGCCGCCGACCGGCGACAGATATTTCGGCAGGCCATTGCGGCCCGAACCGGTGAGCTGGATGAAGCGCGCGGCGCTGGCCGCGGCACATTGGGCGATCGCCAGGCCGAGCGTCTCGAAGGCGAGCGCCAGCGACGCTGTGTGGAAATTGCCGGTCGACAGCACCAGTTCGTCATTGCCCAGCACCAGCGGATTGTCGGCGGCGGCGTTGAGTTCGATCTCGACAGCCTGTCTCGCCTGGCCGACCGCCTCGACCAGCGCGCCATGGATCGACGGCATGCAGCGGATCGACAGCGGGTCCTGCAAGGTGGTCGGCGCCGGCGCCTCGTCTCGGGCGAGCAGATCGTGCAGCACCTTGGCTGCTTCCTGCTGGCCGGCCGCCGGTCGCGCCATATGCAGGCGCGGGTCGAGGATGGTGCGGTTGGCAGCAAAACCTTCCATGGTTAGAGCCCCGGCCTGCTGTTGCTGGGCAAGGGCGGACAGCACATCCGTCACCGCAAGTGCGCCGTAGCCGGCGGACACCGCCGAGGCATTGATCAGCGACAGCCCGTCCTTCGGCGCCAGGCTGATGGGGGCGAGGCGCGCCATCATCAGCGCCTTGGCCGCCGACATGCGACGGCCCTGATAGTCGGCTTCGCCTTCGCCGGTGAGCATGCGGGCGAATGCTGTCATCAATACCAGATCGCCGGCGCCGATCGAGCCGAGCGATGGCATGACGGGATGGACGCCGGCATTGAGGGCGTCGACCAAAGCGACGAAGACGGAAGGCGAAAGGCCGGAGCCTCCGGCTGACAGCATCGCTGCACGCGCGACCATGGTTGCCCGCACGGCCTCGACCGGCAGCGCTTCGCCGACCGCGCCGCTGCGTCCCTCCAGCAACTGGCGCTGGAAGGCGCTGGCATCGCCTTCCACTGACGTGCCGAGATTTGCGCCGAGCCCGGTGTTCAGGCCATAGATCTGCTGGCCGGACGCGGCGGCCTGGTCGAGCACTTTTCGTGCCTTCTCTAGCCTGCCGATGACATCGGGTCCGATCTCCACCTTGCGCCCAGCGCGGGCGATTGCAGCGACATCGCTAGCGCCGACGCCGGTTCCGGTGAGGACGAGCGCGGTCATGCGAAGCGCAGCCTCTGGCCGATGCCTTGGGCCTGCGCCTTGGCCAGCATCGCCTTGCCCAACGCGATGTCGGACAAGGACAGGCCGCGATGCCAGAACAGGATCGTTTCGTCGTCGCTTTCTCGCCCGACTTTCAGACCGGCGGCGATCTGGCCGAGCTCGGCATGCAGCGTCTTCTCGCTCAGCCGCCCGGTCTCGACATGGGCGCGCAGCGAGCCGAACTTGCCGCCCTTGCACTGGCCCCAATCGTCGACGACCATTTTCTGCATGATGTCGGTCAGCGACAGTTCGACCGCGCTCATCGTGCCGTAGGGCACGACCAGTGCGCCCGGCTTGATCCATTCGGTCTTCAGCAACGGCTGCGGCTCCGGCAGCCGCGAGGCCTCGACGACGATGTCGGCGCCCTCGATGCAGCTCTTCCAGTCGGCCACCGCAGTCACCGTCTTGCCGAGATCGGCGGACAGTTTGGCAGCAAAACCGTCGCGGCTTTCCGGGCGGCGCGAATGGACGCGGATCTCGTCGAAATCGAAGAGATGGTCGAGCAGGCGCACATTCCAGTAGGCGGTGCCGCGCGCGCCGATATGAGCCAGCACCTTCGAATTCCTGCGCGCCAGATGCTTGGCGCCGATGGCGGTGACGGCGCCTGTTCGCATGTCGGTGATGACGGTGGCGTCGAGGATGGCGCGCGGCGCGCCAGTGCGCGGGTCGAACAGGTTGAGGATGCCGAATTCGGAAGGGAGGCCATGCAGGTAGTTGTCGACATAGTCGCCGACGATCTTGACGCCGGCGGTGTCGAGCGGCGCGACGTAGCCGCGCAGCACATTGAAATGGCCGTGGAAGGACGGATCCGGCTCGAGATGGACGCGCGGTTCGATCACTGTCTGGCCCTTGCCTTGCGCAACCAGGCCAGCCTCGACGGCGGCGATGATTTCGCCATCGGTCATGGCAAGGGCGTCGATGTCGAGGGCATTGAGGTAGTCGATGTAGATGGGCTTCATGTTACGCGCACACTTTCCTCGGCCACCCCGTTCATCCCATAGCAGGCCCCGAAGCGACACGAAAGTTTGTAGCGACAACTCTGGACGCGGCCGGCCAAATGCTGTTCAAACCGGTTCCGTCATGACTGCCATTCCCGAGACCGCAACCTTATCCGAAACGGCCACCAATGCGCGGCGCGTGGCGCTGATCGTGGCCATCGCCTTCTTCATGCAGTTGCTGGATTCGACGATCATCTCGACATCGCTGCCGCAGATGGGTGCCTCCTTCGGCGTGTCGCCGGTGGCGATGAGCATCGGCATCACCGTCTACATGCTGACCATGGCGGTGTTCGTGCCGCTGTCGGGCTGGCTCGCCGACCGGTTCGGGGCGCGCAACATCTTCCTGCTGGCGATCGTCCTGTTCACATTGGCTTCGCTCGCCTGCGGCCTCTCGCAAACCCTGACCCAGTTCGTCGCCGCCCGTGTCGTGCAAGGGCTCGGCAGCGCGCTGATGACGCCGGTCGGGCGCATTCTCGTCCTGCGCAATGCGTCGAAATCCGAACTGCTCAACGCCACGGCGCTGATCACCTGGCCAGCACTGTTTGCGCCGGTGGTCGGGCCGGTGCTCGGCGGCTTCATCACCACCTATCTGTCCTGGCACTGGAATTTCTTCATCAACATACCGCTCGGCGTGATCGGGTTGGCGCTGGTCGCCCGCTTCATTCCGGGCGACCGTGAGGCCGATCCCAAGCCGCTCGACTGGCCGGGTTTTTTCCTGACATCGGCGGGACTTGCCTTGCTGCTTTATGGTCTCGAACGCATCGCTCATCCCGAGGACGGCGGGCTGCCAACTGTGTTGCTCATCGTCGCCGGCATCGTCATCGGCTGGCTGGCGGTGCGGCATCTCAGGCGCGCCTCGCATCCGCTGCTCGATCTCTCCTCGTTCAAGGTGCTGACCTTTGCCATCTCGACGCTCGCCGCGGGCACCATTTTCCGGGTGGCGATCAACGCCACGCCATTCCTGTTGCCGCTGCTGTTCCAGGTCGGCTTTGGCCTCTCGCCCGTCGATGCCGGCTTGATGATCCTGGCCTATTTCCTCGGCAATCTCGGCATGAAGACGGTGACGACGCCAACGCTGCGGCGTTTCGGTTTCCGCTCGGTGATGGTCGTCAACGGCATCATCGCCTCGGCCTCGATCATGGCTTGCGGAGCGATCTCGCCGCAGACGCCGCAAGCGCTGGTGGTGGCGCTGATGCTGATTGCCGGTCTGACGCGCTCGATGCAGTTCACCGCTCTCAACACACTGGCCTTCGCCGACATCGATGCGGTTCAACGCAGCTCGGCAGCAACGCTGTCCTCGATGCTGCAGCAGGTGGCGATGCTGTTCGGCGTCGCGGTGGCGGCGGCGATCCTCAATTTGTCGCAGATCGTCAGGGATCGTCCCGCTCTCGACCTCGTCGATTTTCGAGTAGCCTTCCTGGCGATCGGCGCCATCGGGCTGGTGGCGGCGTTGCGTTTTCTCGTGCTGCCGCCAGGTGCGGGCGCGGAGGTTTCCGGCCATACGCCGGGAAATTGAGATCGATTTTTCCGCCTGACGCGGAGATAAATTCCGTCTCGTCCTTTCGCCTTGGTGCAGCGCTTTCGCGAGTGGCGGCAATGACGCAACCAATTGCCAAAAGCGCAGAGTTTTCCATGCATTGCGCCAGCTTCGGCAATCGATGCGTCCACTCGGTAAATATCGCTGCCGGCCTGGGTTCCGAGCGCGGATTCATTTGACGAACCGGCGTTGGGCCGATTAGCGTTCTTTCCCAGGGATGGCAGCGCTGCCATCGGGGCAAACGCAGACATGAACACGATCGGCTGGCCGTATTTCAGGAGCCTGAATCAGGAGGGCATTGTCTTTGCCATCGCCGTGGTGCTGTTCGTTGCAGCGGCCATAGGCCTGCCGGGTTTCATCGACCCCAACAATCTCGTCGCCATCGTTCGCTCCGTGTCGGTGCTGGGCATCCTTGCGCTCGGCATGGCCGTCGTCATCATCGGCCGCGGCATCGACCTCTCCGCCGTCGCTATCATGGCGATGTCGGTCGCCTGGTACCTGCAACTGCTGAATTCGGGGACGCCGGACGGGCTGGCCTTTGCCTATGTGCTGGCCGGTGCGCTGGCCATCGGCCTGCTCAATGGCTTTCTCGTCGCCTATGCCGACGTGCCGGCGATCTTCGTGACGCTGGCGACAGGCTCCTTCGTCTTCGGCTATGTGCGCTCGCAACTGATCACGCAGGATGCCGTGCCGGTGCCGCAGGGCCATTGGGTCGAGTTGCTCGGCGGCTTGCGCTTCCTCGACATTCCCATCGAGGTGTTCGTGTTCGCGGGGCTGGCCTTCCTGTTCTTCCTGTTCCTGCGCTACACCAAATGGGGCCGCTACATCTATTTCGCCGGCGACAATCCGGTCGCCGCCCGCAACATCGGCATTCCGGTGCGGCCGATGCTGGTGCTGCGCTATGTGCTCTCCGCCCTGGTCGCACTGGTCGCCGGCCTGCTGACGGCGGCGAGCCTGCATTCGATCAACACCCGGGTCGTCAACTCAACGCTGCTCTACGATATCGTGCTGGTGGCGGTGATCGGCGGCATCGGCCTGTCCGGCGGGCGCGGCGGGGTGCGCAACGTGCTGGTCGGTGCGGCACTGATCGGCATCCTGCTCAACGCCATGACCATCATCGACATTCCGCTGCTCTACCAGAACCTGATCAAGGCCGCGATCCTGCTCGGCGCCATCATCGTCGACGGCATCATCAATCCACGTGACGAGCAGACCGCCCAGCAGGGCGATATTTAGTACCTGAACTGCAGCGGACGGTTGGGGCCGGCCGCTGATAACAAAACCAAACCAGAGGATGTGACATGAAACTGATCAGAACACTCATGGCAGCTGCCACGGCGCTTGCCGTCACGGCCTTCGTGGCGCCCACCTTCGCCGCCGACGATCCCGGCCCGGCGGCTTACGCGCAGGCGCTCAAGGGCAAGCGCGTGATGCTGGTACCGCTAGCGATGGGCTTCGACCTGGCGCAGGGCTGGGCGCACTATCTGAAGACCGAAGTCGAGGCATGGGGTGGCGTGTTCGAGACGCGCGATCCGAACTGGGTCGTCGACGCCGGCGCGCAGGCGATCACCGACGCCATCTCGTCGGACACCAGGCCGGATGTGCTGATCATCCACGCGCCGGACCTCAACTCCTACTCCAAGCTGATGAAGAAGGCGCAGGCCGCCGGCACCTATGTCATCTTGGTCGACAATCCCGCCAACTTCCCGGCCGACGCCTTCATCGGCAGCGACTGGGATCGGCTTGGCCAGCTTGAGGCGGAAGCCGCGATCAAAGGCTGCGGCGAAAACTCGTCGAAGAAGATCGGCTTGGTGCAAGGTGACCAGGCGAACTCGTCCAGCCTTTACCAGTATGCCGGCATCATGAAGGTGCTGGAAAAGCATCCCGACTTCAAGGTGGTGGCAAAGCCCGATTCAAACTGGGATGCGACGACCTCGCGCAACGTGACGACGACAATGCTGCAGCAGAACCCGGACATCTGCGCCATCATCGATTTCTGGGATGGTGACGCCACCGGCGCCTCCGCCGCGATCCGCGATGCCAAGCTCGACGGCAAGGTGTTCCTGGTGACCACCGGCGGCGGCGAAAAGGCGGCCGACTGCGACAAGCTGCAGGACGGCACCTATGGCGCCGTGGTGATGACCGATCTTGCCCGCCAGTCGGGCGACATGAACGCCATCATCAAGTTCCTGCTGCAGAGCGGCCAGCCGGCCGGTACGTCGCACACCTATATCTACACGCTGGAGAAGGCGACGACCAAGGCCGACCTGAAGCCCGACAGCTGCTGGGACCTGAAGGCGCTGCAGGCGCAAGCGGCGGCGGCAAAGTAAGCCGCATTTTTTCGACTGAAGTATCAACGAGGTGGCCGGAAGGATCCGGTCACCTCGTCCTCTCATGGAATAGCAGCAGCCGATGTCCTTTCGCGAACGCCTCCAGTCCTGGCGCTACAATCTCGTGCCCGACCATGTCGTCGGCGAGATCCTGACCAAACGCTGGACCGACAACGCCATTCCGTTCCTGGCACTGGTAGCGACGCTGGCAACTTTCGGCTCGGTCATTCCCGGTTTCTTCAAGCTGACCGCTTTGCAGGAATCGACCCGCCAGCTTGGCGAGTTCTCGATGGTCGTCACCGGCATGACGGTGGTGATGCTGGGTGGCGGCATCGATCTGTCGGTCGGCTCGATCTTCGCGCTGTCCTGCTTTTCCGCCGTCTATGTCTTCTTCATCCTCGAACAGTCGATCTGGCTGGCGCTGGCTGCGTCGCTGGCCACCGGTCTCATCTTCGGCGCCATCAACGGCTACCTCGTCGGCTATCTCAGGCTGCGCGCCTTTCTGACCACGCTGGTGACCTTCATCTTCGGCCGGGCGCTGTTCGACATCCTGGTCACTACCTACGCCGCCGATGTCCAGCTCTCGACCGCGACATCGGATGTGCTCGACTTCATCGGCGACAGCACCTTCTGGGGCCTCTCCGTCTCGGTGTGGCTGGCGATCATCCTGGCCATCATCACCCACATCGCGCTGACCCGCTCGCGGCCGGGCTGGCATGTGCTGGCGGTCGGCGGTTCCAGGCGCTCGGCGCACAATGCCGGCATCCGCGTGCGCCGCACCGTGTTCATGACCTATGTTTTTTCCGGCTTCTGCGCCTCGATCGGCGGCTTCCTCATCGCTTGCCGGTTGAGCGGGGCAGGGCCGGGTACCGGCCTCAACCTCGAGATCATGGCGCTGACGGCGGCGGTGGTCGGCGGCGTCAGCCTCGGCGGCGGCCGTGGCTCGGTGATCAAGGGGCTGATGGGCGCCATCATCGTGCTGACCATGACCAATGGGCTGATCCGGCTGGGCTATGGCACCGGCACCAACCAGATGGTGCTGGGCATCATGCTGGCGGTGGCGGTGACCATTGACATCCGCTGGCTGAAGAACCGGCACAAGGTGCTGAACGAGGTCTATGTCGCACCGGTCTATCTCAAGATGGGCGAGACGCAATCGGCCGCACCCGGCTCGGGCACATCATACGAGCTCGACAACAGGCTGTCGGCCGCCGAGCATATCGGGCTTGGCGAGCTGGAGGGGCCGGAAGACGTCATCCTCGACCGCGACGACAATCTCTATTGCGGCACGCGTCATGGCGAGATCGTCCGTTTCTTCGCGCCGGACTATGTCAAATCGGAAGTGTTTGCCCATATTGGCGGCTTTCCGCTCGGTCTCGCCTTCGACAAATCGGGCGATCTGATCAGCTGCGTCGGCGCCATGGGGCTCTACTCAGTCTCGCCGGATCGGGAGGTCAAACGCCTGTCGGCCGAAACGTCGCGCTCCTGGACCTCGATCGTCGACGATGCGCGGCTGCGTGACCCCAACGACTGCGACATCGCACCTGACGGCCGCATCTATTTTACGGATTCAACTAAGCGATATGACGCTCACGATTGGGCGCTGGACTCGATCGAGAACCGCGCCACCGGGCGGCTGCTGGTCTACGACCCGAAGGACGGCTCGACGAAGACGCTGCTCGACGGCTACCGCTACACTAATGGCGTGTGCATGGCGCATGACGGCAAGTCGCTGTTCTTCGCCGAAAGCTGGGCCTGTCGCGTGCATCGCTACTGGCTGGAAGGACCGAAGGCCGGCACCGCAGAATGCGTCATCCGCGACATGCCGGGCTATCCCGACAACATCAACCGCGCCTCCGACGGCAATTACTGGATGGCATGGCTCGGCATGCGCACGCCGAGCTTCGACCTGTCGCTGCGCCATCCCGACATGCGCAAGCGTATGACGCGCCGGCTGCCGCAGGACGAATGGCTGTTCCCCAACATCAACACTGGCGGCGTGGTGAAGTTCAACGAAAAGGGCGGCATCGTCGAGGCGATGGGCGATCTCACCGGCGGCGCGCACCCGATGGTCACCTCGATGCGCGAGCACAAAGGATATCTGTTCGTCGGCGGCATCCTCAACAACCGCATCGGCCGCTACAAGATCGCTGGCGCGGATCCGAACTGGACCAGCCCCGCTTCCTATTGGGGGGCAAAGCCATGATCCTCGATCCTGTGCTGGACCTGTTTCGCGGTAAGGCGGTGACCATCCCGCCGCTCGACGGCGCTTTTCGCCCCAATACGCGGCTGGATGATGCGCCGCCTTTCGCTGAATTGACGGAGCCGGACAATCTGTTGGTTACCGGTGACAGGCTGTTGGTCTCCAGCGGCAACGCAATCTATTCGATTGCTGCTGGAACCGAGCCCAAGGTTGTCGGAACTTTCCCGTCTCTCATCACTACGCTGGCGCTCTCGCCATCCGGCGAACTGACGGTAGGGCTGGAAAGCGGCAAGTTGCTGATATCAGGCAAGGACGTTTCGCTGCCGGCCGGGATCCGCTGCATCACGGCGCTTTCCTACGCGGATGACGGCACGCTGTGGCTGGCTAACGGATCGGCCGAGCATGCTCCATCGCAATGGGCCGCCGACCTGATGAAGAAGGGGGCCTCCGGCTCGCTCTGGAAGCGGGAGCCGGGAGGCGCGGAATTTCGCAAGGTGGCCGGCGACATTGCCTTTCCCTATGGGCTGCATCCCGCAGGCAGGGATGTGCTGGTGAGCGAAAGCTGGCGTCATCAGTTGGTGCGTTTCGATGGCGCGACAGGCAGCCGCTCGACGGTGTTGACGCATCTACCCGGTTATCCCGCGCGGCTGTCGCACTCCGCCGATGGCGGGGCATGGCTGACCTTGTTTGCACCGCGCAACCGGCTGATCGAATTCGTGCTGCAGGAAACGCACTACCGGCAGGACATGCTGAGCCAGGTGCCGCCCGCCTACTGGATCGCGCCTGCACTGGCCTCCAGCCGCAGCTTCCTCGAGCCGCTGCAATGCGGCGGGATCCGCACCATGGGCATCCACAAGCCGTGGTCGCCGAGCCGCTCCTACGGGCTGGTGGTCAGGCTCGACCAGAAGATGCAGCCGCAATTCAGCCTGCACAGCCGCGCCAACGGCACGCGCCACGGCATTTGCAGTGTCGTAGAAAAGGGCGGCAGCCTGTTCATCGCCTCCAGGGGCGGCGACTGTGTGCTGGACATCGACCTCGCTTCGGGAGGTTTCTGATGGAACCGATCGTTCGCCTGGAAAACGTCACCAAGAACTACCGCGGCGTGCCTGCGGTGAAGAATGTCAGCTTCGACCTGCGCAAGGGTGAGATCCATGCACTGCTCGGCGAGAACGGCGCGGGCAAATCGACGCTGACCAAGATCATCGCCGGCGTGGTCGACGCCACTTCGGGCAAGATGTTCCACAAGGGACAAGAGATCGCCTACGCCTCGCCGCACGCAGCACTGGAAGCCGGCATCGCCATGGTGTTCCAGGAGACCAGCCTGGTGCCGTCGATGACGGTGGCGCAGAACCTTTATCTCGGCACCGAAAAGTTCCTCAACCGGCTGCGCGGCACCTACATTTCGGCCCAACAATTCCTGCAATCGCTGAACTTTCCCGTCGACCCGAACGCCATGGTAGCGACGCTGGGTGCGGCCAAGCGGCAGATGGTCGAGATCGCGCGGGCCGTGCACCACAATGCCGAGATCATCATCTTCGACGAGCCGACGGCGACGCTGACGCCGGAGGAGAAACGGCATTTCTTCGCGCTGATCCGACGACTGAAGGCGAGCGGCGTGTCGATCGTCTTCATCAGCCATGCGCTGGAAGAGGCGCTCGATATTGCCGACCGCATCACCATCCTGCGCGACGGCGAACTGGTCATCACCGACGATACGTCCGCCTTCGACCGCGACCGGATCGTCGCCGCCATGGTCGGGCGCACTTTGTCGGGGCAGATCTACCGCCAGCGCGACGAGGCAAAGCTGCGCAAGGCGGGCAAGAAGGTGCTGTCGGTGCAGGATATCTCGATGAGCAATGTCGTGCGCAACACGTCCTTCTCGATCTTCGAGGGCCAGATCACCGGCGTGTTCGGGCTGATCGGCTCCGGCCGCACCGAAACCTTCAAGATCGTCTCCGGCATCTACAAGCGCGACTTCCGGCGCGGCGGCGCCATCGAGCTCGACGACAGGCCGGTGCGCTATCTCGTGCCGAGCGAAGCGGTGGCCGACGGCATCGTCTACGTCACCGAGGACCGCAAGAGCGAGGGCATCTTCGAGACGATGGGCATTGCCGAGAACCTGTTCGGCGGACTGCTGGCGGCCGGCCGCGAAAAGGCCTGGGTGATCAATGCGCAGGAGATGCGCGCGCTGTCGGCCGAATGGACGAAGACGCTGAACATCAAGGCAATCAACGACAATGCGCGCGTGGTCGAACTGTCCGGCGGCAACCAGCAGAAGGTAGTGATCGGCAAGGGACTGGTGCAGCAGCCGCGCATCGTCATCTTCGACGAGCCGACACGCGGCGTGGATGTCGGCGCAATCGCCGAAATCCACCAGATCATCAACCGGCTGGCCGATGAGGGCCTCGCCGTCGTTGTCATCTCGTCCTACCTGCCAGAGATCATGAACCTGTCCGACCGCATCCTGGTCTGCCGCCAGGGCCGCATCGTCGAGGAGTTTTCGCCGGCCGAGGCCACGGAGGAGAAGATTATGTACGCCGCAGTTCACTAGGGTGCTTGAGCAGGAAGCGAATGGGCGTGCCGCTGGCTCGAACACTGTGGAGATTAGCCGAGGCGCCCGTCATTTCGTCATCCACGGGCGGAGCAAGGAGCGTAGCGACGCAGCGCAGACCCGAGGATCCATGCCGGGACTCCCGAGCGTTGCAGCGGTGCAGGATTCTTCGCCGCTGCACTCCACGGCTGACGTCGCGGAATGGATCCTCGGGTCTCCGCGACGGCGCTTCGCGCCTGCTTCGCCTGTGGATGACGAAGCTGAGATGCTTCGGCCAATCGCCATGGCTCTATCCCATTCCGCATCGAAAACTGAATCGGAAAAGCCGGTTAGCCGCCTTTGCTCAAGGCCTGAATCAGCAACCTGATCCAACGATTCAACGAAGGGAAAAAATCATGGCCACCACAAAACTCCTCAGCGACGCCGAGGTCGAAAAGATCCCGGCCGTGAAAGCCGTGTTCGACGACATCCGCGCGACGCGCAAATCCGATTTCGTCAACAATTTCTGGCGCGGGCTGGCCAATGATCCTCCGGCGCTGAAGCGGATCTGGGAACAGTTGAAGGTGGTGATGGTCGCCGACAGCGCCATCGATCCGCTGACCAAGGAGATGATTTACATCGCGGTGTCGACCGCCAATGGCTGCTCTTACTGCGTCCACTCGCACACGGCGGCAGCGCGGGCGAAAGGCATGACCGATGCGCAGCATGGCGAGCTGGTGTCGATCATCGGGCTCGCCGGCCAGACCAACCATCTGGTGACGGCGATGCAGATCCCGGTCGATCCGCAGTTCGAGGTGAAGTGAGGCGTCACATCGGCCGGTAAACCTTCTCCGCCGTGTTCCAGAAGATTTCCGCCTCCGCCGCCGCACCATGCCTGGCCACCGCGTCGCGGTGCGCCTTGATCAGCTCGGCGTGGCTGGTCCACAATTTCTCGATCGGGAAGTTCGAGCCGAACATCAAATGGTCGGCGCCAAGGATGTCGATCGCGTTGTCGACGATGTAGGCGATCAGCAGGGGATCGTTGCGGTGGACGAAGGTGCCGAGGCCGGAGAGCTTGGCGTAGAAATTGGGCGCCGTCGAGAGCGTGCGCAGGCCTTCCTTCCAGGCTTCGGTGGTCTCCGGTTCCATGCCGGTCAGCATGCCGGCATGGGTGAGGATGAAATTCGTTTCGGGGTTCTCGCCGACCAGCGTCAGGCCGTCCTTCATCTGGGCGGGGAAGAGCTGCAGGTCGAAGGACAGGCCATAATCCTTGAGCCGTGCCACATTGGCGCGCACCTTCGGGTCGATCACCTGGTCGGCCGAGGCGGCGAAACGGAAGGCCGGCGTTTCGTGCCAATGCAGCTGCATGCGCACGCCGCGCAGCAGCGGATATTTTTTCAAGCGATCGATCTGGGGCCTGATGTCGTCGACGGTCATGTCAGTGTAGCCGACGATGGCATGCGGCCAGCCGGTCTCATCAGCGGTCTTCTGCAGGAAGGCGACTTCCTTTTCGAAATCCTCCTTGGCCCAATTGGTCTGGACATACACGGCTTTCTCGACACCGGCGCCTTGCTGGTCAGCCAAAAATTCCTCGATCGGGTAGTCGCGCCGGATCGGCTCGTAGGGGCCGAAGATGCGTGGCACCATCGGTCCGACCAGCCAGGGCTGGTCCTTCTGGCGCCAGATGTGGAAATGCGCGTCGATGGTTTTCTGCATCATGAAACCCTTTTCCAGATTGCCACCGCCGCCGGAGCAGGGCGGGCGAGCGACAGGATGAAATCGGTTAGACCGGAGAGCGATGAGCCGTCGACCAGATCGTCGAGCGCGGGGAGGATGGCGCGCAGTGCCGCCGTTGCCGGCCGGAAGCGCGGGTCGCCGGCTAGCGGTGTGGCCAGCGACAGCCGGAAAGCGCGGGCGCTCAGCCGCCGCATGGCCGTCTCCAGCTCGCCGTGATCGCCGCGCTCCAGCGCGTCGGACAGGATGACGATTGTGGCACCGCGCGCGAAGGCGGAGAAGCGCGGCACCGAGAGGAAAGCGAGCAGCGTCGGTCCCATGCGGGTGCCGCCGTCCCAATCGTCGACCTGGGCCGCGGCACGAGCCAGCGCCTGGTCGCGGTCGCGGATGCGCAAAGCCGTGGTGATGCGGGTCAGCCGCGTGCCGAAGGTGAAGATCTCGGCACGGTCCGCGCCTTGCACGGCGGCATGCGCCAGCCTCAGATAGTCCGCGGTGTGCAGTTTCATCGAGCCGGACACGTCGATCAGCAGCAGCAGCTTGCGCGGGACGGTCTGGCGGCGGCGCAGCAGCGGCGAGGGCACGTCGCCATCGGCGCTGACGATTTCCCGCAGCGACCGGCGCAGATCGAGCTTACCGCGCGAATGTGTGCGCACGGTGCGGAAGGAGCGGCGGGCGGGAAGGGCGGATGAC